>CAZMEQ010000045.1:0-1544 GCA_964565345.1 uncultured Gammaproteobacteria bacterium | reverse complement strand
AGTCAAAGTTTTTTATAGCAATCAAGCCAAGGTCTGCATAATTATATAGGGTCTTGGTGCAAACCATATGGGGTTTGGGAAATCGTCCTACAGTAGCTGCCTCTCCAGTAATTGCGTCAAAAGACCATTTGTTAGGACCTTTAAACATTTTCATGACGTGATCAATGAATTTGCTACAAGATAAGATTTTGTATTTACGATGACAGCTTTTTCTGTTTTCGACGTAATTTTTATGTCCGGTATTAGCACGATAGCACAGTCTTTTGTTCTTGTACATTGGCCTTGAACCTCGTTTTATCTCATTTCTAACAGTGTTGGAACAGCAGCCAATAGCCTCGGCAATTCTAGGTGCAGTCCATCCATCCTTAAGCCTGATTTGAATTATTACCCTATCTTCTAAAGATAAGTGTTTATATTTCTGATGCTTTGTGGTATTCTCTAAGTGATCCATGATGAGCCCCTTGTGTCAGATTTTGTGTCGTAACTCTATCTTAACACATGACTCATCGTGGGTCATTTTATATGTTCAACTTGATTTTACAATTAACCTAAAAAAAATAACAGTGATGTAATAATTTATGTTGCCAATGATGGCGTGACGCATATCGATGTAAAGCTGGAAAATGATACGATTTGGCTAACACAACAACAAATGACAGAATTATATCAAACGTCACGTACCAATGTGGTAGAGCATATAAAGCATATTTATGAAGAAGGGGAACTTGATAAAAAATCAACCTGTCGGAATTTCCGACAAGTTCGTTTGGAAGGAACCAGAGAAGTTCAAAGAAATATCCCATACTATAATTTAGACATGATAATCTCCTTGGGGTATCGTGTAAAATCATCTGTTGCCACAAAATTTCGTATTTGGGCAACAGAGCGATTAAAAGAATATATGGTTAAAGGATTTGCCATGGATGATGACCGTCTAAAGAATTTGGGCGGTGGTGGGTATTGGAAAGAGCTTCTTCAACGTATTAGAGACATTCGTGCTTCCGAGAAGGTGTTTTATCGTCAGGTGCTTGATATTTATGCTACAAGCATTGATTATGATGCTAAGGCAGTTACATCAATAGAATTTTTCAAGAAAGTTCAAAACAAAATTCACTATGCGGTCCTTGGACAGACGGCAGCGGAAGTTATATATAATAGGGCGGACGCAGAAAAAGAGTTTATGGGATTAAGTAACTTTAAAGGCAACAGACCAACTCTCAGTGATGCGGTTATTGCTAAAAATTATTTAAATGAAAAAGAATTGAGGGCCTTAGGACAAATTGTTTCAGGCTATTTAGACTTTGCTGAACGGCAAGCTGAAAGGGAAACACCTATGACCATGGTTGCTTGGTCTTCGCATTTAGACAAAATTTTGACTATGAGTGGGGAGCAACTACTAAAAACTGCCGGAAGCATAAGTCATGAGCAGGCAATAAATAAGGCAACAAAAGAGTATAAAAAGTATCAGGCCAAAACGCTAAGCGATGTGGAACAGGACTATCTAGATTCAATAGCCTTAATTGAGACAAAAGTTAAGAAGTAAT
>CAZMEQ010000044.1:0-1643 GCA_964565345.1 uncultured Gammaproteobacteria bacterium | reverse complement strand
GCAAAGCTTCTTCAACGGTGGCTTGAGGCTCATTGGCAATTTCGTTTTCAAGCGATTTAGTGGATGAAATCTTGCTGAAAGCATAATCAGCCCAGTCTTGCATCATTATTTTTCGTGCTTCTAAATGGTCAGTTCTTTTATATGCACGTTCTACTTTATTTTCAACAGTATGCGCTAAAGCTTGCTCAGCAACATCACGAGGATAATCCCTCTCAGATGCCCAACTCCTAAACGTAGAGCGAAAGCCATGAAAGGTGGCTGTCTGCCCTTCGGTGTCACTAGGTATATTCCTTTCTCTTAAAAATTTTGATGGTGGGACATCCGACATTGGCTTTCCTTTTGTTCGAGCAAAAATAAACTCTTCTGGGGAATCTCCAACTATTAGTTTCTGATTAGCTAGTATCTTGAGTGCCTGTGATGATAGAGGTACTCTGTGTTCCTTTCTAGCCTTCATACGCTCAGGAGATAGCACCCAAATCTTGGATTTAAAATCTATCTCCTTCCATTTTGCCTCTCTAACCTCTTTGCTTCTTGCCGCAGTTAAAATACCAAAGAGCATTATAGCTCTTACGCCATCCAACGGTGATGCTGATAAGTGCTCATAAACAAAATCAGGTAAGTCTTCAAATGGAACACAGGGTCTATGCTGATTTTTTATTGGCCTTTGACCTAATCCAGCTAAAGCCAACTCTACAGGGTTGCCAATATCTAGTCCTTTAGTGAAAATATAGTAATCCATTATTTTGGCGCATCTATCTTTTATTCGACCCGCTTGATCGGGTGTAGTACGCCAAATAGGATTCAATACATTATAAAAGTCGTGCATGGTTAAGTCAGCAATTTGTCTTGAACCTATCGCAGGGAAAATATGCCTTGCCAGTGTCCCAATCCAACGTTTCCTATGACCATCAGAGAAATCAAGATTTTTCTCTTCGTGAAATTTAATTGCAAATTCCTCAAAAGTTATCATGTCATTTTGGGGGATCACAGTTTTTATTCTTTCTTCAAGGGGATCACCACCATTATCCACAAGTCTCCTTAATCTCATTCCTTCATCTAGTGCATCTTTAACTGAAATTTCAGGAAAGTACCCAAGAATATAATCCCTTCGTCTACCTGTTACTGGCGAGACAAATCTAAACAACCACTGCCCACGACCTTTTTTATTTGTTTTATACAAGTAAAAGCCAGGAATGCCCGTGTGTATGTTTTTTCCTTCTGGTGAAATGCTTAGAGCCTGTTTATGCGTAATCAAGTGAACCTCCTATGACCATGTTCAAAGAAAAGCATATTACCCCACACATTACCCCACATCAATATATAGATTTGAGTGCACGCCTGTAGATAACCGTAAACATTATTTACTTTAAATTCAGTATGTTACATAATTCTTTGGATTTTGGTGAACGTATATAGACATATTGCGGGAGCGCCCCTTGCTACCAATTCAAATCATAAGTCATTGATTTATAACGATTTAATCAAGTTAACCTTCCGCCTACTCACCAATTTACCCACCATTTTGGTTTAGCTTGGTTTATACGACAACGGGTTTATGCGGACTCAATAAAAACGCAATTATTAATATTTTGGGCTCTACCCGATTAACGGGGGATAGGCACCCATTGGTGTACGGTTAATTA
>CAZMEQ010000043.1:0-1643 GCA_964565345.1 uncultured Gammaproteobacteria bacterium | reverse complement strand
CCATCTTTAGCAACTAAAAAGGTTTTTGAGGTGAAATAATCTTTTTCATCAACAGTATATTTGATAACTATAAAGCCGTATCCTTCTGTGTCAATGTCATAAGAAACAACCATATCTTTTGTAACTTGAACATTAGAATGTTTGTGGTGATTTATATAATAAATTCCTAGATATAAACTTAGTTTCATGTCGCTTAAGACTTCTTCTAAAGTGGAGCCTAATTTAACGGATTCAGAGTCTATATCAATTTCAATTTTATTATTAAATGCCAAGTTTTTTGAAAAATCATCGCTTGATATTTCATCTAAAATGGTTTTAATTTTTATTTCAAACTCATAACCTTCAATCTCAATTCTTGTATTATGAATGCCTTCATCCAATATTGTTTCTTGATCTTCATCAATTATGTCCTCAAAGCGAACAGTGTTAAAATATCCATTATCGTAAACTAGCACTATATCAGAAAAAAGCATACCTGCATTATATTCATTGATCTCTTCGTCTTCGATTGCGGTATAAAAAATTAGACCATAATTTCCATTAACATCTTTAGTTGGAGAGAGGTTTATAACTGCTAAAACCTCAAATTCCTCGTCATCTGCAACAAACAAGTCTTCGCGTATTAATGCTGCGTATTCGTTAAAGGCAAAAATAACATCTTCCGATATTTGGGTAAATAGAACAGCTTCCCAATTAGAAAAATAAGCATAAAAATCTTGAGTGCCTTTATTTATTACAAGCCGAATTTTCTAAATTACCTAAAGGAGGTAAGGTTCTTTGCTTAGCCGAAGGTGAAGGTCGCAATGCTGTGTTTTTAGCCAAGCAAGGTTATGACGTTACAGCGGTTGACCAGTCTAGCGTCGGCTTAGAAAAAGCACACAAATTGGCGGCTGAACAGGGTGTAAAAATCACCACAGTGGTAGCCAACTTAAATGAGTATGATTTAGGCGTAGACGCTTGGGATGGCATCGTTTCAATTTTCGCTCATGTGCCTCTTGAGTTACGGTTGAAATTGCATAAGCAGGCAGTGGCTGCATTAAAAGAAAATGGCGTCTTTATGCTAGAAGCCTATACAGCTGCTCATATTGACATGGATGGAGTGGGTGGTCCTCCTGCCTCGCAAATAGATATGTTTATGTCGCTTGAAGGGTTGCAGCAAGAACTAAACGGTTTGGATTTTATAATAGGTGCTGAAGTAGAGCGTGAAATCTCTGAAGGAAACTATCACCAGGGTAAAGGAGCAGTCGTTCAAGTGGTTGCCTGTAAGAAATAGTTAGTTAAATAGTAAGTTCTAAGGAAAGTAATGAGTACGTTTAAGCAATGGGTAAACCGTCTTTTAGGAGACGTAGGAACCGTTTTTTACCTATCAATACTCTTTATTGGTTTGTTTTTAATTGCCACAGTCAGTAACCCTGATGGCGTTCAAGAGTTAGCGCAAAAAGCACTGGATGCGACCGCTGATGACTTTGGCTGGTTGTACTTATTAGTGACCAGTGGCTTTGTCATTTTTACACTCTGGTTGGGGTTGTCACGCTTTGGCAGTATTCGCCTCGGGCCTGATGACGAGGCACCCGAGTTTAGCTATGGCTATCGCAAGGATGCGGATCATGCCCCAAGTGGCGGCCAGGATGGCCAGCCGGGAC
>CAZMEQ010000042.1:0-1672 GCA_964565345.1 uncultured Gammaproteobacteria bacterium | reverse complement strand
ATTCTATTGATGGAATATTCTTTCCAGTCATCCCAATCATGACCATAAAGTGTACATTTATACATAAAACTGCTCACCTTCAGCAACTTTGTAGGAAGCGCGTCAGATGAGCAGAATATACTAGCCTCCTACAAAACTAGCTAATAATATTCTACCACACTTTCCTACAAAAGTGAAGGGATAAATTAAACTGTGAATTAAAGGCAAGTCTAGCATTTTATGTTGATATAGTCAAACACAAAACCCCCTGCCCCAGTTTGGGGGTAAGGGTTTAGATTGTACTACAATTTTCTTTGATTTTTATTCCTGAGTCTTGTTGTAGATTGCTTTGGAAGCTCCATTCAATAATGCAATTATGATTGGCGCGTAAAGCCACGATTCACCGGAAACATAAACGATTCCGAGACCGATAAAACCATACAGCGTGTTCCAGAGAAAGCGCTGAAAATCTTTGCCTTTTAAAAAGGCTTTTAGTTTTTCCATAGTTATAATAAAATAGTTAGAGCCACAATAATTCCGCCGATTACAATGCCATAAGCCATGCCTTTCCGAAACTCGGCGCGCTCAGCGACAAAGGCTTCTTCGAGCAGGTCGCCCAAAAGTTTAATCATTCTTTTGGCGCGGATCAGCTCGCAACTTTCTTTGATTGGTTTTTTCATATTATTTGAATAATAAATTAAAAAATTTACCAATGAGTTTTAGGATTTCTGCTATCGCGTCCTGCCAAATTCCCTGCTCTGTTACAATGGGATGCGTTTCAAATACTGGCGGTTCTACTGGTTCAGTTGTTGTATTTTCTGCAACAGGTGCAACTTCTTTGAGTTTTTCTAATATCCATTTTTTAGTAATAGCCGTTCCCGGACAAGTTTTATAAACATTGTAATCTCGGTGGAAACAAATATTCTCGTCTAGGATTTCCAGTTCGGCTTTGAGAGCCTTGATTACGCCGAAAGCCAAGTCTTTGATTTGACCTGACCATTTCGCGCCGTCATAGTTCCCTACCACTTCGATCCCGATTGACCTGTAATTGCCCACGCCCGCGTGGATGCCTTGCGTGTTCATATCCGTAAACAGCCAGATGCCGTCAGGCGCGACAAAGAGGTGCGGACCAGCCGACCACTCCTTGCCTTCGTAAAACTTTTTGAGCGCTAAAATGGTGGTTGCTCCTTTCCAGTCTTGTTCGGTGGGCTTCCATGTATGATGGATGACCAACTTACAAGGATTATTCGGCGCAAAATCCTTGCCCTTAATGTACTTTTCAAACTCAGCTAAGCTAAGTTTTTTGTTCAAGATATTCATAAAGAAATATGCCCGCTTCCTCACGGGTTTTAAAGCCACTTAATTTATTCCATTTGCCGACTATGGCGTATCTTGGCACGATGAACATGTTGCCATTTTCTTGGAATTCGATGTCGCTATCATTTTCGATGGTGTAACTGGTGCGTTCCATTGTCGTTTGTTATTGCCACTGGTAAAAAATTTTATGCAAGATACATAACAGGAAAATACTACCCCACATAAGAGTAAGAGTAATAAGAGTTCCAATATTAATATGATCGAGTTTTTTAGCCATTTCTTTTTAATAAGACGTGATGTTAATTATTAGTGGAGGTTTTGTTCGAGCAGAACCTCCCAACTGCTTTTAGGCGACTTGCCTTTCTTTCATTTCGGC
>CAZMEQ010000041.1:0-1673 GCA_964565345.1 uncultured Gammaproteobacteria bacterium | reverse complement strand
CCCTATTTTCTCTGAGTTTTTTTATAAGTAGATCATCTTAAACAAAACAATTAAAACAATTCCAGCAATTACAAATGCAAATATAAATATATTAGAATATGGGCCCCACTGAAACATGTTATTAAGTATAAAAAGACAAACCTTTTCATAAATATTATTAATTTTACTCATTTCGACTCCTAATAAATTAAATTATATGCACGACTATATGCATTACTAACATTGCTCCAGTTTTCAGCCCCAATCATAACAGAACCTAAAACAATAGAACCAGCACCAATAGGAGTTCCACTCAGACCACTATTAACAGTATAATGTATAAACTGAGATCCAACTGCACTTAAAACACCAGAAGGTGGCGCATACATTGCTGAAAGTCCACCAAAACATAATTCATTAATTCCTGCCAGCTTGCCTGCAGAATCCGCCCTAAGCGCTCGTATTTCTTCAGCTGTATACTTCCAAGCAGTCTCCGTCGGTACATTCGATTCAATACCTATCAACCCCTGCGGATCAACCGTATCTGGAACATTCGGCTCCGTTGGTCTATAACCTAAATCCACCCCATCCACAGTCGGGCCGCCGCCGTTAGTTGTATTTCTACCCTGTGCCGCTTTTTCTGCACCATCGGCAGTGACGGCATTAACGGCAAAATAAGTTATACCCATAGAAATGATCGTTAACGTATAGTCACTCTGTGTCACCATCCGCGAACCAGCACTATTAGACTGCTCAAACGTATGCCCGGACGCTACAGACATTGAAAACGCTGTAACATAATTAGAGACCACCGCCCCAACACCAACGCCAATAGCCGCTGCCGCACCAGCACTCATCCAGCCTACACCACCAAGCGCAGCAGTAGCTGCGCCGCCAGTCATCATAAACCCTGCCGGGGGCGTTCCTTTCTTTGCACACCGTGCGCCGTTTACGCACTGAGACTTCCGCGGCGACTTGTGGTCGCTCTCGGTCGCCTGCACAAAGAAAGAACCAAAGAAATGCACCGGGGCAAGCCCCTGGACCCCAACGCGCCAATTCGCCGTTCGCCGCTGACGCGTCTCGCTGGCTCAGTGGTCGCTTATTTTGTATTCGCTAAGCGAATGATTTCAAAGATCGTGACTAGCACTCCTTCAACACAAACATCTCTGATATCATTTAAACTCAATGTCCTGAACTAAGTCTATTTTTTCTGTGCCGCTTTCAACACCAGACAAAACTATTTTAGCTTTAACATTTTTATCTAATTTATCATTCAAAATAAAACAAACCAATCCTTCGGCCTCCTCTTGTGGCATTAGCTTTGTTTTATTAAATAATTCCTCTTCAGGAATTTTTGCCAGCTCGCCTTTGGCAAATCCGGTAATGGTTGAACCTGGCGCATGACCAGCAAAGGCTTTAAAAAATACATCACCCGCCAAACCAAGCAAACCTTTTTTAACGCTTGTTGATTTCCAATAATTTTTACTTGCCAGATATTCTTTATTACCAACAACCAGTTTAATATTGTTGTATTGTGGAAGATACATTGTCTCGTAAGTATAGTTTTTAATCCTTATATTATAAAATTTTGAAACATCAAAATCAGGTCTTTTTATTGTCTGTAAACACTTTGTGTCTTTTATTTGATCTACATAAATGGGTCTAATATCTTTTGCCAAAAGACAAGCAAACAA
>CAZMEQ010000040.1:0-1743 GCA_964565345.1 uncultured Gammaproteobacteria bacterium | reverse complement strand
CTGTAGGATTAGGTAATCGCTTAGAATATTTGAGTAATCAAATTTCAGGTGGCCAAAAACAAAGAGTCGCTATTGCCCGCGCTTTAGTTTGTGATCCGAAAGTAATTTTTGCTGATGAGCCGACAGGTAATTTAGATTCAAAGAGTGGAGCGACGGTTATGAATATATTAGAGCGATTAAACAAAGACGGCCGGACTATTATTCTCGTGACTCACGATCTAAATGTAGCCAGACATGCAGATCGTATTATTACAATCAATGACGGTAATATAATTTCTGACGAGAAAGTTAAAGCCAGTGACAAAGTTCATTCAAAAATCATCAAAGAAGAAGATGAGGACTTGTAAGCTTTTTATCTATGGAAAATTTAATCTCGGAACTTAAAATCACAGTCAAAAATTTATTGACACGTAAAGGCCGGTCTTTTTTAACGATTCTAGGTATTGTGATAGGTATTGCTGGAGTCATTACTATTATTTCTCTAGGGGCTGGAGCTCAGTCTCTGGTTTTAGGACAAATAAATAAATTAGGAAACAACTTAATCGGTGTTTTGCCAGGCAAAAGCAATGAAAATGGTCCACCGACGTCTGTCTTTGGAGTTCAGATTACGACCTTGACTCTTGATGATGTTAAAGCTCTGGAAAATAAAAATAACGTTCCAAATGCGATGGCCGTTAGCCCGATTGTTCGAGGCAATATTACTATTTCTTCAGGCAAAGAGAGTGTTGATACTTCATTTACTGGAACAGACTGGAATTTTCCAATTATTCAAAATGTTGAAATAGAAGAGGGGGGAACTTTTTTTTCGCAAGCTGAAAGTGAATCAGGGGCCAATGTAATAGTTCTCGGCTACGATATAGCCGAAGCCCTATTCCCGAACAATAATAGTTTGGGTAAAATAGTTAAAATAAAAAGTTCTAACGATGATCCAGGTTTACCATTTAGGGTTATTGGAGTTCAGAAGAAAATGGGTACAGTTTTTTTTCAGAATCAAGATGATCAAGTCTTTATTCCTTTTATTGTTGGTCAGCGCCAAATCTTAGGCATCGACTATGTACAATTTTTAAGAATTAAAATTGATGATTCTTCAAATGTTTCTTATGCGATGGAAGATATAGCAGAGACTTTACGTAAACAACATCGCATTACCAATCCAGAGAACGATGATTTTTCAGTTAGAAATTTATCTGACGCTATCAAAATGATTTCTAGTATTACTGATATTTTGAGAATCTTTCTCGGTCTAATGGCTGGAATTTCTTTAATTGTTGGTGGTATTGGTATTATGAATATTATGCTCGTCAATGTTACCGAACGCACTCGAGAAATCGGTTTACGCAAAGCCCTCGGTGCAACGCGAAAAAATATTCGTAATCAATTTTTATTGGAATCAATCGTTCTAACTTTCATCGGTGGTTTAGTTGGCGTTATTCTAGGTGTCCTAATCTCATTTATAGTTTCACTCGGCGTTCGTTACGCCGGTTATGATTATTCTTTTATTATATCGTTTTTCTCAATATTTTTAGCCACAAGTGTTTCTTTAACCATTGGAATTATTTTTGGACTTTATCCGGCCCAAAAAGCTTCTAAACTTGACCCCATCGTGGCTCTTCGATATGAATAATATATACATCAAACAAGCTATACGCGGTATAAAATTTAATCCTTCACGGACAATCTTAACGACTCTCGGTATTATGATAGGCATAGGAACAGTGCTTTTTGTTTTGTCGGCTGGTGAGG
>CAZMEQ010000039.1:0-1795 GCA_964565345.1 uncultured Gammaproteobacteria bacterium | reverse complement strand
CTGTGGCTTCAATCTTCTACCAAGGTCTTTCTCGTTATGACGAAGGCGTTGATGTGGTTGAAAAATCAGTAGCATCTTATGGCTCAGTTCAATTAGGTTTACTTGAGAAAAACTTATCTTGGATTTCGTTATTTATTGCTTTGGCTCCAATGTTAGGTTTCATGGGAACTGTAATTGGTATGATTGAAGCGTTTGACAAAATTCAACAAGCTGGTGATATCTCTGCAACCATTGTAGCTGGTGGTATTAAAGTGGCTTTGTTGACTACTGTATTCGGTCTTATTGTGGCTATTATTCTTCAAATTTTCTATAACTACATTTTATCACGCATCGATGCTTTAGTAAATGATATGGAAGATTCTTCTATCTCTTTGCTTGATATTGTAGTTAAACATTCTGTTAAAAAATAAGTGAACTATGTCAAAATTCTTAAATAATTTACCAAAAATATCACTCTGGGTACTTTTTGCAGTATCTATTGTGGTGTCGGTATTGTTTTGGGTAGGTGGTAGTGAACAGGTTGAGATAAACGGCAACCCTTGGGATCAACCCTATTTTACCGATGCATTACTCGACTGGAGCTATATTCTCTGTGGTTTAGCTATTCTTATTACGTTGGCAGTTACACTGGTTCAATTTGTTGCTGCATTTAAAGAAAATGCTAAGAAAGGTTGGACGTCATTAGCTGTGCTTGCTGCATTTGTGGCTGTATTTGTTATTTCGTGGTTTCTAGGTAGTAGTGAAACGATTAACATTATAGGTTACGAAGGCACCGACAATAGTGGCTTTTGGGCTCAATTTACAGATATGTGTGTATATTCTATGTACATTTTGTCAATTGGAACTGTTCTTACAATTATAGGGACAGTAGTTTATTCTAAAATTAAATAACAAACTATTAATTGGTTCTATACCAATTATAAAGTAAAGGGAATATATGGGAAAAAGGAAAGTTCAAGAAATCAATGCGAGTTCTATGGCCGATATCGCCTTTTTACTCCTCATTTTCTTCCTGGTAACTACAACCATGTCTGTTGATAAAGGTCTTTCGCGTCGTTTGCCGCCACCTTTACCACCTAATATGGAAAAACCCGATATTGATGTAAAAAAACGAAACATCTTTATCGTGTTGGTTAATAGTAATAACCAATTGTTAGTACAAGGGGAACCATTGGATGTAAAACAGCTTAAAGAAAAGGCTAAACTTTTTATACAGAATGAGGCCAATGATGCTTCTTTACCTGAAAAAGTACCAGTGGAAGTCGAATTTGATGGAATAAAAGAAACGGTATTAACAACAAAAAATCATGTTATTTCGTTGCAGAATGACCGTGGAACTCAGTATCAAAAATATATTGAAGTTCAAAATGAATTAGTTGCGGCTTACAACGAATTGCGTAACGAAATGGCGCAAGCTCGTTTCGGCATGAAATACGATGAGTTAGATGAAAATCGCCAAAAGGCCATTCAAACAATCTATCCTCAGAAAATTTCGGAAGCGGAACCTAAAAATTATGGAGGGAAAAAATAATGGCTACAATTAGACGAAAAGGAAATAAGGAGGTTCCAGCAATCAGCACAGCCTCGTTGCCTGACATCATTTTTATGTTGTTATTTTTCTTTATGGTTTCAACCTCAATGAAAGAGGTGACTTATAAAGTGGATATTCATGCTCCTGAAGCGACTGAGTTGCAATCATTGGAAAAAAAATCATTGGTACGATACGTCTATGTGGGCGAACCTAAGAAGGAATTTAAAGGTAAATACGGAAGTGAAACTCGTATTCAGCTCGACG
>CAZMEQ010000038.1:0-1874 GCA_964565345.1 uncultured Gammaproteobacteria bacterium | reverse complement strand
CCTCACCAGCCGACAAAACAAAAAGCACTGTTCCTATGCCTATCATAATACCGAGGGTTGTTAAAATTGTCCGAGAAGGATTAAATTTTATACCGCGTATAGCTTGTTTGATGTAAATATTATTCATCCCGCTTAGAAGCAGGTCGCGGTCACCTTGTGATGACTTTGTTCTTGCTTAAATTAATTCAGTTTATAATTTAATCTATCCCCCATTCTTCCGCCACGACCGCGGCTTCTAACGGGATTCCTATTATTCATATCGAAGGGCCACGATGGGGTCAAGCTTAGAAGCTTTTTGGGCCGGATAAAGTCCAAAAATAATTCCAATGGTTAAAGAAACACTTGTGGCTAAAAATATTGAGAAAAACGATATAATAAAAGAATAATCATAACCGGCGTAACGAACGCCGAGTGAAACTATAAATGAGATTAGGACACCTAGAATAACGCCAACTAAACCACCGATGAAAGTTAGAACGATTGATTCCAATAAAAATTGATTACGAATATTTTTTCGCGTTGCACCGAGGGCTTTGCGTAAACCGATTTCTCGAGTGCGTTCGGTAACATTGACGAGCATAATATTCATAATACCAATACCACCAACAATTAAAGAAATTCCAGCCATTAGACCGAGAAAGATTCTCAAAATATCAGTAATACTAGAAATCATTTTGATAGCGTCAGATAAATTTCTAACTGAAAAATCATCGTTCTCTGGATTGGTAATGCGATGTTGTTTACGTAAAGTCTCTGCTATATCTTCCATCGCATAAGAAACATTTGAAGAATCATCAATTTTAATTCTTAAAAATTGTACATAGTCGATGCCTAAGATTTGGCGCTGACCAACAATGAAAGGGATAAAAACTTGATCATCTTGATTCTGAAAAAAGACGGTGCCCATTTTTTTCTGAACTCCGATTACTCGAAAGGGTAAACCTGGGTCATCGTTTGAACTTTTTATTTTTACAATTTTGCCAATACTATTATTATTCGGAAAAAGAGCCTCAGCTATATCATAACCAAGTACTATAACATTGGCTCCAGATTCACTTTCAGCTTGTGAAAAAAAAGTTCCTCCTTCTTCAATTTCTATATTTTGAATAATTGGAAAATTAAAATCTGTTGCCGTAAAAGAAGTATCGACACTTTCTTTGCCCGAAGAAATAGTGATATTACCTCGAACAATCGGGCTAACAGCCACCGCATTGGGAACATTGTTTTTGTTTTCTAAAGCCTTAACATCCTCGAGTGTAAGAGTCGTAATTTGAACCCCAAAAACAGAAGTCGGTGGACCTTTTTCATTGCTTTTACCCGGCAAAACACCAATTAAGTTATCCCCCAATTTATTTATTTGTCCTAAAACCAGTGATTGAGCACCAGCCCCCAGGGAAATTATTGTAATAACTCCTGCAATACCAATCACAATACCGAGAATAGTTAAAAAAGACCGGCCTTTGCGCGTCAGTAAATTTTTGACAGCTATCTTAAATTCCAAAATTAAATTTTCCATAAATAAAAACCTTACTGCTCTTCATCTTCTTCGTTGGTGATTTTTGAGTGAACTTTGTCGGAAGCTTTTACTTTTTCATCTGAAATTATATTACCATCATTGATCGTAATAATACGGTCTGCATGTCTTGCTACATTTAGATCGTGAGTTACCAGAATAATTGTCCGGCCATCTTTGTTTAGTCGTTCTAAAATATTCATCACTGTTGCTCCACTTTTAGAATCCAAGTTGCCCGTCGGTTCATCAGCAAAAATAACCTTCGGATTACAAACTAGAGCTCGGGCAATAGCTACTCTTTGTTTCTGGCCACCTGAAATTTGATTACTCAAATATTCTAAGCGATTACCTAATCCTACAG
>CAZMEQ010000037.1:0-2091 GCA_964565345.1 uncultured Gammaproteobacteria bacterium | reverse complement strand
AATAAATATGTCTCTTAATGATCTCAATAAAGAAATATATAATCCTGAGTCAAAAATTATCTCCGAGCATAATCTCGAAGATAGTAGGTTTAATCCCAAGCTTTCTTCTGACGTTCCAAGTCCTTTTAAGGGAGAAGAAAGTTGGAACAAACAGCAAAAAAGAAATAATAAAATAAAAATAGTCTATATTTTTATAGTAATTTTTTCACTAGCCGCTTTTATATTTGGCGGTATTTTTGTATATAAATGGTGGCAAAAAGACGCTTTTCATCAGGATCGAGTATCGATATCTTTTGAAGGACCAAACGAGGCTGATAGTACTCAGGTTACGAAATATATAATTCATTATAAAAACGATAATCGTGCTACTTTAAAAAATGCGGAAATCAGATTGGAATATACGGAAAATTTTAAACCTACTGATAGCAATACGAATTTAAAAATTATTACCACCACTTCAAGCGTGATAGACATCCCAGATGTGCCACCAAGAAGTGAAAAATCAGTAGAGATTCAGGGAATTTTTTATGCCCCTAAAGACACTCCTCTTTATTTGTATGCGTCAATTAATTTTGTCCCGTCAAATGGTAGTAGAGAACTTTTTATGAAAAGCGAAATAGGCGTTAAAATTACTGGGGCTCCTATAGTTCTTAATGCTACAGCTCCCCAGCAGATCATTTCCGGAGACGATGTGCAATATGTTGTGGATTATAAAAATATTGATGAAGAAATTATGAATGATGTACAGATTAGAATTAATTTTCCACAAGGATTTAAAATGATGTACGCTGAACCCGAGCCATCAGAGGGAGGATCGTATTGGTATATTGGAAATCTTGATCCACAACAAGGCGGTAAAATCACAATTGATGGTCAGATTGTTGGTGATGAAGGTCAAAGTAAAACCACGACTAT
The DNA here is from genome assembly GCA_964565345.1 of uncultured Gammaproteobacteria bacterium. Lineage (GTDB taxonomy): Bacteria > Patescibacteriota > Patescibacteriia > UBA11705 > JABHMO01 > GWC2-39-14. The sequence goes on along the minus strand of CAZMEQ010000037.1, from coordinate 1,176 downwards.
TTCAATAGGGCATATTGGGAGTGGCGGAGAGTTTATGGTTTTTGATGAGCGTGCTCTTGATACTCAAATTGTTGCTCCAATTTTAATCATAAAACAAAATATAGCTGGCAATCCAAACAATATTATTAGAGCTGGTGATAGTTTAAACTTTCAAGTAACATATCGGAACACAGGGGATATCGGTCTTCGTGATGCTATTGTAACTGTTGAGATAAAGGGTGGAAAAATTCTTGATATGACACGCGTAATTTCTGATGGTGGTCACTATGATGAAACAACAGGAACCATATCATGGAAAGCTTCTGATGTTCCGGGTCTTATGAATATTGATCCTCATGCTAGTGGAGTTGTAAGTTTTACTGTTCCAGTAAAACAGTTTATTCCGGTGGAAGATAAGGCAGACAAGCATTTTGCGGTATCTACACTTGCCAAAATTGATAGTCCGGATGTTCCATACTTAAATGGGATAAAAAAACTTGTTGGTCATAACAACTTAAAAATGCAACTGGCTCCCAAAGTATTCTTTAGGTCAGAAGTCTATTATGCTGACACTAAAATTAAAAATTCTGGGCCTCTGCCAATGCAGGTTGGCGGTGAGACCACTTTTGCTGTCCATTGGATCATAGAAAATATTTGCAATGATCTTTCTGGTGCTAAAGTTGTTACTTTTATCCCATCAGGCGTACGTTGGACAGGACAAATATATCCAACCGATTCAAAAATTACATATAACGAAAGAACGGGAGAGTTGGTTTGGGACGCAGGCAATATACCAGCAGGAGCTGGAGCTAAAGGAGCTGGAGCCAGTCCGCCACGTGAATTTATATTTCAGGTTGCCGTGACACCCCAAGGTTATCAAATGGGTAGCTTTTTACCGCTTGTTAACAAAGCAACTTTGACTGCTAAGGACATATATGTTGGTGAAGATATAACGAAGCAAATTGACAACCAGTCTACAGGTCAAGTTAAAGATGGAAGTGGGCAAGTTCAGAAGAAAATTCAATAAACATAAATTAGTTTAAAAGGTCTGGACAAATATAAGGCATATTGGTATTCTTCTATGATGTTTAAAGTAACTAAAAAATGCAATAGTCATAGGCTTGGAAAAATAAAAATCAAAAGCGGAGTTGTGCACACTCCGTTTTTTATGCCTGATGCTACAAGGGGATTTGTCAG
>CAZMEQ010000036.1:0-2132 GCA_964565345.1 uncultured Gammaproteobacteria bacterium | reverse complement strand
TTTTTAGCCTGTCGTATTCCTCCTGCCCGATGATCTCTATAACCATGTCCTGAAAACGCTCAGGATTGGCTTTCTGGAGGAAATGCACTTTCCACGATAGGCAGATGCCGTTTTGCAAATTGAACCTTGTGGAGTGGTGTGTGCGGCTTCTGATGTGATGTGCGCTTAGGCGACTATCATCTCCGCTACTTCTACACGTTCTATCTCGTGCTATGATGCACTTGCCCCAAAGATCAAAACATTCTGCTGTGAGTTTTTGTTTGTTGCTTTTTTTCTTCCCATTGTTATTTCTCTTGCTTGTTTCAGTAAGTGTGTTTTTAACTTGTTTTTTCCCTGTAATTGATCGCATTTTGATGAGTGAACCTCCTCATGACGCTACTGTTGTTGTTGACATTCCGGCCTCCATAGGCAAGCAATCCAAAGCACCTGATCTAAATACTTACACTTACCGTCTTTGTCCGCTTCGTAGTTCAAACAGTCTTTACGATCATGGGATGATTTGCATAGGCATCGGCCACGGGAGCGGAGAAAGATTTTGTCATTATGTTGTGTTTCTGCCATGTGTTGTCACTATATATTGTGGAATATATTGAAAACTTTGTTTACGTTTGCGAACACACCGACATTGTTTCCGTTCGTGATTCGACGACTCTTGGGGGAGAGATCGACAATATTATATTGCCGACTTTTCGCCGCGCCCTTTTATGTTTCGGAGTAATATTTCTCTGAGCGTAACTGCATGACAGGTTACGTCCTCAATTACGACAGCGACACTTGGAGAAAAGTTTTTCCTTTTCTGGTGGTAGTGGCTCAACATGGTTTCATGACATGGGACACCTTGCGCCCTTACCATTTCAGAAAGTTGACGGTTGTTTACTTTATTTAGTTTTTGCCATTTTTTAAGGTTCATGATTTTTCTATACTCTCAAAAGGACTATTGGTCAAGACTATTTTGGAGTAATGATGAAAAAAATTATTGGCGACAAGATAAAAGAATATCGTGAAAACTTTGTCCCTAAAAAAATCCAAAAATATTTTCGTGCTACTCCAAAAAAGACTTGACCTTTAGTCTTAAAGAGAGTAAGTGTATTTTAACAAAAGGCGAGGATTGTTAAAAATGATTTGCTCTTACTGTAAAATAAATCCCATCGAAATGAAAAGACGGCCTCTTTGCAAGGAATGTTATCAGGAACTACACAAGGCTGGCCTACTAAACGAATTTCCTTTGATGGATGCCAACGAACTATTCCGTTCAAAATTAACAGAAAAGTATGGCAAAGAGATATTTACTGACTTCGAAAACCTTCTCAATCAAAATGATGTTTCAATGTACGACATATCAAAAAAATATGGATTAACAAGGGAGCGTGTACGTCAACTTTTTGAAAAAATATTCAAGTTTCATTTTACCGTGATTAAAAACCAAAGAAAAGAACAGCGAAAACTTAAGGTAGAGTTAGACCGACAATTAAGGAAAAATCCTTGTGTAAAGGTTGATCGGTTCAATTCTGGTGATAGTAACCTATATAAAGGAGTGTTGGCCGAAAAGAAGGTCTATGATATTTGCAACGCACTTGGTTATGAAATTAAGCCATACAAACCAAGTCAGGCGATTGATCTGGTTATCAATGATTATATGGTAGATGTTAAATCATGTTATTCGACAATTTTCACATCCAAAGGTAAAACAACACGACAGTTCCATTTTGCCATTAGTAATGCTCAAAGAGAAATTGCCAATTTTATTATTTGCCATGCGGTATCAATAAACAAATTCTTTGTTATACCTATAAGCGCGTTTCCTAGCGGTAACCACTTATATATTCCCGAAAAGCCAGAAAATTCTTGGGTGTGTAATGGAGTAAATAGACACAGTAAGAGCCGTTGGTATCAATACTTAGAGGCATGGCATCTTTTAAAAACACAACAACCGGAAATAATCTTTAATCGTTTATTAGCGGCACAGTCCGCGAATAATATAGCTTCACAACCCATGCAGACCCTAACCGGCGCATGGCGCGGGAGCAAACAAAGCCATCCCTGGCAGTCGAATTATCAGGGCGCAGGGGAATCAGCCGACCGGAAGCACTAAGCTGGTACGGCAACCAGAACATGGGACGCAGGGAACATCA
>CAZMEQ010000035.1:0-2189 GCA_964565345.1 uncultured Gammaproteobacteria bacterium | reverse complement strand
GCCAACCAAACACGAGAGGAGTTTAGTTGGCTATTGATGACTACTTGTCTGGTTGTAGGTTGAAATAGAAAGAGGGACTTCCGCCAAAGGCCGATTGGGGAAAGGAAGAAAACTCGCCCCACCCGGAAAATTCGGACATGACCTTGCTGACACAATCCAAACAAGGACCGACGGCGATGGACACCCCTTGCGATACCACCACAACTGCTTTGTCATGAATAAGCACCTTTCATCCTCCTATAGGCAAAAGGTCTTGCCCTTTTACGAAATACAAGTAGCTTCTGATGGGAATCTCACAGTTCTCACTACTTTGGCTGTCTAACACCACTTTTATCACCTCCTCAAAGAGCCATTGTCTCCGGAACCATTCCAGAGTCTAGTTTAAATTTAACTCTTTGAAATTTGTTGTACATAGACGACAAATCTTGTAAGGGACAAAAAGTTTTTGATTTAAAAAATGCTAGGATTTAAGGGTTTTTTAAGGGAGGCAAAAAATCTGATTAAATTAATAATTTTTTGTTGTAACCCTACAACAAAAAAGGCTCGTTTTTTATCAACAAGACATAAAACCATAGTTATCAACAATTTTTTAACTTTTAAACTATGAAATTTGTCATCTATAGACAACATTTTCTTATAAAGTAAAATTTTAAACAGATTCTTCAAGATGGTCTTGGAGAAAAAAGTTCTCTACAACTGGAGACGGGCAATGACAACTTTACCCGAAGATCTCATTCCTACTTCTCCGTCTGACCCTGAGCCAGTAGAGGAGTAGATGTGGGGTATCAACTTGGGCCTTAACCAAAAGGAGAAAGATCATGCCTTCGTCAGAGACAGACGATGTCCCCGATCAAACCGGCGAACACCCGTAAGGGAATTCGTCAACCCAAACCAGCGAAGGAGGGGGAGCAATCCCTCTCCTCTTTTCTTAAATATAAAAATAAAGTTATAATTATGCAAATAATGCAAAAACTTCCAAAATATAATACTGCTTTTTTTCAAGGTAAAATAAACGACAAATCTGATTATTTTTTATTCCAAAAGTCAGGCCAACCAATTTTTATTAAAGCCTGCTTTCTTGCCGGATCAAGATTTGAGGCCAAATCAGGTTTGGCTCACTTTTTGGAGCACATGCTTTTGGCCGGGACCGAAAAATATCCCAACAAACGACTCTTAACAACCCCAACAGAAAATATGGGTGTAGACATTGGTGCTTATACCAACATGAATTACATAACCGTCTACTTAGAACTGGCTGATCACAAAGACTTAAATGCAAGCCTTGAAATAATGGACCAGGTTATTAACCACCCTACCTTTGAAGATAAATTTATCGAGACAGAAAGAGGGGCCATCATTGCAGAAACACAAATGAGATATCACAATAGAGCCATTAGGGTGGCTGATTTAGCGAACACTTTGACTTATCAAAAAACATCTTGTGGAGTAACTGGTATAGGAGAAGAAGATGTTATAAAAACAATAACAAAAAGCGATCTGGTAAATTACTACAATTCCGTTTTTAAAAAAAGCCCAATCTTCTGGTCTATCGCTGGTGATATTGAAGAACCAGAAATAGTTAAAGCTTTAAATCAATTACACAACCCATCATATTCACTCAAAGATAAAATATCGGAAGATCTACCTATAATACGCGAAAAGACCACAAAGCTTGAAATTTTTAATGACAATAAAACAGACTTATACTTTGGCTTCCGAACTAGTTCACCCAAAGAAATTGACTTTGCTAGTTTAGACGTGATACTGAATTACCTATCTTGGGGCAGAGCTTCCAAACTTCAGGAGGAGTTACGCTATAAACGAGGCCTAATATATGGCTGTTTTGGTGAAAATTTCTTAAGTTTTGATGCTGGTGATTGGTACATCAAGACTGCTTGTTCTGCGGACAAAACCCAAGAAGTCTTAGACGTTATTGTTAATGAGTTAAAGGATATAAAAGAAAACGGACTATCAGACGAAGAACTCAAAACGACCAAAAACAAAATCATCAAGAGTAATATTATAAAAATGCAAACAGCCAAAAGTTGGGCTGATTGGGGGTCTAAACCGGCCTTTATTTCGGCGCCGGAAAAGTTTTTGATCACCAACTACGAAGAGGCGATTGAAAAAGTTACTTCCGAAGAAATAAAGAAGGTGGCGCAAAAATATTTCACCGCCGACAACTGGTA
>CAZMEQ010000034.1:1184-2327 GCA_964565345.1 uncultured Gammaproteobacteria bacterium | reverse complement strand
TTTAAAAGTTATTAATTATTAAGTAAGTTTTTATTATGAAAAAAACGTTAAATAAAGGTTTTACCTTGATTGAACTTTTGGTCGTCATCGCGATCATTGGTATCTTGGCGGGTGTAGTTTTGACAAGTTTGGGGACGGCAAGGAATAAAGCAAAAATGGCTTCGGCACAAGCTAGTATGTCATCAATGCGAGCAGAAGCAGAGTTGGCGATAGACACTGGTGGAAATTACCCTGCTACTATTTGTAGTGAATTAACGTCAGGAACAGTAGGAGTTCCACTAACAACTCTTGCGGATGCTGTTAATAGTCAAACAGGAAATACGGTTACTTGTAGTAAGAATGCTGACACGCCGTCTTCATGGGCTGCTTCGATAGATCTTGATCCAGGTACAGCTACAACAAATTTCTGTGTTGACAGTTCAGGATTTGCTGGGACTGGAAGAACTGCTTCAACCGGTGGAGTTTGTGCTGCTCCATAGTCAAGCACCGCTTCACAAAAGGCAGAAAGGGGAGCTTGCGAGCTCCCCTTTAGTGTGTTTTGTGGTATAATATTTAAATGGTTAGACTAAATTTTGAATTTGCGATAGATGAGTTTTATCACGTCTTTAATCATGGCAATGGCGATCGCTTGATTTTTCTTGATGATAAAGATAAAAGGCACTTTACTCATTTGCTTTTTCTAACAAACGGCAGTAATACTTTTGAATTTTCTGATTTAAATCTTGCCTCAATTTATCAATTTGATAGAGGTGAGACTTTGGTTGATGTGGGTGCTTGGTGTCTGATGGATAATCATTATCACTTTTTACTCAAGGAAAAAGTGGAGAAAGGGGTTGTTAAATTTATTCAAAGGCTTTTTTCAGCTTATACTATGTATTTTAACGCTAAATATAAAAAACGGGGCTCTTTGTTTGAGGGTCGGTTTAAGGCCAAGCCGGTAGAGTTTGACGAATACTTAAAACATCTTTTTGCCTACATTCATTTGAATCCGGCCAAGATGGTTAAACCTGATTGGAAGGAAGGAAAGTTGGCCGGCAATCAGAAGGTTTGGGATCATTTAAACATTTATAAATTTTCCAGTTATCATGATTATCTGGAAAGAGATCGTCCGGAAAAAGTTATTTTAAATAAAGCAGCTTTTCC
>CAZMEQ010000034.1:0-1084 GCA_964565345.1 uncultured Gammaproteobacteria bacterium | reverse complement strand
TAAAATTAATTAAAATACACAAAATTTTATATCTTTTAAACTATGAATAAAAAAGCACTTCTCGGTTTGGTATTTTCTATCGTAGTTATTGTGGCCGTTATGGCTTATTTGCCGTTTCCGGTCGGACCAGTGGGCGCGCAGGATACTGGAACGATAGAGAATGAATTGCGTGGCTGGGCTTGGAGTGACAGCACCGGCTGGGTGAGCTTTAATCACGAGGGAACCGACGATATGCCTTCTTCGGGTGGAACGAGTCCTGGTAGCACGGACTATGAGACACCAAGTTCGGCCACCAACAAAACAAAAGCCTCTGGCTCTTTAACCTGGGTTAACCCAGCAGGTTCTCTTCCTGCCCCCTCTACTGGCGTCGCCGTCGCGTCTGTATCGTATGGTTCACAGAGTACCAATTATTTGGAAAACAGAGGTTTTGGTCTAAGTCTGCCTGCCGGTGCAAAGGTAACCGGAATTGAAGTGTGTTATGAACGATCAGGCGGAGCGCGCATCCTCGAAAAAGTTTATGAAGTTTATGACGAAGAGGTTAGATTGATAAAACCAGATGGTTCGTATTCTCGAGGCAACAAATCTCAAAGTAGTCCGTGGGACTATGCCCCTGAGGGAGAATATCACTCGGCTTGTTATGGGGGGTCCAACGACACTTGGGGTGAAAATTGGACTCCGACCGACATTGCTAGCCCCAACTTTGGTACGACGATTTCAGCCTATTTGTCGGCGAACGACTGGATCCTCGCTGCCAAGATAGATGGTGTTAAGGTCAAGGTTTATTATGACGAGCCGGCCGGAAGTCCGGTGTCTAGCGGTTCAGATTACGCGGTCACGGTTGACCAGAATGGAAATTTGACAGGTTATGCCTGGAGCTTGAATTTGGGCTGGATTAAGTTCGCGCCGGAATTGTATCCAACTGGTGTTTGTGGGGCAACCAATGATTGTTACGGCGCCAAAATTGTTGAGGGCGGAACAATAGACGAGGTCAAGGGTTGGGCAAGGGTTTGTTCGGTTTACCAAAGTGGCTGTAGTGGCACCTTGCGGTCGGATGCAGAACTCGGCGGTTGGGATGGTTGGATTA
>CAZMEQ010000033.1:0-2496 GCA_964565345.1 uncultured Gammaproteobacteria bacterium | reverse complement strand
TATTATACCATGTTCTGGGGTGCGTGTAAAGAGGATTAAATCAGCGTTTCCCTAACTCTCGACACGCGGTTTTGGAGAGGCTATAGAGCCTTATAACTCCTCGCTTTTTCGCAGTTTTGCAACGATTTTGAAGCCTTTTGCAAGCATTTCAAAATTACAAAATTATTTTGATGCTTTATTGATGCTATATAAATATCTGGCTTGTTTTTAGTGCGCTTGAATATATCAAGCTGTTCTCCAGAGGCTAAAACAACTTCTGTCTTTTCGCCCTTTTGTCCGTAAACCAGTTTTTTAAGATTGGTGAGCTGTTGTTTTAAGTCGTAAACTTCTTCTTTGTGATTGGCATTTTCAGTCATGGCAGAATTGAATTTTTTAAGATTTTGAGATCCCTTTATCTACACCATCCTGTGACGGGTAATCCGCTGTTTCTACACTCTCCGATTTCACTCTTCCATTGTGAGAGTTTTAAACTTTATTTTAATTCTTTGGTTTTCATTACACCCACTCCTTTGGGATATATAACTCTTGGGGGTTTAAATGTTTTTTTGCATGGCGTGATGTTACCAGCCTCTCGAGCTGCCTTTTCTTTATATAAGAAAATTCTTGTATTGAGAAAATATTTTTTCAAAGGAATGTAATTATTTTATTTAGAAGCGTGTAGTTTTTTTCTTTTTAGCGCTGGGATTTCAATTTCTCCGGCTTTCGTGAGCGCGGCCTTCGAAACAACGGAACCTGCCAGTTCGTAAACTAGAGTGGCAGTAATAATAACTGTGCGAATTTGCCCAGCATATTCCGGCAATGCCTGTCCCACAAGGATGGTCAAACCTATGGCAACACCTGCCTGCGGAAGTAGTGTCAGACCCAAATACTTTCTGACTGCAGGGGGCGCTTTCATAACAACAGCCCCGAGCCATGAACCCGACATTTTACCCAATGCTCTCATAATAATATAAACCCCGCCAATAATCCCAATTTTGGGTATAAGCGTAATATCAAGCGATGCACCTGATAAAATAAAAAACAACATAAGTATTGGAGGTGTCATCATTTCCGAAATTTCTATCACATTGGTTGAATTTTTAGAAATATTAACCAACACTGCACCGAAAATCATACAAGTCAGAAGAGATGATGCGCCCAAATAACCTGATAGAGCTGTTGCTAAAAATACAATACCAATTGTTGCGCACATCCGGTTTGATTCTTTCTTGAAAAAGTGGAAAGGTATCTGTAGTAGGATAGCTAATGAAACACCTAGAAGTGCAGATATACCTATTTCTTTTATGGGTTCTAGTACCGAAGCTAATATATTTATACTCCCGGTAAGCATTGATTTTGCGATAGCAATAGAAATGGAAAAAAGGATTAAAGCCAGTGCATCATCAAGTGCTACAACACCAATGAGCATCCTTGTAACTGGGCCTTTAGCACGGTACTGTTTGATGATCATGATAGTTACCGCAGGAGCCGTTGCCGATGCGATAGCACCCAGAATAAGCGCAATCGGGAAATCAACTTGAAACATAACTAGGGCTGTTGTAACAAACGCCATTGCAAACATTCCTTGAAACAACGTAATGATAATGACCGACAGACCAAGATCCTTTAAAAACGACAGTTTCAATTCAGCACCAATAAACAAAGCGATAAAGCCCAGTGCCATCTCCGATATGACACCCATATCAGAAATGGATTCAGCGGGAAATATGCCGAGGAGGTAGGGTCCCATAATCAATCCTGCAATAATATAGCCAGTTACATTAGGAAAACCAACCAATTTTGTTAGCCGCCCGAATAACAGACCAGCAAGAAGCATTAAACCAATATATCCCAGTATACTCAATTTTCAAGACCCTTTCCACATATATAATCTAGTTTGATGATGAACATGATTCCTGTATCGGAATCAGAAAAATCTCCAATTTTTTCTTTTGTAATTCGTATAATTGTTTGTTCCTGATCCTCCCGGATCACCGCAAAAATTGTTTTACTGTTTTCATTCATTTCACCATGTAAATATTTGCGAACGGAATTAAAAAATGAGACTTCTTCCTCCATTTGTCCTGATTTAAAAATTTCCCTTGCCATACCTGTGCTGTTAATAATGGTCGCACCGCAAATCTTTTCCCTTGCATATTGCAGCATGAGCTCATTAAGCTTTTCCACCTTGTTAAGTACCAAAACGAATAGTTTCATATTAAGCCTCCAATAGTAAAAACGGCTCTTTAGATACCTGATGGTAACATTAAAAGCCCTTTTTTAATAAAATATTTTTAAATATTTGTTTGAACTTCATTATAACACGTTCACCGATAAAAGTCAAGTCTGCATAAGGGTTTTCAAGTATCTCTGGCCTATTTTTTGTACGCATAAATACTTGTGGTAAGTTAAAAATTTTTATTTTAATTTCTCAGTATTTTTTCACTAAAATATAATGTTATATTTTTAAAAGCTTTGATAAATCAAGATTGGTCATAGCATCAAGTCTTGATAGAG
>CAZMEQ010000032.1:2370-2594 GCA_964565345.1 uncultured Gammaproteobacteria bacterium | reverse complement strand
GGCCTAGGAATTTTTTGAGGTCGCCAGTCGCCGGATTTTCTACGGCCCAGAAATTTAAGTTTTCACACTCGTCTATAATTCGAAGGCACTCGTTAACAAGAAACATCCCTGCGCCATGCGGGTCTTTCGGCCTGGTGGTATTTACGCGGGAGAACTCGGAGCAAACTGGATTGGCGATAACCCCATATACCCCAGCTGGCGGATGGAAATTTTCTACGCCGATA
>CAZMEQ010000032.1:0-2360 GCA_964565345.1 uncultured Gammaproteobacteria bacterium | reverse complement strand
TTTTTTCCAACGAGGCGCACATCCCATCCAGCATCGGCCCACGGCTTGCTGTCGCTCCCGACATCGGCGCACAAGTGAAGAATTATTTTTCTATCCATTCTATAGGCCATTAGCGGCCGTCTTTATGATTCCTTCCAGCGCCTCACGGCGCGACACTATGCAATCCTCCATCCGCTGGCCGGCGGATTTGGCCTGGTCCAACAGTGGGTAAATCTCGCGCAGGATGCGCTGTGCATCGCGTGACGCGCTATCCCAGTTCGCCGGTGTATTTCCTGCAACTTGAGCCGGATTTCGTCATGGAGCGCGCAAATTGGTGTACCCTTGAACATTATTCCTCCTCTTGTTTTGGCCCGAATATCTTTGCCAGCGCCGCGAGGCCCAACGCCACTCCGCCAACGGCCACCCCAAGAAACACCCCGACGACTGTGGCGAAGCGGTAGAACGTAGGGTAGATGTTCGGGGCGGTCATTTGTTTTCAACCTTAATTTCTTCGCCCTTGAACTGTTCCGACTCGGCAAGCATGTCAGCGAATATGCGAGCAATATATTCATTCTGAAATTCTATGCCTAGTTCCTCGAACTCGTCGCGGGGGTCGGTAAAAACTACTTCAGTGCAGCACGTTTTAGCGCGAATAATCTTTATCATAAATTCCCCCATAGTATTATAATTCCTATAAGAGACATTCCTAGCACCACCACTCGCTTAATTCCGGCCAGTATCTCGGCCCTGTCGTTTAACTCGTCCAGCGTCGGATCCTTGCGAAATATGGCGAAGCAGACTAAGTTTTGCAGATTTTTATGATTCATGCGTGGCCACTCACGGCGCGAAGCTCGTCGTTTATCAGTTCTATTTTGGCCGACAGCGTTGTAACCTGGCGCTCATACCAGGCTCGGTCCATACAGTGCTTGCAACTCAAGGCCGCGTTTATTTCGTCAAGCTGATGCTGAAGTTTTATGCGCTGTGTCAGCAACGGCTTTCGTGCGTCTTTTTGTTCCGGTGTCATGTTCCCTCCGTCGTTTAGTATCCTTCTTTTCTTAACTGTTCTCTTATTTTTTTATATCTAATAGAATATTCAGATGGTTTAATCAAGTTTTTATATTTTATGTCAGGATTGTTTTTAATACGCATTACAAGGGTTGTTCTTTTTATGCCTGACTTAGCCACCAATTGATTCATGGTCATTCCAAAGTATTTTTTGGGTACATAGCTAGAGGAAAGTCTGCCTGAATAAAGAATCCTATTTTTCGAGATATTTTTAGATAGTCTTATCCGTAAAGTGTTTTCTGGTATTTTATAATCATTAGATAACTCTTTAATAGTCTTACCGAGATATCTGACAGTGTTACCTCTATTGTTAATCTGCTGTGTTCTGGTGGCCCAACGACAATTTTTATAATTATAATTGCCATCGTTATTTATCCTGTCTATGGAAAGCCCCGGCTTGTAACCACTGGACATCGCCCACTTATAAAAATTAACAAAATTATCAAATTCAAACTTTATACCCCTTCCCCCATAACGCTTAAACCCATAGACCTTTTTATTCAAGCACCTATTTTTGGCTGCAAAATATACACGCAACAATTTTGAGAAGTGCTTTCTATTTTTTATTAACCTATACGAGCAAGTTCTTTTATGTTTTTTTATTTCGTACATAGAACCAGTTTACATGATAAAATATTTTTTGTCAAGTGTTATTTTTCGGTACGACAAAATAGGACTTGACAATTTGGTGCGACATGGTGTAAACTGTTTCTAAGGAGGTAAAAAATGCGAACTAAAAAAATCAGTAATCTTCTGAAAGCTCTACAAGTCTACCGTCTGGATAATCGGTTGTCATATTCCAAGGTTGGAGAGGCTATGGGCTATCGGAAGCACACGGTGATGAACTGGCTGTTGGGAAGGCACAAGCCGTCGCAGTTGGCGGAAGCGGCGATACTGCACTTCCTTACGGCCAAGCAGGAGCCTACTATAAAGGAGAAGAACAAATGCAAGTCTGCGAAGAAAACAAGTCGTTAGCGCCAAGCACTCAGGACCAGAAGGAACTTATGCTCAATGCCGATGGGACACCGCTTTCGTTTGGCGAACCCAAGACTCTGAGAGAGGCCGTACTGCTCTCAAGGATTCTGGCTGCGTCGCGTTGCGTACCATCGTATCTTCAGGGGAATCCCGAAGGAATCACGGCGGTAATGCTCAAGGCAAAAGAACTCGGCATTCCCATGATGGCGGGTCTTGAGAATATAATGCTCGTTAACAACCGGGCAAGCGTCTGGGGCGACCTGCTGATTGCCCTCATTCGCCGGAGTCCGATGTGCGAGTATCTGACCATCAAACTTGAGGGTGAAGGCAAAGACCTCAAG
>CAZMEQ010000031.1:0-2624 GCA_964565345.1 uncultured Gammaproteobacteria bacterium | reverse complement strand
CGGAGCTTTTTAAAATAGCCCTGTTGAGTGGTGTCTTTGTGTACCGAGGGTGGGGAATTGAACCTGTTGACAGTATATAGCTCACAGGTTATATTCTAGTAAGACACTCTTTTAGAAAGGAGGTGATAATTATGGTGTTGTCATTGATGGGGCATCAAAATCTCAGTGATGAGATAATACTCGCTGAGCGAGGGGAGTTTTACGCTTACACGGCAGAGTTCACGCCGGATCGCCCGGTCTTTGTCTTGATGAAGTGTAAGGCCAATAAGAATCGACCTGTCGAGCAATTGCCAGTCCTTGGATCGGAAGCCAACGTTCTTTTTCAGTTCGACGGTTTCAATCAAGCCCGAGCCTGCTCGGTGGAGACAGCCAAGCTTCAAGGTCTTATTGACCCACGTGTTAATTGGCAGTCCTGGGTCGAAACTCATCTGGGTCTCCCGAACATCAGTACCAGAGAGTTTGAGAGAACCTGCTCCCAAAAGGATGTGGACAGACTCGTAACCACTTGTATGGAGGTGTGTTCGAAAGAAGAAAAGTTTCTAGATCTCGCCGAGGGGTCAATCGTGGCCGTTGCAACCAGTGACGGCAAGTACGGATTGTTCCTTCTGGAAGAGATCAGCTCGGAATCGATTCTGATCGCCGCTTGCCACGTCCGGCTCTAGTCCTGATGATAACCGTCAGCTACCGCCACGAGTTAATTCTTGTGGCGGTTTATTATTTAATATGTTTGGTTATAATATTTAATATGGAAATAAGAGAATACAATCAACAGGATGAAGCCCAAGTCAAAAATATTTTTGCTCAATATTGGACTGATCCAGAATTTTTAGAAGAATTATTAAAAAATCTCAACTCTACCGATTGCAATTTTTATATTGCCGATAAAGAAGGAGAGATTGTCGGAGTGGTAGGCATAAGGAAAGCCCCCAATTTTCTGAGTGTCGAGGCAGATACCAAAAATCCGTCTGAGTTGTATGTGGTCGCTTCTAAAATAAAGAATAAGGGAATTGGGAGTCTGTTGGTGAAAAAAATGATAGAAGTTGCTAAAAATTTAGGTTTTACCGAGATGTTGGGCTATAGTCCTGAAACACACAATAACTCGTGGCCATTTTATGAAAATTTAGGGTTTACTCAAGGTGGTATAATCAAAGATCCCGATGACGGTTATCCTGGGATGCTTTGGAAAAAAGTTATTTAATTTTAGTTCTGAAGTTCTAACTTTCCAAAACTTTCAAAAACCCCACTTTCCTCAACCTCCCTCTGTATCTTCCTCCAATTTACGGTTCTAAACTCGTCCACTAGGGGGAGCAGATTATTTTCTCCTTAATTTTCAACATATTTTTTGTTACCCCGAGCTGGACATGGAACTGCTGAGGTAATTTTGGTATAATTTCATTATGTATAGAGAATTGGCTGTTGATGAATATAAAAAAATGATGGAGTTGCCACCTGATTATAAAGTTGAGGGCTTTTTGTCTTTTGGCACTTATAATGTTGAGAAACAGGTTGGCCTACTAAAGAATGTTTTAGACTCTCTCAATATTCAGTATGAGTTAAACAGACTAAATGGTTTTTTATCAAATGTTTTTGAGCTGAAAATTGATAATAAAATTTGTTGGTTTACTGTTGTTTATGGTGGGCCAATGCTCTCCGAGTATTTACACCTAGCTTGTCTTTTGGGGACGAAAAAAAATATTCATCTTGGCAGTTGTGGGGGATTAGACCCAGAGGGGAACTCTCTGGATTTAATTATGCCAACTTATAGTTATGGAGACGAAAGTTCTACCAGAATGTATCAGAGAGACATCAAAGATAATAAACATTACCCTGATAAGTATTTAAGCAGTCAAATTAAAAACTTGGTCGGTCCAAATTTTAGTATCCACGAAGGCCCAATAATAACTGTTCAAGCGATGATGGCCGAAACTTTGACTGATGTTAAAAATTGGTCAGAGGAAGGTTATGTTGGAGTAGAGATGGAGACCGCCATTGTCTTTGCCATATCGAACCACTTTAAAATTCCTAGTTCAGCAATCTTCTATGTTAGCGATAATTTAATTAGAGGCCAAAGGGTAGGAGATGATCAACATGCAAACGAAAAGGAACTTAGGTTGAAATTAGCAGAGGAGCTTTATCGTGTGGCTATCCTAGTGTTATCAAAGTAAGTTCTAACTTCCTTCACCCATCGGAGCACTTCGGCAAGCTCAGTGCAAGCCCTTCGGGGAAGCAGGGGCAAGCCAAGTCTAAGATGATATAATTTAAACATGTGGTATGTCTATATGCTTTTTTGTGATGAGAAAATTTTTTATGTTGGGATAACTAATGAACCCAGCAAAAGAATAAAACAACACAAAAATAAAGAGTCTTTCTTTACTAAAAAATTTTCTCAAATCAGGCCAGTTTATTGTGAAAAATATCCAACAAAATATCAGGCGGCAGAAAGAGAAAAACAATTGAAGGGCTGGAGCAAAACAAAAAAGCAAATGTTAATTGACGGTAAATTAGGAACAAATGTTTGCACTGAATTGTCGAAGTTGTTTGGTGAGTAGGAGGAGAAGTTTACCCCGAGCATTTCGGCGAGTTCAAGGCGAGCTGAAAGCCGAGAGGAGTCCTGCCCGCGGAGC
>CAZMEQ010000030.1:0-2752 GCA_964565345.1 uncultured Gammaproteobacteria bacterium | reverse complement strand
AGAAAATATTACTTTTCCGGCGGTATTAGAAAATATTACTTTTCCGGCGGTATTATTTTGAGATACTTTTTTCTTGCTAGCAATTATCGTACCAACAATTTTCTACCTCTTTTTTCTTACCTATCTTATCGCCTTTATCTAAGCCTGTCTTGAATATACCACTATGCCACAAAAGCTCTATCTATCGTATTCTAGGGGTGGGTACTATTGCATATATGCCTTTAAATAGGCGATTTGCAAAGAATGGCCTATGTACAGCCTATTAAAACCTGCCTACGCCTGATTTTATCATGGTTTGCGCATAGGTAAAAAAAGTGAAAAAGCAGAAAAATAGCATGGTTGAGCCAAACCTTAACACGATGATTTTAAAGGGCATTGTAGCGCTTCAAAAAAAGTTAAGAAGTACTTTGTCATTGTTAAAAAAGGAATTGCATAGCAGGCCATCTAATCGCTTGCAATAGGCTTTTCAGGTTTTATCATGCTTTGCTTTTACAGGCCGATTAATACCGGATTATAGCAGGTTTTGCGGTATATTACTCTACTCTATAGAGTAGAGGCAAAAAAGCAATTGTATATCATTATATATAAAAAATGATACTTGTTACTTTTTTCACAAAGTCGAAAAGTGGAAATAAGTATTACAAAGTAATACCAGAAGCGTATAACCCTGTATTAATCACGGTTACAGGCATACTATACCCTTGAAAGTATGAACTGGTCGGGGTTCTAGCAATGTTAAAAAATAATTAAAAAATGTTAAAAAAAAGCTTGCCAATTAAATATTTAATATGATAAAGTATAGGTATGGTTGAGTGATGTTTTCCGAAACATCAGGCCACGGCCCGCAAGGTCTTTGAAAATTGAATCGGCGTAGTAACAAAGTATAGCAATATAATCACTGTTAATGCGCGAAGTATACGCAATTACGCGTATATAACACGCTCTAATCCTAGAATTAGAGCAATAGGACGGCTCAAAAAGCCGATAAACAAAGGAAAAAAATACCATGAAAAAAGATAAAAACAATACCGCTGCTAACACTGCTGCTAACACTGCCGCCAAAGTAAAAAATCCGGCGGAAATGACCATTTCAGAGCTAACAGAGCTGAAAAAAAGCTCCAAAGGCCTTATGGTGCCGATTATCGAAGCTCTAATTGCCGAAAAAACAAAATCAGAAGAATTGCAGGCCAAAGTGAAAACAAGCGCTAAGCGTGAGCCGAAAGCTCCCGATTCTTACGATATTTTACAGCCCTTATTTGTTGCCCTTCGCGGTAGCATAAACAAAGGTATTGTTAGCAATGACACAATTATACAGATATTCTTCGACGTACTTGATAGGCTCAAAATCACTCTCACGGTCGATATTTCAAAAAAATTGTTTATCAAAACAGTATTGCATAATTCTGTTTCTAACATGGCAAAGGCTACAGAATCGAAAGGGCTGGAATCGCGCAATAATGCCTATACTGAAATGGTAGAACAGGCAAAAGTATTACTTGTCTCAATTGATGATACTTTTTGGGATGATTGCCAGAAAACAATTGATACTGCTACTGCAAAACAGAAAACAGTATTAAAGATTGCATAAGGCGCTGTAAACATTACCGCGTAGCTTGCCAGTATATCTTTACTGGCAAGCTACTAACAGGCCTAACAGTAGGCCTTAGAATGCAAATAAAAGGATAAAATAACCATGAAAAAAAATATTAGAATTGAAACAAGCACCGAAAACAATAGCACCGAAAACAATAGCGCTGCAAATAGTGTATCAATTGGCGCATGTAAGCATGTTAGTGATAGGGTAAGGGCAAACAATAGCGCCCTTAAACAATTTTACAAAGATTGTAAAATGGTCGATAATCTGCCAATTGATGAGGATTTAAAAAGCAAAATTGTATACCAATTGGTGGCAACAATTAAAGATTGTTTTGTATCATTATCAGAGAGTATCTGATATCACACGAAACCCTCTCTCAGAGCCAATTTGAGAGAGGGTTTCCAAAATTTTTTTATGGCGGGGTATGCTTAATGCGGGAACCTACGCGTCCTCGACCAGACCCACCATCATCTCCCACCATCATCTCCCACCAGTTCGCCCTCGACCAGATCACCATTCACCCGCCCATCTCCAGCAGTTCACCAAAAGCTATCACGCCAGTTATCACAAGCCCATCCAGCTTTCTCCACCAGCCCATCCACAAGTTCACACACCATGTAGCGAGATATTAAATATGAATCCAAAATTTTAGAAGGCCACCCCCTGTTTTTAAAAAGTTCAAAATTATACACATCATGAATTAAAATTATACACAATAGAAAGTTGAGGTTTTAATATTATGGGTCGTTGTAAAGATTGTGTTCATTGGTATCGTTTTTCAAGGTCTGAGAAAGTTGGAACTTGTGAAAAGGTTGATCATTTTGAAAATGAGGATAGGGAAGTTAGTTCTGGTGGGTTTGCCATTATTGTTGAGACTCTGGATGATCAGGGTTTGGATTACAAGTTACAGACTGGGCCATTATTTGGTTGTGTATTATTTGAGGAAAAGAAAGAGGTTAAATTATGATCAGTAAAGTTATAAAATGCATTAATGGGTTACTTCAGCAGGCTTACATGAATGGTGTTGTTGTCAATTTTCAATGGCATGATGAGAAAGAGCTTTTGCAGGTTGAGTATGGTGAAGGGATGTATCAGGTTGAGGTTGTTCTTATTTATGGTAATTGGATAAAGGATAGTGGTAAGGTTGATGATGAT
>CAZMEQ010000029.1:0-2761 GCA_964565345.1 uncultured Gammaproteobacteria bacterium | reverse complement strand
GTTCGTGCACTCCTGTATACCAATTGCCACTGCCTCTTGGGTATTCAAAAACTCCATAGTAAAAGGAGTTTTTGAGAAGAATGTATAGATTACCAAGAGATAAGTATTTGTTGTTTTTTGTTTTGAAGTTTATTTCATTTTTGAGCCAGGCATAAACTCGTCGACCGCTCCAGCCGTCCAGTCCAACTTTTTCAAATATTTGTTTCATTACTGTTGCTCGGTCTGGATCTACTATTACGCTACATGGTTTGTCAGTTCTTTTTTCATTCAAGTATCCAGTTGGGGCAACCACTGGCCACAACCCCATTTCTACTCTAGCTCGAAGTCCTCGTTTAATATTTATACTCTTGGTATCATTTTCAAGTTTAGCTTGACTACCTAAAATCATGAACAAGAATTTTTCGTTTGGGTTATTCGTAAATGTCTGACTGTAGGTTCTGATTTCAATTAAAAATCCTTGATCCATTAAGTCCACCACTTTGCCAAGATCGCCTGCGTTTCTACTAATTCTGTCAGGGTGCCAACAAATAATGCCAGTGTATTTACCAGCCTTAATCTCTTCCAAGAGTTCGTTAAATACAGGACGTTCACCAACATCCTTAGCTGAATGGCTTTCTCGTTTAATTCCTCGGATTATGAGTCCATCACGTTCGGCCATGGTGGTCATTTCTTTCACCTGAGACTCAATAGAAAGAGCCTGCTGTTCATCAGATTCGGTCGATTTACGCGCGTAAAGGCAGTATTTTACCTTGGGCTTTGGGGTTGCCCCCTGGGGGTTGCTTTTTATCATCATAGGTTTGTTTTTTCTTACAAACACATTAATGACGCAACCCCTCCAGAGAGTCCAGACCGAGAGTAGGCAAGCTGTAGATAACTTTATTTTATCCTAATAATGCCAACGCCCTGCTTTAATTCATAACATTTGTGTTCACGTCTGCCACTACTCCAACTGCTTGATCCCCAGTCTACCGTTACGCCACCAATTGGATTCGGAACATAGTCAAAATTCTCAATAACTTGCTTAACAATTAAAGTGTTGATAAGCAAAGAGAAAGAATCGGCCAGATCAAGATAATTAACGATACCAAAATTTGTTATCTGATTTATTAGTTCGTTACTACCGTAATTAGGAAATAATACTTGACCTTTTCGAATTAAATTAGTTGTGGAAATAAGACGTTCTCTCTTACCACCATTTCCAGATACCGACACACCCAAAATTTCTATATTATCATCATCTTCAAATTCCTTTTGTAACTGTTGGGTAAGCGAAGCCTGATAAGCTACTTCTTCCACAAAGATTTTGACTGGTTTTTGATCACCACGAATTCTTACTAATTCCTGAATTTTATCTATAGTATCGGGGAAAGTCAGATGTTGGTTTACCGGATGTGGACAGATATAGATTTTAAATTTTTCATCCGAATCATAATAGACCTTAGCTGAAATGATGGCTGTCTTACAAGCATTTTCTTTTTGGCCAATAGCTGGGTCAATGGCAATGGCCGTGAACATCAAGCGATGTTTGTAAGCTGAACCCGGTAAATCATTATAGAAATGTAACCAACTTTTATCCACTGCCGGCTCTTGATCGTCGACAATTTTTAAAAGCATTTCCCGGGCAAAGCTAATAAAATCACCAGTTCTTGATAATTCTTCTTTAACAGCTCTCACGCTTGGATATTTACCTGGCCACATCGTATATTCATTTCCCTCATTATCAAAATATATAGCAGGGTACTCTCGGTATATACCTTTTATCTTTCCTTCCTGAATTCCTGTTTTCAATCGCATCATCACTGAGTCTTGGTGAAGTAAATTGCCAACAATTATTATTTTGGTATTCCTGTCACCCAAGTGCATGACATCACCCATAAGCCAAGTATAGATTTTATCTCGTGACTCTCTGGTACGGACAGAATTAATATCTTCCAAATCGTCGGCGATGATTAAGTCGGGACGATTGGCTCCATATTTGGTGCCACGAATACCTTGTTCAATTGAAGCGACGGTGATTTTGGCCCCGTACTTATTAAGAACTAAACTAGACGAACGCCATTCGCCAGTTTCTTCTTTGAATGGTCCCAAGTCCAAACGCAGAAATGGATTATTTTCCAATTCATATCTAACGTTTACCAGTAAAGCCCGGGCTTGTTCCATAGTTTGAGTTAGAATTACCACATACTTTTTTTGTAGCATTCCAATTATCGCCCAGATAACATAGGCCTGAGTAATAATGGTCGTCTTACCACTGCCACGAAAAGCCGTAATAACTAAAGTTTCATTATCTCCATTTTGTGCTAAGTTAAATATTTCTTTCTGGAATTCCGCTGTCTGGTATTTAACATGAGCAAAGAAATAATAATGAAAGAACCAATAAAAACTTTTGGTGACGATTTCTTTTCGCAGTACTGAATCATAAATCATCTTAGCCACAACACTGTCTGCAGTTGGCTCTTGGACATTGGCTGGTTTATTTGTTTCCATATGCTTCATCGCTAAGTCCAGCCAAAGCCAGAGCCTTTTTAATTAACGCTTCCTGTTCAGGAGTTAGTTCTTCTTTTACAGACAAACTACCACTAATTTCCACCATTCGTTTACTGTACTTTTCATGATTATGATCCAGCCAGTATTTGATAGCAGACATACTGCGTTGCTTAATGGCACTAATCAGCTGGGATTCGGCTACGTCGTTCCAAGTAGCTTGACCTTCAGCCGAAGCTGTGTCTACTTGTTGTTTGAAGTCTTTGTTCTTGCACCA
>CAZMEQ010000028.1:0-2801 GCA_964565345.1 uncultured Gammaproteobacteria bacterium | reverse complement strand
ATTATTTGAGTATTTGTATCAGGGAATATCTATTTTCATGCCCGAAGCCAGAGAAAAGTTTTTAAAGGGTCTGGGAGAAGACAAATAGATTAAGTGCTTGCATATCATCATCTGAAAAATAACGCTGTTTACTGCCGGCAATTCAACTCATCGGCCGGTCGGCGGACATGATTGAATAGTCGTATGAATTTTTTTAACACCCGAAATTAGCACGTTAAAACTGGCTGATCTGTTTGAACCATCTAGTTTTAAAAATGGCGCAATCATGCGAGAACCTTGGATCTTTTGATAAGTGGAACCGGAGAGTTTGGTTAAAACTTCTGAGGCATTAGTTAAATGATCAGGGTTACGATATCTTTTGTTGTTTTGCATTTTTGCAAGATTTTTAATTTTCAGGCCTTTTTCAACCGCTTCAAGATCACCCAGATAAAAGCTTTCTAATTCGTGACAAGCTATACGTATAATTGTATTTTCGGTCTTTTTACTATTTTTTACCTTGCCTATTAAAATATCTTTTAATTTAACGCAGTTCCCTGAGTCCTGGTCCCTTAAGATGAGAAAATATGAGTTTGGCGCTTGCCAGCCACGTAATTTCCCTTCGAGTTGCTTTTCTAGGTCTTGTTTGCCTTCGAATACTATGTAGCGAAAATTAACATTATTTGGTAGGAGCTTTGGAAGCACCACTTTCAGCATTTCCTTAGCCGAGGGCTCTTCTAACATGCAGACAAAGTTAAACATTCGGATCTACCTTGTCAAAAAGCCCCTGTTTCCACAGGTAACCCATTTGGTCGCCTTCAGCCATATATGCTTTAATTTGTTCGTTTTCGCTCGCTCTTATGATTTTACTGTAACCGCCTTCTTTTTCGAGCCAAAATACTTCTTCGATGCGTGTGGCATTTAAAAAATCCGGGGAATGAGTAGAAACGAACACCTGTCCGCCTCGTATTGAATAATTTCGGAATTCTTCCGCAAGTTCGCAGAGCAATGCCGGATACAACTGGTTCTCCGGTTCTTCTACACAGAGCAGTGAGTGTGGTTGGGGGTCATAAAGCAAGGTCAGGTAAGCCAGCATTTTAATTGTTCCGTCAGAAACGTATCTGGCCAAAAATGGGTCTTCAAATGCTCCATCTCGGAATTTAAGAAGCACTCGCCCTTCTGTGGTTGTTTTGGCCTCGACATTTGTGATTCCGGGGATTCGCTGTTTTAAGAGCTCAAGTATTTTTTCAAAGATTGATCTATGATACTTGTAGAGATATTCAATAACGAGTGACAAGTTTTCGCCTTCTCTTGATAAGTGTTCGGCGTAGCCGGCCTCTTGTTCCGGCCTGGCTTTGCTAATGTGAAAATCGGAAACATGCCAGTTTTCAATTAGGTTGCCTAAAGCAACCACGGCCGGGAAGCGCTCAAACTGAGCCAGACCCTTTATAGCGAGTATATCGTTAGACTTTAGATTTTGTTCTTCTCGTTGTAGCTCGTTAACATTCTTAACATTGTCGAGTTCGTTAGTAACAGCGGTGCCTTTCCCGTCAGAGAAATCTAAAAAATGCCAAGGTTGTCCCTTTCCGCCGCGTCTGTATTTTAATATTTCTCTTTCAACGTAAGCTTTCTCACCTCTACCATTGATTTTTAAAAAATATGTAGTCAGAGGGCTCTCTGGTTGGGCCCTAAACTTTATCTCAATTTCGATTGGTTCGGTTGTGTTTCTGGAACGAACTTCCCGAAAGCCACGACTGCCACCTAAGCGAGATAGTGCTGTATTAACATTGCCACTCATGGCATCTTTTAAAAAGCCGAAAACGCTGAAGATGGTGCTCTTGCCTGAGCCGTTAGCGCCTACAATCACGCAGAAAGAGGGAATGTTTTCCATTTGAACACTTTTAAATGCTTTAAAATTTTTAAGAGAAATGGACTCTATCTTCATGGTTGTTACCCCTATTGGCTTAAATATTATTTTTAATAAGCACTCTACGATAATGGCACTGATTTACTGATATTCCGCTCAGACCGCAGGCATTTTATCATTTATTCTTGATAATATCAAAAAGTTTCTCTGGTTATTTGACTGATATTTTTTCCTTTATGAAAAGACTCATAAGCTTTTTAAGATCCTTTTCAAACTGCTTTGTATAAACCGACTTAACCATTATACGCCAAGTTTTTTAAACATATCTTCAGCATCTTTGCATTCAATCATGAAGTTAACATATATATACGCTCATTATTTGAGTTTTTGTATCAGGGAAAATGTATTCTCATGTTCGAAGCTCTATCGCAGGTTTGCCATTGCTAAGCTTCTTTGTGACATTGATATTATCAGTAATCGCGCAACCGACTTATCTGTTTCTCAGATTGAATCACTGGCAGCCAACAACAAGGTCTGCGAACCCACAGCCGAATACAACTCTAAAAAGCCCAAACAAAAACGAAAATAATATATTATAAAGTTAAGCTAATTTCACCTGTTGCGGCAATTATCCTACATTTCACTAATTCATCCAACCAACACGAAGCCAAGTTAAAACTTTTAATTTCTGTACAAGTAAAACAGATTTTTGTGAATTAAGGGTTGATCATGGGTAAAATATAAGGTCTGGCGAATTAAGGATATGGCGAGTAATATTAGGTTGCGAGAGATAAATCGCTGTGCTATTTTGTTTTTTAAATATAAAAAAGAGGCAAATATGCAAATAACGAAATATTTACAAGGATACGTTGATCGGGTTGTGGGAAAAGTTGTTGTGGTGTCGATTCACGAAGAAGATGAAATGGGCGAAGAAAGTTTTACAGAGTTAAAAGTTCCG
>CAZMEQ010000027.1:0-2884 GCA_964565345.1 uncultured Gammaproteobacteria bacterium | reverse complement strand
TTGCGGCCTTTTCAAATAAAGTCAAGGCTTGCACTTTAGACTTTGTAAAGAAAATTCCCAGCAAAGACAGCTTAGTAGTTATGGCAACGTCCATGCCAGAAAAAGTAGCAAAGAAAAGTGTCTGGGATTTTTAATTAAAAGATTGGTGGTAAATCTCGTGTCCGACAAAAAATATAAAATTATTTCTAGCGCATCTGACGCTAGAAAGATTATGAAACTTGGAAACTGTTTTCCAGTAGACATTAAAAAGAATACTAATCCGCGTGAATCCGATAAACCTTCGGTCTTTGTTTTTGAGAATTTGGATGGGAAAGAATCAAAAATTGTTTTTAGCCCATCAAAAGCTCGCTCGCTTTTAAAGGATAATTACAAAATGGTTGACATTAAACAAAACTCAAGGCCAAAAGAAACGGATTCACCAACGGTTTTTGTGTTTGAAGTGACACCACAATTTTTGGAAGACTTTAAGAAAATTTATAATAATGAAATTTAGGAGGAAAATTATATGGCATATGGTATCGTTGAACTCATGCAGGTAGCCGCCGATAATATCGACGCTTCTGTCAAAACTTTTATTAGTTCTGATAATATTGAAAATGGTTCTGTATTTACTTTGGGTGCAGTTGTTTCTGGTCAGGAAGATGAATTTGCCGCTGTAAAACCCGCTACTGCAAATCTTGCGAAGCAATTTTATATGGCGGCTTCTCCCACTCGTGTTGTTACCGTTATCAATGGTCAAAAATTCTATGATATGGTAAAAGACCCTCGCGCATTTATTAATGTTGCGGGTGAACCAATTGATGGCGTTATGCTTAAAATTGGTGATGTGGTACGTTTGAGCGCAGATGCTCTTGCTGGTACTTATGTTGGTTCTGGTTCTGTAACTACCCATGCTGTAGCGACCGATGGAGATTATAAACTTACTTGGGCAACCGCCGCAATTTCTGGTTTATCTCTTAAACATATTCGTACTAGCTACATTCCTGTTGCTGGTGGTTTCGGTAGTCAACGTGTTACCGCCTACGACTTTGTTGTAGACGCAGTAGCTTAATGAATAGGAGGAGCATTACTATGAATAGCAATCGTAATCTAATTATGAACTTTTCTTCAGACGCAGAAACCATAAACGATTTTGAAAAGTTTGAGGAATATTTTAACGCATACAAATCTGGCGCATCCACCGTTGGTGGCGTATCTATGGAAAAGGCGCATCAAAACGCACAGGCGTTTCTTACCAAACAGGTTGAAAAAATTACCAACAAAAAGTCTGCCGATTGGAGCAACAATCTTAAGCAATATTGTGGCTTTACCGACGTAAGCGAAGCTGCTTTCTCTGTGTTGGCTGTTCTAACAGATATGATTATCCCCAATGCTCTTTTAACCCAACTTGCTCCTATTGCTGAGTTCCATAATATGGGTTGGGGAGATACCCTTAAGATTCAGCTAAAACCTCGCGATCTCTTCCTGCCCTCTAAAATTGGTCGTGGCAAGAGACTCGGTAATGTTCGTAGAATGTATGATGGCGAAGTAACCATTCCCACATATCTTCGTGAAACTACCGTTGGTATTGACTATTATGATATTCTAACTGGAAAATATTCTTTAGCAGAATACGTAGCCAAGGCATCCGCTGGTATGGAAGCGCAAATCCGTTACGACGTATGGGATGCTTTTGGTACTGCTGTTGGCGCTCTTGATTCTTCTGGTAGTGCGCAACTAGTATATACTGGATATACCCAAGATACGCTAGTAGCTCTAGCTGAAAAAATTGGCGCTTGGAATAACTCTCCGGCTATTATTCTTGGAACCAAAACTGCTTGCAGCAAAATCCTACCCGCAAGCACCAACTATCGTTTTGACCTCGAATCTTCTTATGTAAAAGAAGGTTCTGTCCGTGACTTCTTCGGTACTCCAGTAATTCAGATGGAACAAATTGCCAACTATGCAACTGAATTTGATGTAAAACTAGACAACACCAAACTGTATGTGGTATCTCCTGCACAACAGAAGATTATTCATGTTGGTATGGAGGGTGGCGCTCTAAGCACTGTTCGTGAAGCGAAAGAATCTGCGCATCTAATTTCTACTGGTACCATTATGAAGTCTTGGGGCGTTGCCGCCGCTACTTCCGCTCTAGCTGGTGTAATTACTCTTAACTAAAAATGGAGGGTTAAAATCGTGTCAGAAACTCAAAAAACAAAAAATCCTAGAAAAACGAATACTTCTATTTCTAAGGTCGATGAACTTAGCGAGCTAAAAAAGAAGTATGAAAAAGAAATGCAAGAAATGAAAAAACAAATAGCGGCGCTTTCTAATCCGTCTGTCGTTGTAAACAACGAAAAGGCGGAAAAAGAAAGCATCGATTTAGATGATGACATTGATGTGATATCTTTATGTAATGGGGTACTAAATCTTACTACTGGGGGTTTTGGTAAAGGAGAGCTTTATTCGTTTAACGAATTTGGACAAGTTCTACCAATACCATATCGTGACTTAAAAGAAATTGCTAAAAATAATCGGTCTTTTTTAGAAAAAGGATATTTTTATATCGATAGCCAAAAGGCCAGAGTAGCACTTAGAATTTCTAAGCTTTATGAAAAAATGCCAGTGGCTCAAGATTTGGTTACAATGTTAGATAAAGATGCTGTTGCAATCAAAAAAACTCTATCTATAATGACTCCAGAACAAAAAACAATGATAGCCTCTTTGGTGATTGATAAATTATTCAATGGAGAAAATCTTGATATGAATTTGGTAAAAGAGATTGGAGATTCTGTCAATAAAGATTTGTCAACAATTGCCAGAGAAAAACGGGAACTTGTGTCTGTGGGTGAGGAATAATGGCAACTCCATATTCGGATATTTTTGATTTAGCTTTAATGGA
>CAZMEQ010000026.1:0-5570 GCA_964565345.1 uncultured Gammaproteobacteria bacterium | reverse complement strand
AATCAAAAAGAACTTGAGTGAAATAAAAGATATATCTTCAAGCACTATAATAGTAGAAGAAATAAAGAAGATAATAAAGGAAAAAAATGAAAAAAAGAGTGCGTAGAAAATTTAATTTTTTAAAGTTTCTAGTATTCTTACTAATCATGTATTTACTATATTTTGTAGTCATGTATCTTTTTGATATTAAGACTAAAAATATTATTATTTTAAATAACAATTATTATAGTGATGAAGTTATAATAGAAACAGCAGGTATAAGTAATTATCCAGAGTTTTTAACTTTAAGTAAATCTAAAATAAAGAAAAAGCTATTAAAATTAGATTTAATTGAAGATGTAACAATATCTAAAAAATACGGAAGTATCATAGAAATAAACATTACTGAGAAAAAAATATTATATTATGTTAGAAGTAATAATGTTTATAAAGTATCAGATGGGAAAAGTTATTTTCTTGATAATGTAAATGGAGTACCTGTACTTATAAATTATGTTCCTGAAGATATTGAAAATAAATTTATTAATTCATTTAAGAATACTAACAGTAACATAATAAGTTTGATAAGTGAGATAGAATATAGTAAAACATCATATGATGATGAGAGATTCCTACTATATATGAATGATGGTAATGAAGTGTATATAACAGTTTTAAAGGCGCAAACATTAAATAAATATATAGAAATAGTAAAAAAATTAGATAATAAAAAAGGAATACTATATTTAGATAGTGGAAATTATTTTGAAATTAAGAAAAGCTAGTTATAGCTTTTTTATTTTGTCATATATTATATTATGAGTAAATTAGATGATTTTAAAAAATTTGTATCTAAGAATCCAGAGTTTGTTGATTATGTCAAAAAAAATAATGTAAGTTGGCAATCTCTTTATGAATTATATGATTTATATGGAGAAGATAATAGCATATGGAAAAAATATTTGAGTTTCCAATGAAAAAAATCATTATCGCACTCGCACTGTATTTAACCTCGCTTTTTGCGGCCAACACTTTAGGTCTAAAAATTATGCCCTTTCTTTTTGGATCACACTTGTCGGTTGGGGTATTTTCGTTTCCCATAGTTTTTTTAATGACGGATGTTATTGGTGAAGTTTATGGGAAAAAAATTGCCAAACTTTTTGTTCTGGCTGGTTTTGTTAGCACTATTCTCTTTATTGCATATTCGTTTTTATCAATCGCCATGCCCTGGGCCGAGGCCGGTCTTTGGGCCAAAAAAAGTTATAATACTATTTTTGGAGTTTCAATGCGCATAAGCATTGCTTCTATTGCTGCTTTTTTAATTGCTGAATATCAAGATGTTTTTACTTTCTTTTTTGCCAAAGAAAAATTCAAAATAAAATTCTTTTGGCTGCGCTCTTTAATTTCAAATTTATGGTCGCAATTTTTAGACACTGCTATTTTTATGACCATAGCCTTTTATGGAGTCTATGAAAACAAAACTTTAATCGTCATTATTTTAACTTGGTGGTTATTTAAAGTAGCCATGGGTTTTTGCTATACACCGCTTTCATATTTAGGAATTAGGTTATTAAGGCTCGGGGACAAAAAACTTCCGCAAATACAGTAAATCAGATACAATAGAGAAAACTCAATTAAAAATTTCTATGCCCAACATTCAGCATTTGGTGCGTTATTTTCAGGAAAACAAATTAAGTAAAAAACCAATTTACTTTTTAGGCTTAATGACTTTATTCTGGGCTGTTTATGAGGGGACCGTTTCTTTTCTGGCACCTATAGTTATTACTTCGCACGGTTTTTCTGCCACCATGATGGGGGTTATAGTCGGGACATCGTCAATAGCCGGCGCCCTTTTTGATTTTATTGTTTGTCGCATTTTTAAAAACACTCATTATAAAAAAGTGTTTTTAATTATGTTTGCTTGTTGCTTAATATATCCACTTATTTTATTCAAAGCTAATTCTTTTCTTTTATACGTTGCCGCCATGGCCCTTTGGGGTGTATACTTTGATTTAAAAAATATTGGGACCTTTGATTATATTGGGCGTTTCACTAAAAAAGATGAACACTCTAGCAGCTTTGGTTTAATCCAAGTTTTTTTGTCTCTCGGCTTACTAATAGCGCCCATAATTGTGGGAGCTCTAATAGCGAATGAATTAGATTGGAAACCTTTTGCTTTAGCCTGGATCTTCTTGGTGATTTCAATATTATTTTTTGTTCTCCTAATTTTTTTCACGCGCAAAGAACCACAAATTCCAGAAGAACATCGCAAAGAGCACAAGCGAACAACTTGGTCAGAAATTGTTTTATGGGGAAAAATCGGTTGCGTGTTATTCCCAGTACTACTGTTAACTTTATTCTTAAATTTTATTGACGGTTTCTTTTGGACTGTTGGTCCGCTTTTTGCAGAAAGTCTCGAAGGCGTTCATGAACTAGCCGGTTTTTTTATGACGGCCTATTCATTACCAGCGCTTCTTGTTGGTTGGTTTGTTGGTTACTTTACTCGACGCTTTGGTAAAAAACGAACAGCTTCGCTAACTCTACTTATTGGCTCGGCTATTATGAGCTTAATATACTTCACGCATTCCCCTTTAATGGTTCTGCTCACAGTATTCGGAGCCTCTGCGTTTATTTCGATGTCATGGCCTGCAATAAATGGAGCCTATGCCGATTATATAAGTGAAACAACTAAATATGAAAAGGAAATTGCTGGACTGGAAGATTTTTATACTAATCTTGGATATGTGCTTGGGCCTATGACCGCTGGGTTTATGGCTGATCGACTGGGCAACAATGGAGCCTTTACTTTTTTGGGGGTGTGCGGAATAATTTTGGCTTTCTATTTATTTTTACATTCAAAAAAACATATTAATGTTAACAAAGAATTAAAAGCCAACTAAAATATCACAGAAAGTTACCAACTGCCCGGTAATTTGTCCGGGCAGTTTTTTATGTTTTAAATCGACTGCTTTTGACGATTCTAAAAAAATCCCCCCCCACGCGTTGTGACGCGAAGGGGGAAGTGAGGACTACTGGAAGATGTCAGCGTTGAAGGTGTAGGTGCGCATGAGCCCGTTCCCGTAGTCGACGTGGAACAGGGCCACGAACGTGGTGATGTCGAGGTGGTGGTGACGAACGAACTGCTTCAGCTCCGTCACTGCCTGCTTGAAGAGCAAGGCGGTGTTACGAAGTCCGTGCCCGCTCGTGTGAGCGGCACCACATACAGCATGCCCCTGCAAGATCACCGCCTTGATGTGCGGCTTCAGCTTTACGGCTCCCGCGAACTGGCGGTAAGCGAACTCCCGCGCGACATCGTCGCCGAAGCTGGAAGCCAGAACGAGCGGTCCGCCATTCCAGCAGAACAGGTGAGGGGTGATCTGCTTGTTGGTATCCTTCCCGTGCATGAGGTGAAACAGGTAAACGAGCTGCTCGTGACGGTCACCGTCGCCGCAGGACCAGACGAAAGCGGCCGAAGGGATCTGCTCCGGCCGGATGGGCAGGAGGACTCCCCGCTCCTTCAAAGCGGAGAGGAGGGTGATGTCATCGGACTGCAAGGGGTGCGCCATGAGAAACCTCCATATACAACAAGCAAACTATAAATTAGCCTCTAATGATAAATAAGTCAACCTAATGCTTTATAATTCATGGCTGCTTGGGTCCATTTTTCCTTGCCATTCTCAAAAAGAATCGCTACCATAAACGCGGACAGCGCACCAGGAGGTTCCAAATGCTTTTCCGCAAAAGACGCGCGCAGTGGCGCATCTTCTGGCGCTGGGTGGTCAACTTCCTTCGAGCTGTTGTGCTCAAGAAGGAACATCTTCTGCCCGTCGTCACAGTCATCCACCTGACACACAAGTGCAATGCTAACTGCACTGGTTGCAGCCAAGCCCGGGCACTCACCGAACAGAAACACCCCGAACTCGAACTAGAACAGTGGCACCGCATACTGCGGGAACTGTTCAAGGTGTCGCCGGCGCTCTACATCAGTGGAGGAGAGCCAACTCTTAGTCCACTGTTGGTCCCTGTCCTCAAGTTGGCACGCACCATGGGCTTTTGGCCAATTGTCGTCAACACCAACGGTCTGGCGCTCGAACGACACCCAGAAGTCCTTCAATATGCTGATCGAACTGTTGTCAGCATGCACAGTGCCTCTCTTACCAGAGCCAGTCGCATTATGGGCGTAAACCCCTTGCGCCTACGCCGAGTAATATTGGCTCTACCAAAGCTGGTCAATGAAGCACGTAAACACGGGAACCAACTGAACTTCAACTGCCCGCTGTCGGGACACAACATCGATAGCGTCGCACACCTCGTGTCCTTTGCCTCTCGCCTGGGCGTTGGCATCAGCTTCACCACAAGCATTGTCAACCACCAGCCCGAAGTGCTGAGCCACGATGCCATGACACAGCAAAAATTCCGCTGCTTTGTGGAGCTGCTCCAACGGCTTAAGAAGAAAGTTCCTGGTCTCATCTTGAATAGCCGAGAGCAACTAAAGCAAATGTACACCCTGAAACCATTCGACTGCCGTCCCTCCTGTCTTCTCACTGTCAATCCAGACGGCACGGTTCAGTCTCCCTGTACGCAGAAGTATGACCGCATTCCGGAAATACTCGGCTCGCTTCTGAAACAACCAACGAGTCAGTTCTTGTCACCGCAACTGGATTACACGCAGCGCTACGTTGCTTGCCCCGGGAATTGCTGCAAAACCTGTTTCCTGGCTCCGGCGTTGTCACTACGACATCCCTGGTCCAGCTTCTGGACTTACCTGGGTTAACCCCACCATCTCCATCGTCCACAGACGGTGGAGTCTTTTTTATGCTAAAATGATTTTATGAAATATTATATCGCCATTGCAGGCAACATTGGTGCGGGTAAAACAACGCTAGCTGGAAAACTGGCCAATCATTTAAATTGGGAATTATTTGAAGAACCTTTCAATGTGAACCCCTATTTAGAAAAGTTTTATCAAGATATGCACCGCTGGGCCTTTCACACTGAAATGTCTTTTCTCGCGCATCGGCTAAATCACCACATTGAAATTTTAAAAAGACCAAACTCCATCATCCAAGATCGCTGCTTATACGAAGGCGCTGAAATTTTTGTTAAAAACCTATACCAAAATAATTCACTCTCCCTCACTGACTGGAAAACCTACCAACATCTTTATCAAAATGTAGTAAAAACTATTAAACCGCCAGACTTAATTATTTTTTTGAACCAAACGCCGCACAAATGTTTAGAAAATATTCAAAAAAGAGGTCGAAATATAGAATCGACTCTCCAATTAAGTTACTTAGAACAACTTCATTCTCTATATACAGACTGGACCACGACCTTTAATCTTTGTCCTATATTAAAAGTTGATTTAAATATTACTGATATTATCAATCAAGAAGATAAATTTACGGCTTTTGTTGACAGGCTTCGCCAACAAATCACAAAATAGTCCTTTTTGCTAAATTTATTCAAAATGTGATATTGACTTTTTCAAAAAAGTTTGCTATAATAATATTGTGAGTAGTGAGAAGAGTGCACATTTTTTGCGCACTCTTTTCATTTTTCTCTAAATTTACATATGGTGAGAACAAAAA
>CAZMEQ010000025.1:0-6485 GCA_964565345.1 uncultured Gammaproteobacteria bacterium | reverse complement strand
TACTAGTCTTAAATTATAGAGATAAAAAATTTATATTTACGGGTGATGTTGATAATACTGGCGAAGGGGAAATGATGGGCTGGTGGAGAGAGGGAGTTGAAGGGATAAAAATTGCTCATCATGGCTCGGAGACGAGTAGTAGTGAGGAATGGTTAAAGAGATTAAGACCAGGGATAGCCATAATTAGTGTGGGGAAAAATAACTATGGGCATCCAAAGGAAATAGTTTTAGAAAGACTAAAAAAGGAAGGAGTAAAAATTTTAAGAACAGATATCAAGGGTGATGTTATTTTAGGCTGGGATTAAGGCTTTTGAGAAATATGTTGGTAGATTGTCTGGGATATTTGAGCAATGGTCTCCGAAAGTTTGGCAAAATCATTGCCCCGAGTCATAATACAAATTAAATGCGGTTTTTGGGGAAGATAAACGATACCACAGTCATGGAGTTGTTTTTCACCAGTATCGATAAAAGTTCTTTCGCCGAATTTATGAGAGATTTTAACACTGGGGTTATTTATGCCCTTAACAAGAGCATCTTGATAGTGAACCTTTGAGAGGAGGGAGAGAGCTTTTTCCGACATCTCAGGGCTAAGATAGGAGGCATTATAAAGAATTCTGAAAAAAGCAGCATATGATTTGACGGAAAGAATGTTGCCGCTGGGATCTGAAAAACCTTTACTAATGTCGACTCCAAGGTTAGAATAGGTGTCGATTAGAATTTGATGGTCAATATTATTTAGGAGAAGATCATATGCCTGGTTGTCAGAATAAACAATCATGTTATAGATTAAATCTTCGATGGTATATGACTGAGTAGGGATTAGAGTAACAGAAGGTAAAATATTTTGGTTTAATTCATCTTTTATAGGTAAATATTCAAGATTTTGTTTGAGAATATCTGGATTTGTCTCAGCTTCCTTATAATAGGTGATCATTAAAGGAACTTTAATCAGAGAAGCCGGAGAAAAATTATCTTTTTCGTTGATGCCCAGCCAAGGTCCATTATTGAGATCGCGGAGATAAATACTAACTGAAGAGATTTGTCCAGTGTTTTTGAGTTTGTTAATTTGGGACAAAAGTTTATCTTTGAGAGAATCAAAAGTAATGTTGCTTGAAAAAGAACTTGAGTCACATTCTAAAAGAGGGTTGATGAATAGATAATTTTCTTTATTGGATCTTATTTCGCTAAAGACGGATGAATTATTTTGATTTTGTTTACCTAAAAAATAGCCTAGGCCGGCAAAAATTAGGCAAAAAATAAATATTTTTAGATTATTTTTTAAAGACACAAATAACATATTAACATAAAATAGTAGATGTAATAGAATATATAGAGTAAATAGAATATATAGAGTAAATAGAATATATAGAGTAAATAGAACTTAATGCTTGTAATAGAATGAATGGACGTTTAGACTTATAAGTAGTGGAAAAGTGGTTATATAAAATTCGACGAATGAGTGCTAGTCAACTAAGGGCTTTGAAGGTACTACTGGAAAGTAAAAATGGAATAATTGAAGCTTATGATACGCAAAAAGTGCTTGGCATTGAAGGAAAAGCTTTGGGTGGAGTATTTTCTTCTTTATCAAGACAAGCGATAAACAATCAAAGTTTGGTTTTGGCTTGGGGAAGAAGTAAAGCCGGAAGGGGTTTGAGATGGAAGCTTAATGAAAAGGCAGTTGACAGAAAGACACTTAATATTTTAATTGAGGAGATTTTGAAATGATTATAAAATCTCTTAATAAATGGAAAATAGGGGGGTTGATACTCGGAATAGGGGTTCTGGGAGTACTGGGTTGGTGGCAAATTAAAACTGTTAGGGCAAATGAAAGGATATTAAGTAGTAGGCTTGATTTTGAAAATGGAGTTTTTAATAATGTTGAATATAACGAATCTTCATCAGGTATAAGTCTAAAATCTGATGGTTCGTGGGTACCAAAAACGATTAGTACACCACATTTACCTTTAACTGTCGGGACAGCTATAGCTTCGGATGGAGAATATGTTTATGTATTGGTGGGAAGACAAAACTATTTTATGAGATACAAGCCAGGGGAGAATAAATGGCAAGTACTGGAAACACCGATAAAGATGCCTGGTGCTGGGGCGAGCATGACAGTACTAGGAGACTATATCTATGTGGTTTGGGGAGAATACCAAAGGGATTTTTCTAAATATTCGATAAAGGATAATACATGGTCGGCCATGCCAAATTTACCTGCTTTAACATACGGTGGGGCGAGTATAGAGACAGATGGAACAAACTTATTTATTTTGAGAGGTTATAACACAACTGATTTTTGGAAGTTTGATATGAGTCAAAACAATTGGGCTTTGGTGGCGTCGACCCCGGCTAGTATGTATTATGGAACAGACTTGGTATATCATGAAGGGTTTTTGTATACACCAAGGGGGGGCAATTCGACTTCTTTTTATCAGTATGATATTGCTAACAATACTTGGATAACTAGAGCAAATACTCCGATAGCTTTTTATGATGATCATAATATGGATGTGGTAGATGGATACATTTATGGGCTGAGGGATAGGTCAACTACGGATTTTTATAGATATAACATTTCTGCTAATACTTGGCAGACGATAACTGAGGCTCCAGCGACGACTAGATATGGGGGGGTGGTCTATAACGAAGCTGACGACATGCTTTATGTTGTCAGGGGAAACAATACTTATGATATTTGGAAGTTTGATGTAGGGACGACGAGCTTTTTGGGTCCAGCTTGGGCGCCAAACACCTTTGGCAGCGGAGCTGATTTGATTTATAGTAACGGTGATATTTTTTCACCGAGAGGAAATGGATCGGCAACTTTTTATAAATATACTACGGCTACTGATAGCTGGTCGAGCTTATCAGATGCTCCTAGTACTTTTAATGATGACACAAAAGGAGTGTTGGCTGGGAGTAATTTGTATTTTTTCAGAGGTGGAAACACAAATACTTTTTGGATTTATAATATTGGAACGAGTGTCTGGTCGGTGGGGGCGACGGCTCCAGCAACGGTACGCTATGGAGGAGGGTTGGCCTATCCGGGAAGTGGTGATTACATTTATGCAATACGAGGTAATTATACCGGAAACTTTTGGAGGTATAGCATAACTGGGGATAGCTGGGGAGATGTGACGGATGTAGAAGATTTACCAGATAACGCTGAAGCGTCCTATGGAGCCAGGTTGGTAGCAGATGAAAGTAACAGTAATGTAATTTATTACTTATCTGGATCGAGAACAGGAGATATTTATAAGTATGAGATTTTAGAAAATAGATGGACGGATATAGGAGATTTGCCTTATGCAGCTTATTGGGGAACGGATGCGGTTTATTGGAATAGTAAAATATATGTGCAAGCGGGTTATTATGAAACTGATTTTTGGGAATTTGACTTAACAGCTGGGGATAATCAATATACCTGGAGAAAATTGGATGATTTATCAAATTTTTATGGCTATGAGAGAGGACCCTATAACGGAGCTTCTTTGGAGGTAGATAGCAGCGGCAATATGTATTCAACTTGGGGACAGTCATTGGCTTATATGCAAATGTATGTGCCTTCTGTCAATAAATACGTTTTGAGTGGTAGCTGGATAAGTGAAGTGACAGATTTAAGTTATGTGAAAGTGGGCAGTAGTATGACGGTATCTGTAGGGGGGGGTATACCGGTAGGGGTAGAGGTCTTAGTACAGACAAAAACTAGTAGCGATAATGTAAATTGGGGAAGCTGGGAAAATGTAAATGGAGAGGTGGTGGTATCTGAGACAAATAGATATATACAGGTTAAATTAATATTGAGTGGCGATACTAACCAGACACCGATTGTTAATAGTATAGAGATTGGATATCAGGGGGATGAAGATTCGCCAATAAACCCTAGTACTATTGATGCTTTTTCAAGAGAGATTTTTGGAAGTGAGTTGAGCTCTGGTCAGACCTATAACTATTTATCTCCTTTTTTTGTTTGGTCGGGGGAAACAGATGTGGATACTGGAGTGGAGGGTTATTATGTTTATTTTGGGATAGGGGAAAGTGCAGATCCAGAGCTTGATGGAGTATATCAAACTAAAAATAATTATCTCGTGAGTGAGAGTATGGAAAATGATACTTATTATTTAAAAATTAAGACAAAAGATACTAGTGGGAATGTGAGTCAGACTTGGGATGCTTTTGAATATGTATACGAAGGACTAGAGTATCAAAATTTGTCTATAGGTGGTTCTGAAAATTTTTTGGGAGAAACTGAGAGTGTGATTGTAGATGGTGATCAAATTAAACTTGAATCAAGGGATGGATTTTGGTCTGATGGAATCTTGGCTAATACTCCGGCTGGAATATATTATGGTGGAGATCTAGCTTATTCGGAGGTGGACAATAAGTTGTTTTTATTGAGAGGAGCTAATACTAATAATTTTTATATTTATGATATGGCTTTAGGGCTTTGGTCAACTGGAGCGGCAACACCAACAACAGTGACATATGGAGGGGCGATGACTGAAGGGCCTCCAGGGTTTTTATACGCATTTCAGGGAAATCTAACGACTGGTTTTTGGAAATATGAAATTTCGACTGATTCATGGTCGGTGGTGACTAGCGCTCCTGGCCAAATCCGTTATGGAAGTAGTTTAACTTCGGATAAGGAAAGATACGTATACGCATTAAAGGGAGACAATGGAGATGCTTTTTGGAGGTATGATGCCATTGATGATGAGTGGGCGGCTTTGGCCACTACTGATTTTGGAGCACCTAGTAATCAGGTTAATAATTTGGTCAGTTATGGTGGAGATCTAAGTTGGGATGGAGATGATACGATATATGCGATTCAGGGAAATTTGAGGAGTGGTTTTGCTGCCTATAGTATATTGACAGACGAGTGGACTCCTTTACCCAACTTACCGGCTTTGGCTTATGCTGGAGCAGAAATTGAATATGATAGGACAAGTAATGCAATATATTTTACGCCAGCAAATCAACAAGAAAGTATCTTTAAATATGACGTAGAAAGTCAGACTTGGTCATCTTTGGGACAGATACCAAGTACGGTTTATTATGGCTGTTCGATGAAAAATGTGAACGGCAAAATATATATGACTAGGGGGTATAACTCAAATTTAATGTATAGTTACAATATTTCAGCTAGTACCTGGTCGGTGCCAAACAGAAATTTATTTAGTAAATCATTTAGAGGGACACAGACTTACGAGTTTAATTCAGGCTCAAGTATTAGTAAGGGTGAGAATGGGGACTTTTTTATTGCTATGGGGAATAATGGTAATGCTTTTTATAAATGGAATGAAGGTAGCGGTGAAGTTACAGAGCTTTTGGATATGCCGACAGGAGTAAGGGAGGGAGGAGATACAGTTTATGTACCTGGTGATTCAGCTAAGGTGTATGCAGTGACCAGCGCTTATAATAGAAAATTTTATGAATATAATGTGGCAACAAATAGATGGACGGAGTTAGTTAATGATCCGCCGCCAGTTGACCCAGGAACTACGGGGAGTTTTTTGACTTACGATGGAGATAGATATATTTATTGGTCTAGGGGAAATTCGAATGCTTTTTATCGCTATGATCTGGAGGCGGATGAGGGTAGTAGATGGACACAGTTGGAAAATATTACGGGAGCTTTGGGATGGGGAGGGGAAATTTTATATAAAGATGGTTATGTATATGCATTAAGAGGGGCGGGGCAAAGTTCATTTTATAGATTTAATGTGGGGACAACCACTTGGCAAAGCGCCCTGGCTAATGTACCAGCAACAGTAAATTATGGTGGATTTATGGCAAATGGAGATAGCGACAGTATTTATGCTTGCCGGGGAACAAATACGGACAGCTGTTACAAGTATAAGATATCAACAAATGAATGGGAGACGGTTTCTAATTTTCCCAGTGCGATTAGTTATGGTGGAGCTGGGGCCAGTAATGGAACAAATAAAATTTATGTAATTGGAGGAACGGGGACAAATACCTTTAGTGATGGTTTATATACTTATGTGATGAATACTGATAATTCAGCCTTTGTAGAAAGTGGAAGTTATATAAGTCAGAGCCATGATTTATCTCAGGTATACAGATTTAGCGGTTTAAATGTAACTTATGAGTCAGCTGATAATACGAATTTATTGGTTTACAGCCGGACTTCTGCTGATGGCTTTACTTGGGATGAGTGGACAGCAGGAGTGTTGATTAAGTCAATTGCAAATAGTCATCGCTATAAAATTAACTCGAGTTCAAAACAATATATCCAATTTAAGTTTGAATTAAGTTCGGGAGATGGGGTTTATTCGGGGGTGATATCTGATTATACAATTGATTTTTATCAGGATGTTAATGAGCCGTCTAATCATAGTAGGCTGACTCTTTATGAAGCTGAGGGGTCAGGAACAACTTTGGCAAGTGGCGAGTGGAATAATAGTGTAATGCCAGTATTTAATTGGCCTGAGGCTGAAAGTGAGGGTGGAGCTTCAGAT
>CAZMEQ010000024.1:0-7445 GCA_964565345.1 uncultured Gammaproteobacteria bacterium | reverse complement strand
GCGTTTGGGGTTTTCGAACATTCAAGCGTAGCACGAGGTGCTAGCTTTGTCAACCCCGTATCAAGTACGGGGTTGTTGGCTAAGTTTAGTACATTTTTATTGTAACACCCAGGTTTGGGGCGTCAAATGGGGGGTGGTATAGTGGGGAATGATGACTAAGATGTCATGCTGAATTTATTTCAGCATCCGCAAAATTCACTTTTTTATGCAAGAGCACAATTACTATGTTTATATCCTTGGTAATAATAAACCAGTTATTTATGTCGGAGTCACGAACAGTCTTATAAGAAGAGGCTGGGAGTACAAAAAACAATCGAATGCTGGTTGTTTTGTAGAAAAGTATAAATGTTTTAAGCTTCTCTATTTCGAACATTTTACAGATATTAAAACTGCTATTGCTAGAGAAAAACAGCTTAAGCGTTGGCATCGGGAATGGAAACTGAATTTAGTAAGAAAGAATAATCCGGCATTTAGTGATTTATTTAGAGATTTCAATTCGTAGATTCTGAAATTAATTCAGAATGACAATGGGGCTGGTTTTGCATCGTAATTTTGACTCCTTGGCTATTTCCCGCTAAAGTAAGAGTATGTTAGATTACAAATACGTAGCTGAATTTTACCAAGAAGACTTTGATCGTTTTTCTCAAAAGCTTAACGGATTTTTGAATTCGGAAAAACAATATTTTTTACCGCAAAAAAACGGCACAAAAAAAGATATTTTATTTTTGGGTGCCACGCATGGTGATGAGAAAATAGGTGTTGATGTACTCTCCAGTCTCCCCTTGGACAACCGATTAGACTGGTTAATCGCCAATGAAAAAGCGTTAGCTGAAAATAAGCGCTTTATTGATGCTGATATGAATCGCAACGCGCCGGGGACTTTGGATTCAGCCCATTACGAAGTCCGGCGCGCATACGAACTGGTGGGCCAATTTAAAAATTATAATTATGTTATTGATATTCATGGCTCTGTATCTAACTGTGGGATTTTTATTATTCTGACAAAATTATCATTCGATGATCTTCTTTTAGCCTTACAATTGGACATTCCTAATATTGTTATCTGGTTGCCAAGCCAAAAGAAAGAAGTCGGTCCGTTGGTTCAATTTGCTGAACCTGCCATTGAAATTGAATGCGGCCCAAAGGACTGCGAGAAGTTACGAATGGAGCTTAAAGACATTCTCGAAAAATTTATTACGAATTATGATAAAGGAATTGATAAAACTAAACTAAAAAACAAAAAGATCTTTTGGGTTTATGGAAAAATGGTTGATAACAAAACTCCCTTAGTTGATTTTGAAAAAACAACAATTGATGGGGAAGAGTTTTATCCTCTCTTGGTTGGGGAGTATGGCATTGGGTGTTATAAGATGAAACAACTTTTTGACGATTCACTCATTTCCCGCTAAAGTATAAATATGAAGCCAAAACTTATTATTTTTGACATGGATGGCACCCTCTATGAATACGAGGGCGCTTCTTTTAGTCAGAGCGGCGCTTATCAAGCTGTGCTTAAAAACGCGACTCTTTTTATTGCCAAAAAATTAGGGAAAACATTGATCGAGGCAGAGTTAGTTTTGAATGATATAAAGGAGCGGTGGGGGGAACAAATAAGCTTGGCCTTAGAAAAAGAGCACGGTATTAATCGCGAAGAATATTTTAATATAGTTTGGGATGTCCCCGCAGAACCGTATATCAAAAAAATCCCAGGCTTAAAGAATTTTTTGCTACGTCTTAAGGGCCAGTACCAGTTAGCTGTTTTAACAGATGGGCCTAAGATTTGGGTGCAAAATGTTTTAAAAGCCTTAGACGTTTTAGATATTTTGGGTGAGGCAATTTTTGATGGGTCTGGTGATTCACGTAAAGAAAGTTGTGTTGCATATACTCGTGTTCTGACCCATTTTAGTATATTGCCAGAAGAATGCCTAATGATAGGTGATCAAGAACAAACAGACATCGTCCCTGCCAAGTTAGCTGGGATTACGACTGTTTATATTAATAAAAGTGGCAAGAAATCAGAAATGGCGGATTTTTCCATTTTAAGTTTGTATGATCTGGAAAATATTTTAGAAGTAAATCACGAAGCAGTTTTAAAAAAATATTTAGTTTCTCAAAATAAAGAAGGATCTGAGGTCGTTCCTCTAGTTGGTTCATCAGAAGCCAAAACATTTTTATGTGTTCAGGATATTTATAAGGTAGGGAATGATTTGGTGATTCAAAAAGAATTACAAGCCTATGGCCGTTTTAAAAATAAAATGAAAAGCTATAATACAGTCTTCCCTGAGATGGAAATTGTTTTTAATGATAGCGGTTGTTCTGTGTTATGGATTGAAAATTTAGGCCGACAAGCACTAGAAGATAAATATAAAGAGACAGACGCCAGTCTCACTGAGTTAAAAACATTAAACAAAAAAGTTTTAGCAAAAATAAATTTATTATTCGAGGAAACAAAAATTGATTTTTTCGATGCAGATTTTTTTGATGAATTGATCGTAGCTTTAAAAATAAACATCGATAAAGCGGGATTGTCAGAAAAATTACTTCCAGCTATCTCGGCTTTAGAACAACAGAAAGACAAAACTTTAAATCGATATGTGGCTTCGTTGGCGCATAAAGATTTAAGCGTTGGTAATATAATTTTAAGTAATGATGGCGATAAGGTGCGTTTTATTGATCCGCGTAGCGCTATCCCGTACTTGGAGGAAAGTAAGGCGAGTGGCAACATTGCCATTGATTTGATTGGTTATCTAGTATCTCTTCAACGCAAAGAAATGGAAGTAAAACAACTAAATAAAAATATTGATTATTCTGATTTGGTTAATGAAGTCGAGAACGAAATTAAGGGTTATATTTGTGCCGGAGTTTTTACCGAAGATTTTAAAAAATTATGTGAAGCTTTGTGGTATTCTGTTTATGCCGCTTGTAAATGCGATTATTGTACGGCGCCAGAAAGATTGTGGTTATACAACGAAATGGTGCGTCGCTTGGAACAAACACTTTTGACTTTATAAAGTTGATTTTAAAAAATGACCCCCGTCCTTCTGTTGAAGGCGGGGGTTTTCGCTATGCCAGACTTTCCGGCAGGGCCAGTAAGTGCTCGGCACACTGGATGGCTCCGCAGGTCAGCGGGTCGGTGGCCACATATTGACACAGAGCCTTGTAGGCCGGGTTGGCGTTGCCAACGGCCATCTGGTAGCAGGGGGAGACTTCCCCGGGACGTGCCAGGAAATCGTTCATGGAGTCGCCGACCATGGCAATGACATCGTAGCGTTCTTGCAGGAAGGGCTGGGCTTGGCACTTGGCCGAGTCAGCAAAGTGCATGATGAAGACCATGTATTCGGGGTTCAGGTCTACCAGTGGGATCTTGATGTCGAGATCAGCTTGCCGACGGAAGCAGTCGACGGCCAAGTCTCCCAGACTCTGCAAGAGAGCTTTGCCTTTGTCCTGTTCTGCCTTGGGCATGCGGACAAAGAACGACAGGCTGTGACGGCGTGAGCCGTTGACTAGGAGCAAGGCTTTGTCTAGTTCCATATGGCGCAAGAGGTCGAGCCCAGCATAGGGTTCGCAGGTCAGGATGTACAGGTCTGGGAAGAGTTTGCGTACCTGGCAGAGAAAGCGGCCAAGAACTGAGTCAAAGAAAGGTTCGCTGTCTGGCCGGCGGATCCAGTCTGGCTCCAGGCCTTGCAGAGCGTTCTTTACAGAGTAGATGGCATTGCCAAACTCAGCCACAATAGGGCCATTACAGTCCCAAAATAGGGCCAATTTGGCGATTCGGGCTGGTCCGGTGTCGGAATTCAGCCCCACATCCCAACCGGCGGCACGCAAGGCCAGCACGACGTCTCGGAAATGTTCGGAGTTCGGTTTGTAGTCAACTCCGAGGAGGGTTTTGTCAATGTCGAACAGGACCAGTTTTTTTCTCATGCTTCACCTCTAAAAGAGAGTCTTCTGGATCAATAAAAGATAACAAACAGACCAGTTTATGTCAATTATGGTTTGTTGTCGATGGTATTAGTCGTTTATTGTATTTGCTTTTTATATTTTTGACGACTGGGGATGACATTTTATCTAAATTTTATTAATTAAATAAATTATATTAACAACAGAAGGACATTGACAATTAACTGTGGTGCTTATGGTGCTAAAACTTTTTTCTGAGGAGGTTGCGATGAAAGTGTGCCTGTTGTCTTTGCTGGTGTTGGTGCTCTCGGGTTGTTTACCGGAACCCTTGGCCGTAGTCACATCTCAGGATGTGCAAAATGCATCAGATACAGCTGACAATGAAGAGGTGGTTGAATCAATTGTCAAATCAACAGAGTCGAGCGATGAGCGCGTAGTTGTTGTCGGCAAGTTTTCTTTTTCAACTCCGGTTAGTTGGTTTTTGGAGGTGCTTGAGCCGAAAGAAAAAAATCCGCGCGATGCGACCTATGTTGTTCGTGTCCAAGACACAAACAGTGTCGTTAATCTAGGTGCTGTAGCCGTGGAGGATTGCGCGTTAGATGAAAGTAGTTGCGATTTTGTCACTGATTACTCGGT
The DNA here is from genome assembly GCA_964565345.1 of uncultured Gammaproteobacteria bacterium. GTDB lineage: Bacteria > Patescibacteriota > Patescibacteriia > UBA11705 > JABHMO01 > GWC2-39-14. Next base: position 2,912 of record CAZMEQ010000024.1, on the reverse strand, counting down.
GTTTCAGGTTTTTGTGTACGAGGGCGAAGTAGATTTTTCTTATCTTTCCTGGACGGATTTTTTTGCCGATTACTATCCTGAAGTTTTGACCTTTGAACCTTTGGTTTTATCTGCAAAGCCAGAACTTAATGCAGTAGTTGTAACAAAGGTTGATGGCCCGTGGCTAGGCGTAAAGCGTGTTTTTGTTCATGAGAGTGGATCCTTTTTGGATTTTTCACTTCATACAACACTCCAAAGTACTCAAGCGGTGGAGGTGTTGTTTTGGAACTTTGTTGCTAACTTCAAATCTGGAGGTGAGTAATGAACAAGTTCTTTGTGCTCGTCATTGCGGCGGCGCTGGCGTGGGAAGCAAAAGCCGAAGAGATTTTACTCCAAGGTGTTCCGTTTAAAACCCAGTCGCCGCCGGGTGATTGGCAACACAACCTGAACTGTGGCCCGACTTCGACTGTTATGCTGGGTTCTTACTACCTAAGCCACGAGCCTACGGTGGAAAGCGTGGAAACTGTTTTAGATTGGCTATATACTCAGCAAATGATTTCGCCCCAGGCAAACGCTGAATACTATGACGGCAACGTTACTAGTATTTCACAACTCGAAAAAATCCTGATCCAATATTATGGGGTGGGTGCAACTGTGCGTCAAAATAAGAAGGACTTAGATTTTATTCGACGCCAGTTGTTGAAGCAAAACCCTGTAATCGTTGGTGTGAATATCAACATGAGTTCTCTCCAGTTTGGGCATTTTATGGTGGTAGTTGGGTTAACTGATACACAAGTGGTCGTGCATGATCCGGGTAAAACCCTGGGTGGGTATAAAAGATATAGTTTGAGCTCGTTCTTGTCTTCGTGGGCGACCTCGAACTATGCGACTTTGGTGGTTCGTTCCAATGGTGGGGTGTGGTATCCGGATGGGACTCTAATTCAACCGGTAGGTTCCAACAAGGTTTATGTTGTTTTGGAAGAATCTCTGCTTTGGATAAAAAATGAATCAGTGTTTAATGCTATGAGTTTTGATTGGCAAAAAATTATCCCAGTTCATCAGCGAATCTTGGACTGTATGTCAGAAATGGGCGTAGTGGATTGGCTCCCATACCGAGAGGTTTGGAAGATCAATGAGAAATATTATCTTTTTGAAAAAACAAGTGCGACTGCGCCTAATTGTGCTGTCTATGAGTTTTCTTCGAGCACCGCCCATAACAGTTGGCAACTCAAGCAACCAGTTAAAACTTTTTCGGCTTGGCCCTTCTATGCAGAGTCGTGTGATATAGGTCCGACCTTGTACCTGCATAACGGTACCTTGGTAAAGGCCACAAATAACTTGTCTGGTTATGACTCGGGCGCTATTTTTGTGGCAACGAATAATGGCGAGCTCCGGCCTTTCGCTGATTGGGATACTTTTGTTTTGATGGGGTATGATAGTCTGCCATTGCTGATTTTATCGGCCAGCGAAATTCTTTCCGCTACTAAGTTCCTGGGCCAGCCGTTAACGTCGTCAGATGCTTTTTTTTGCATCAGTGGCGCCTATTCAATTCAAGGGGCGGCAGATCCAGAAGAAGTTGATAGTGATGGTGACGGTTTTTCGATTGCGCAAGGTGATTGTGATGATGAGGATGCATCAATAAATCCTTTTGCCGAAGAGTTATGCGATAATTTAGACAATAATTGTAATGAGGAGGAAGATGAGGGACTTCTTTTTGATTGCTATTTGGCTTGCGGTAAGGGGGTTCATTATTGTGACGACGGGGTTTGGAATGAGTGCGAACTTGTTGAATCAATTCCTGAAGTCGCTGATGGGCTCGATAATGACTGTGATGGACAAGTGGATGAAGACTTGTCTATCTTTGATGATATTCCGCCCGAAGAGGACATTGAAGAAAGTCCGACTGAAGTAACTTGTCGTGTTCGATGTCCTCTTTTTATGGTTGGTTTTGCTTGGTGGGGGAATGATCAATCAGGCACCGGCATTACAGTAGAAATAGAAACAACGAGTTCTGTTCTTTGTGAAAGAGGTGAGGCTTGGATTGATTTTAATTGTGCTTGTGATGCTGACTGGAGTTGCTATGCCTGGGAAGCCGCTTTAGTCGAATGTAATGTATCTTTTACCTACGGGGCTGGCATCATTGATTATAAGGGAGAAGGGGAGGTCTGGTTTCCAGATATAAAATGCTTTTAAAAAAACAGGGGCGGGTTCAAAACCCGTCCCTGTTTGAAGTAGTTATTTAGCGGCTACATGGACAAACATTCTTTTCTGTAAACGTCCGGTAAACTTTTTAACCTTGCGTGTAGTGAATTTAACTTCACCAGCAGCTACTGCAAACAGAGTATCATCTTTACCTTTCATGACATTAGTCCCAGCATTTACTTTGCTGCCGCGCTGGCGGACAATAATATTGCCAGCCTTGGCTATTTCGCCAGCATATTTTTTAATACCAAGTCGTTTTGATTGGGAGTCTCGTCCCAGCCTGGTTGAACCTGCTGCTTTCTTGTGTGACATATTGCTATTTATTAGTCATTTATAGGAATCTCTAACATTCTACAAAAAAAACAGGCTTTCGTCAAGAGGATTGCTAAAAGGGTAAAATAGGGTTAAAATTAAGTAAAATATGAGTAAATTATTGCTTTTCAGCCTAATTATACTGTTTGTTTCTGGGTGCACCAGCAAACCTGATTTTGAGTTTACTTTTGAGCGGAAAGTCGAGCCGAATGAAGAAGAGATCATTGAAACAGCAGTGCCCCCCGAGGCTAATGGCGTCGAGATAAACGAGGAATCAAATTCGATCGAAGATAAAGCTGTTGATCCGCCGGTTATAAATCATGACATTGATAAAAAGGAGACAGAAACAGAAGATAATTCAAACAAAACCACAGTTGATTGGCCAGTGCCTTTTGCTATGCAAGCGCCTTTTTCCAATT
>CAZMEQ010000023.1:0-7658 GCA_964565345.1 uncultured Gammaproteobacteria bacterium | reverse complement strand
CTCAAACTGTCGCACAGTATAACACACATCCGATAGACTTGTCAACCATTTTTAATCTGATTTTATTATATCATATATCTTATGTAATAGCAATAGTTTTAGAAAAATTAACCAATATTTTATTATTTCTTTTTTCGACAAAAAATCTTTCTGAGAAAATGTTGCGATTTTTCTGAAGCAAGCGCCTCATCAGAGAGCTGCTTATTGCCCTCAATTATTTTTTCAGCCAAAGCCTTTTGTTTATCTGCAGCTTGTCCGGCAGACAAGGCCGCTTGACTTTCTGCTAATTTATTTAATGTTTCAAGAAGCTGTTTATCTTTTTCCCGGTTATGCTCTCTTTCTTTTTCAAGCTCCGCCTGCAACTTCTCCACTTGCCCCCTTAAAAATACTACTTCGCTATCCTCCGGAGGTGTAAACGAGGGTGTAAACGAACCGTCAACCGTTGACGACAACTTATCATCAACTTGTTTACGGTCATTTTTCAAAAATGCCTGTTTTATAAGATTTTCACCGTCAACTGATATGTAAACGACACCGTCAACCGTTGACGTAAACGGCTGTAAAGCTGTTGACAGTTCCTTACTCTTTCTTTTTTGATGAACAGCTTGCTTTGATACACCAAGTTCATCAGCAATTTGTTTTACAGTTTTACTCATAATTACACCTATTCCTCTGACTCATCACTATTTATATTTTCACCGGCATTTATTCTTGCAATATCTTTAAGAAATTCATCTCCATCTTGAGGGAAGTCTATCAGAGCCGTTGTATATACTCTTACTTTTTCTTTTCCCTCATCTTCTCCATAAAAACCTTTGGATTGAATAAATTTAATACCGTGCATTTGCATATACTCCATAGACTTTACAATGCTTCCCTTTGTCCCCTCTAATCGCATACCAACCGTAAGATGAGCCATAACACACACTCCTAATATTATTTTATTTTTTTAATTCACCTAAAATATAATCGCTTAATTTCTGTGACGGTGTTATTTTAACTGCAATATGACCGTCACGCTCAAGCTGTTCCAAGCGCTCGGCTCGCAGACGTTCCTGCTGCAGCTCGGCAACTATTTCATCATAGTATTTAATAACCGTATTTCTATCTGCTCCCACAGCTCTTGCTATTGCTGCCTTTTTTGTTATACCCGGATTTTCTCTCATATACTCCATTATAACATTCTTTTTACTTTTTCTGCCGTTCCCAGCTCTCCAATTCACATTGCCATTTATTTCATCACGCACAAAATTCATCAGCTTAACGTGTTCAGCCTGTTTTCTGCCGTTTCTTTTATTTTTTTCAATCTGCAGACCGGACAATTTTGCAATATCATCTCTTGGGAATGTAACATAGTCCTCATTATACATTTCCAAAGCACATTTTACATCATCTTCGGTAAATCGGTTTATATCCTCAATACTCATATCGTCATAAACTTCTAAAAGAGAATAAGCATCCCTCATCAGCTCGCCTTCTTCGATACAACATTTTTTTGCATATATAGCCAATGTCATTATACCATAAAATCTATGACCGACTTTTATTTCAGTTTTAATTCGATTAAGCCACCAATCATATAAATCTCTTTTTATAGTCCATCTGCCCCGGCGCTCTTTTCTTACTATCCGCTTTTCATACCAATCAGGATATTTTTCTTTTGCCTCCTCGATTGATAACCGGCTTTTCATCATAATACTTTTAACGTGCTGCTGTTCTCCGTTTGAATCAGGAATAAAAGTTAAAAGTTCATCTAAAGAAATTCTATCTCCAACCGAATAAGCAACAACAGGGTATTTTTCTCCCAGTTTGGTACACGTTCCAATCACTCTGAAACCCTGCATTATTCCCTGCATTTGCGGTTCTTTAATCGTAGAAGTAAACCTATTCCATATCTGCCGAGTCAAAGCATATTTCAACTCTTTCATATACAACTGATTTTGCGGATACATAGGAACAGGCTCATCCAAAACATAATATAAATGCAACCCGGTACCACTATTTACGACAAAGGTAGCCTTTGGCAAAATATCTTTATCCATCTGATGAAGCACGTCCCGGAGCTGCGGCATATCTACACCATCAAGGTCAAACACCAAAGCATACAAATACCGAGCGTTTTTAGCATTTCGCTGTTTTCCGTAATACGAAATTGGAGACATAATAGTAAATTCAGACTTGTTAAGCTCATTCAACTCTTCGAGATTATCCGTAATTGTATATCTTTTCCCTTTACCATTTCTTTTAAGCTCAACCGCAATACCGTTTTCTTTATACTTTTTTTCAATCGTCACAGCAATAGCATTAGGTTTATTATCTTCATAGTGTCCTTTTCGCTCAAAAGCTCCTTCAGGAAATATGTATCTATAAAAATCATACGGCTCAATCTGCTCATAAAACTGATTAAGCAACGCATTTTTATTTATATATAAAAATCTTTGTTGTTTTAACAATTCAGACCTATCAGACAGCATAAAAACACCTCCCAACAATAAAGGGGGAAAAGGGAGAGCAAAAAAGCGGTCGCTTACGCTCCCTTAAAGAAAAAGTCACCTCTCCCTTTTCCCCCTCGCTCCACCTATGGAAAGCGTGGAAAACTCCGCTGGAGTTTACGCACCCTTACCACAGGTTACGCTCACCCCCATATTCCTCTCCGACTTTTTCCATAGATTTATAAAAAATATTTTTTTATTTTTTTTAGTAGCCCTAAAGGGCTATACGGGGCATATATTATCAATGAATTTTTTCAGCACTTTTATAATACCATAAATTTTCTCAAAATACAATATATTGTGATAAATTTTATTATCCCCACAAAAATATTTTTTATAAATCTATAAAATACCATTGACAAATCCGCAAAAATCGGATATACTATGTATATACTAATAATGGAGGTGTTCTAAATGACAACAACCATTCAGAAGTGGGGCAATAGTCAAGGGATCAGAATCCCAAAGTTTCTGCTCGATGCAGTTCAATGGAGTGACGATGAGCAGCTTGTATTAAGCGCCGACAAAAACAAAATCATAATTGAAAAAGCAGAGCCAAGAAAAAACATCATGGAACTTTTTGCTAATTTTGACGGCGAATATGTTCCGGTTGAAATGGATTGGGGACAGCCGGTAGGAGAAGAAGTATGGTAAGTCAAGGAGATATTATAAAAGTCAGCTTTGATCCCCAAAAAGGACACGAACAAGCTGGCTACCGCCCGGCAGTAGTAGTAAGCAATGATTTTTTCAATCAGAAAACCAATCTTGCTATAATTTGCCCCATAACAAACACAAACAATAAATTCCCTTTGCATATCCCTTTAGATAACAGAACGCAGACAACCGGTGTTATTTTATGTGAACACGTCAAGGCATTAGATCTTAATGCAAGACCGCACACGGTTGTGGAGCAGCTCCCAAAGGAGATTTTGACAAAGGTAATAAATGTTGTGTTTTCAGAAATCGAACAAATTTAGAAACAAAAGCGGCTGTTACAGGCCGCTTTTGTTCGTTTTAAGCCTGTTTAATATAAAACCCCACACGATCGCCTTAAAAACGATTTAAGAGCCGTTTTTGAGCCTCTGGCAACCATCAACACATACGCATATCTTTCGGAACGCAAGATAACGGTTTTGTGTGATAAAAGGCTATTTCCCAATATCCCAATCGAAAATTCATTCTTAACTTTCTTTCAAGCATAACATTGTATTTTTTATGAATTTTTGACCATTCATTATCTTCTATCATAGCAGCATAGCCGTTTGAATAACCGGCAGTAATTCCTATTTTTGAAATAAAAAATTGTCCGTTTTCATCTTTTACAAATAATTCATCAATTATCTGCTTTCTTGCCTGTTCCTCTGTAAAATCTATCGTGTACGGACTCTGCAGAACCGTCTCCCATAAAACAATTTTATGGTTTTTTCTGTTTATTCTGAAAGTATAATCTTTTTCTGATGAAGAGCATACAACATACCCTGTATGCTCCTTTTTTGGTTTTAATTTTCTGTCGGCGTTCGCACGTTCCCGGTTAATTCTCAAAAGATTTTCATTCAGCCCACGTTGGTATTCGATTTCAGCATTTGCTGCAGCAAGCTCCTGTTTAATCTTTTCCACTTGCTCATCAGCAGCTTTGTATGCCTCATTTATTTCTCTTTTTGCTTCAACATTTGCTCTATCTATATTTTTTCGGGCTTTTTCTTCTGCTTCACTTTTCCCGGCTTTTGCTACCCTTAATTCTGTTTCTTGGTTGTTATATTCTTTCCTGGTTAATATCACATATTCCCATTCAGAGCTTGAATATCCCCCTTGCACTTCTTTATATCCGCCAAAGGGTGTTTTTTTAACATATTCAGACATTTCCGCACCCCCTTACAATCCTCTAAGGTAATTTGTAGCAAAAACTTCTGCTCTATTATGTCCGAGAGCTTTACTGCACATTGTCATCGCAGCTCTATCAAGTTTTCTCTTTACCTCGTCCTTTCTGCAGGTGTAAACATCACTTTGATATTTTCTTCCTGTTCCCTTGTTAATTTTATCATACGGAATATCTTTAATATCCCTTGCATGAGCTTTATACACCGCAGTTGCATACTCGGCTCTGTAACCGTGTATGTCGGCAGCTCCGTGTATATGCTCCCACACCTTTTTTTCTTCCGGTGTTTTTATAATTCTGTCGGCAATCTGCTTCTGATGTTCTCCGATAATCGGGCTATATCGTTCTCTGCCACCCTTGCCTATACCTTTTCGGATATGCACATAATATTCTTCCTCAAAGTATCTTGTATCTTTCAAAATTCCTAACTGCTTCTCATCGGCGGCCGTTCGCTTGTCCTCTGGTATGCTCTCCAGCTTTGTTATTTCCGCCTCGATTTCGGTTTTGGTTATTATATCCCCACCCTTAATCGAGGACAGCTCACATCTCCTCAAGCCTGTTCCCTTACAGAATTTCACAAGCTCATCATTGTTTTTTTCTGAAAAATGATGGTCTCTCTTTGCCGTTCCTCTGCTCCTCTTTATATCTTCCCTGTGTCGTTTCGGAGGCTGATAATAATTTTCATCATCGGGACTAATGCCATAGAGCTTACCCAACGCTTTCGCCTCAAGGTGCATTGTCGAAGCTGACAACCCCTCTGCCTCTCTTTTCTGCAACCACTCATTTACATATTTTTTTGCACTTTTTAATGTTGTGCATTTCAGATCGGTTTCCTGCACGTACTTAATAAAATATTTTATATGTTTCCAATAACTCTTGTAGGTGTTAAAGGAAAATATTTTGTCTTTCTCCGTTCCGTTCTTCATAGCCTCTTTTTTGCTTTCGCCAAAGGCTTGCATACTTGTCAATTTATCGTATGCTTGCTGATGAAGAGTTTTAGAATAAGCTTTGTTTTTTCTTCCCATCAGAAAAACCTCCTTTCTCTGATGTTCAAATGGTGTTAAAGCTAAAGCCGCCTCCTGCAAGAATTAAATTCTCTGCATTCAGCAAAATACACTTTTTAAGGTCTTATGTGTGACCGGTTTGGAATTAAATTCCGACACTTTTTCTTCTTGCTTATGTGTGCAGCCTTATTTATTATTTTAATCACTTTCTACGGCAGTTAAGGTTCTGTCGGCTTTTTGTAGAGTACAGCATCTCTCCGGCAATTTGTCAGTATGTCCGGCTACATTCAACGATACGTTTGCTTACAATGTGCTTTCAAAAGATTACTTACACAAAGGTCAATGATACATTTTTTCAATTCACAAGGTTACTGCGACAAGCCTATGTATCATATAGGTGTATCAAACCTAAACGGCTTCTACATTATAAAATAATGTACCTCCGGCAATTTCCCGGAACGCTCTGAGCCTAAACACTATTTACCCTCGCTCAGACGAGCCTCTTTTTCATTTTCTATTATACCATACCCGAAAATGTTTGTCAACATATTACACTAAATCTATAACATAACGGTTTACCCGTACACGATATGCGCATACGGGTAAACCGTTATGGCAAAAAAAATAGAGGTCGGCGAATATTGCCGACCTCTATTTTTTTATGTTATGGTCTGTGATCAATGTTGAATGATTCGGTGTCTGACCCCGTTGTATAACTTACAGTTACATTTTCAGGAGATACTTCCCATGCCTGATTTACAAGACTAGAAGACATTCCCCAGTTTTCATATGTAGAGGTATTTCTATTATACCGAAAGACAGCGTAAGTATGTAAGGGATATTGCCGTGCGTCTGAATCTCTCCGAGGGAGATATGCCAGACTTCACGAACTACCACGAAACGGACAACTGGATAAAGCTACATAAGGACTTATGCCCTGCCACAGAGGACAAGGACTATTGTTACAAGAATGGAAATATCTATTCTATTGGGGAGTTCGTGTCTTTCCGTCAAGTCCTTAAAAGCTATTGTGAGGAAATCCGCAAGGTGCTTTGTAGCCGTACAGGGGCAGATTGTAAGCGTGAATTAGCTTTATTCCTTTATCGCTATTTCTTGCGTGAAATGAAATATACCAGTGAGGAAGCGTTGAATCTTACCCTTGATTTTAACGCTCATTTGTCCTGCCCTTTTGATGAATCCTATGTTATCACGGTGACTGCCAGTGCAGACAAAAGGATTGAGAGCGGACTTCCTTACCGTTACAAGAAAGAAACTATTATCAAGCTGTTGGAAATTACCGAGGAAGAATTGAAAGACTTGCCTTTCCTGTCTACGGCAGTCAAGAGCAAGAAAGAGCGTAAGGCAGAAGCTAACCGCAGAGCCTATGAGAAGCGTTTAGAAGCCGAAAATAAGCAAAACAAGGAAGCCGTGATTCTGGAACGCAGAGCGGTTATTTTCGCTATGCGTGAAAGCGGAGCAACCGCAAAGGAAATCCAAGAGCAGTTACATATCAGCAGAGCAACCTATCATAGAGATATTGTTGCCCTTGCCACAGAGAGCGTTCTGACGGCTGTTAAAGCCATTTTGGACAAGGTAAGCAACAATATCAAGGAAGCCACAGAAAAAGCCGTAGAAACGGCTGAAAAGGGCGTAGAAGCGGTATCTGACAGCATGGATTGTTTCAAAGAAAAAGCTGTCAATATCGTAAAATCTGCTATGTCTCATTTTTTCAGTCTCCCTATTATAGAGAGTACAGCGAAGCTGTACCGCACATTTATGTCTGCCCCTACCAGACTGTTACAATACTTCCTGCCTGTTCTCCATGACGGGGGGAGCGGTGATATTGAGGGGGATTCCGACACCGACAGCAGTTGAGTGTGGGGTTTTCCCCGATAGTTGATGATTGTTTTTGTTTTATAGCTGATACAGGACGAGGACGAGGGCGAAGCCACAGCCGTTCCGTTCCGCTTTGAGCCAGTCAAGGTACGGGTAGTATTTCCTTGCGGAAATCTCCACCCTTTCCCCCTTGACAGTCACAATCTGCCCCGTTCCGTAGGCTACGCCGACGGAAACAGAAAAACAAAGTTTTCCCGTTTCCATTCGGACTTGCCATTGTACGGGCAGACCGCTTCACTTACCTTACAGCAGACCGCAGGGCAGGGCATGAGGGGCGTTTGCAACACCCCCTCAAACTCAATTGTCGTTTCTCCTTTTTTTCATAAGTTTCCATTTTTGTTATTACCTCCTTCGCAAGATCATCCATGTGGACTCCAAAAAGAAAGCAGA
>CAZMEQ010000022.1:0-10505 GCA_964565345.1 uncultured Gammaproteobacteria bacterium | reverse complement strand
AAATGCCTTCAAAATTGCGGAAAAATACCATGCCGAGGCGCTTTGCGCCGAGGCTATTTCTTACGATTTCACAAAAAGTGAAAATTGGCGGAGAGGGTGAGATTCGAACTCACGAGGGCATTGCTGCCCCACCGCTTTTCGAGAGCGGCACCTTCAACCACTCAGACACCTCTCCAATTTTTATTCTTTCCCTTCCGCCTCGGCCTCCATTGCCTCTAATCGTTCATAATAATCAGGAAGCTCATTTAAATGCGCCCAAGCAATTTTCCCTGTTATTAATGGATCATCATTTGTCACATTGGTTTCTGGGTCACGCTTACCATGTTCTAGTTCAACTGCCAAGCCCGTACAAAAAGATTTCAGCGAGAACTTCTCCTTAGTGAAATCTAATTCAATTTTGTTGGCGATTTCTTGCGCCTCTTCTAGTGTAAATTTTTGTGTCATATTTATTTTAATAAAATTTTCTCACGCTTAGTTAAAACTATTCCTAACCCTAACAACAGCCACCAAAAAACACTCAAATCATTTTTAAAATATGGAACGTCCACTAATCCATGGACAATAATCACGACCAACACTGCCATTAAAATTAAATACATTTTTTTATTTTCTGTGTTTTTAACCCTTAGATATCCGAGGAAGAACTTTAGCATAAGAACAAAGAAGATTCCAGCCCCCAGGAGTCCAATCTCAGACCAAAAATTTAGCAAAATATTATGAGGATATAAATATATTTCGGTCGGTTGCCAATTTTTTATACGGAACTCCTCGCTTACCCTTATTTGTTCTAACCATTGCGGATCGTTTTTATCTTTAATCCAAATTCCTTCTGCATGGTAAGGGGCGATGGCCGCTTGATAATTAGCCAGTCCGCCGCCCATTATCTGATGGTCATCTTGCAACATGTTCCATGTTTCTTTCCACTGTTGTTGTCGGATTTGTCCAGAACGATCACTCAAAGTAAATTTTTCTAAACTATATTCTCTGATATTTGGAATAAATAAAAAAGCAAGGAAACAACAAAACAAAATTACTCCAGTCGCAAGCCGCGTTAGACGATAAGGATAAACCAGTCCCAGAAAAATTAAGCCAACAGCCAAGCCAACCAGAGCCCCCTCTGACCCAGCAAAGACTAACGACAAAACAATCAAGAGAAAAAGTACAAAGCTCAAAACAGATTGCCAACAAATTTTTATTTTTCTTGTTTGCTTAAAAGCTTCGATGACTTTAATTTTCCCCTGCATTAAAATCCCGGCAAAAAGCATGGCAATAGGCGCTAAATAAAGACCAACAGCATTGGGATAACCAAAGACCGAGGTCACACGCCGCGTTTCTTCGGCCCGCCAAAATTCATTTGGAATCCACCAGCCAGTGAACTTTTGAATTACTGCAACAATAGACACAACTAAAGCAGAAAACCAAAGTGCACCGACAAGCAAACCCCAGTCTTTTTTGGTTTTAATAGTATTAATTAAGACCAAAAAGAATAAGATAGGCTCCACAAAATAAGCCTTCCAAATACCCCACGCGGCTAAGCGACTTTCAGAAACAAAAACCGAGATCGTTGCCACAATTAAAAACAAGAGAATCCACCATTTATATTTGCTTAAAATTATTGGTTGTTTTTTATAAGCTGTTTTAATTGCCCAAACTAAGAATAAAACCAGAATCATTACTTCCAATAATGTGAGGGGGATATTCATGATTTGAAAACGAATTAAATAAGTCGGCAAAGCAAAAACAATCAGAGCCACGGCCCAGGTTGGCTTACGCCAGACGAGGAGAGCAAAGAGGATTGAGAAAATGACTAAAACGTAGGTCATATTTTTGTGTCTCCCGAAACTAGTTCGGGATGACAGACTGCGTGATCTTCCCAACTGTTGTATTTGTCAGACTGAACTTGTTTACCATGCACCTAACGGAGTTATGGTGAAGGGGGTCAGTCGACGTAACAAGATTTTACTATTTTCCCCGCAACAGACTGACAAAACGTTTTGGCTCAATACCACGGAATAAATATAGTAAAGGGAAATAAATAATCCCGGAAATTAAAATTAACCACAGGGCATGTAGATCTTTAAATACATATAATACCATCGTCATAATAATGGCAGGAATCAGCGAACGCCAAAAAATATTTAAGCTTGGTAAAAATTTGATTGTTCTATAAACCAAAACCGTGGACCAAATCATAATTAAAATCTCAGAAAAAACAGTCATCCAAGCCGCACCCCAATAACCAAACTTAGGAATAAAATAAAAATAACCAGCCAAGGTCGTCACCGCCGCAACTAAATAACCCCAAGTCATTGGTTTTTGCTTTTGCACCGCGACCACCGCATAACCAGAAACAGTGGTAACGAAAATGGCTCCGGCCGCCAAAATTAAAACCCGTAAAATATCTCCGGAAATCAAAAACTCTTTGCCAGCAAAAAACTCCATTACTGGTCGGCCAATAATTTGGGTACCAACAACAATAGGCACAGCAAAAATTATTAAAGCATAAAAAATTTTTTGTAAAAGATCTTTAAGTTTATCGTATTCTTTATCAATAAAATATTTAGAAAGCACCGGCAGTGCAATCCCCAGCAACACTGCCGGTAACATGGTTAATATATCTAGAACTCGATACGTTGCGCCGTAAACGCCGACCTCCGCTTGTGTTCTAACCAAAGACAAAATAATCGAATCCATTTTTAAATAAATCAGATTGAAAGAAATGGCCAAAGCAATCGGCCATGATTTTTTTATCAATTCTTTCCAAATAGTAACATCAAATTCCAAATGCCATTGAATATATTTACGTGAGCAAAAAAATACAATGAATAAATTTAAAATAGCGGCCAAAGAAATAGTCCAAAAAATCCAATAAATGTCTTTGTGCAAACATGCAGTCAGGGCAACTCCCCCAACTAAAAAGATTCTGCCCACAACTTCTGCAATTGTGATTTCCAACATTTTAAATTTTTGTTGAAAAACACCAGTCAATGCTTGAATAACAGTAATACAAAAAAATGAAAAGACGGTTATAAGAACGCCCCACTTGATAAAATCATTATACGGAAAAGCCCAAATTAATATTGGAGCAATTCCCAAAAAGATAGTGGCCGTTAAAACCCTAAAAGACATAATTGAATTCATGACTTTACTTAGTGGCCAACGAGAATCGGAAATCATTTGGACGGTGGTAAGGGTTAAACCAAAATCTACGAGAATACCAAAAAACTGCAAAAAGGCGATAACAGTATAATAGTAACCAAACTTTTCTTGGCCTAAGTAGCGGGTCATTATCATTACGGCCACCAAACCTAAAACTAAACTCACCAGCTTACCTGTAATCTGGATAATAGAATTTTGTGCAATTTTAGAGTTTATTTCTGACATTCAGTTGACTGCTTTATTTTTTTGTGTTATTATATATGGTTGGATTTCCCAACTTTTCTCTTACGGAGAACTGTCATGTTCGAGCTCATCCAGGACAAGTTCGGGCTTACCTACGCCATCATCTTCATATGCATGGCTCTGACCGGCTCCTTGTTCAGCCTCTGGGCCTTGCTCTCCAAGTTCAGGCGGATCAGTTCGCTTCACGTCCTGATCGGAACTCTCGGCCTGGGTGGCAGCGTTCCCGCCATCTTGGACAGGATCGCGATCTACCTGAACCAGAGCGGAGGTCTCAACCCATTCATCTGGGTCGCCTGCTACGTCATCCTCTTCGTCTTCGGCATGCGCAGTTTCATCTTGAACTGCAAGATCACGATCCCCCCGGGTTACTTCGGCGTACTATACCTCGGACCGTCCATCGACCTGATCAAGGAAGGCCCCTTCTGGAAGTGGCCCTGGAAAACGGTCTACCTGATGGACGCTCGGCCCTTCACGGTCACGGCTGAAGTCAAGGACACCCCGAACAAAGAGGGGGCCAAAATCAAAGCCCAGGCTCTTGTCCTCTGTCAGATCGGACTCGATGACGAAGCTCGCAAAATGGCATTCGAAAACTTCGTCGGACGGTCCACAGAAACCATGCAGATGGTAATCAGACAGATCCTCGAGGCCCACCTGCGCATCGTCATCGGAAAGCTGTCCGTGACAGAACTCATCCAGAATCACAACGGGCACGAACCCGGATTGATGGAGTCTCGAATCCAAGATCAGGCCTTTCAGCACCTGGCGAGGATGGGCATCCACGTTAGGACCCTCCTAATCACCAGAGTAATCGACCTGAAAGGCTGACCATCACCCCAACATTGCCCTGCCCCCACAACCGCCGTGCTCCTCATCGAGTGCGGCGGTTTTCTTGCGAGTATGTTTTTGCCATTTAACGAAGCAATATATTACTTCACCGGATCATTCCCGCCCTTAGACCATGGGTTGCAACGCATAATACGCCAAGCGCCCATGAAACCACCCTTTATAACACCATACTTTTCAATCGCTTGGCGCGTATATTCTGAACAACTTGGATTGTAACGACAAAAACCACCCGGGAAAAGTTCCTTAAGTGGACCATGATCACACGAGAGTGTGCGCTGATACCAGCGTATCATCTTAACTGCAATATAGCGGGGATAATGTTTGAATAACGGCAAATCTCTCCATCTCATAATAGTCTGGTTGTTTTAAAAATAAACAAAAGTTCTTTTTCTAATCCAGCAAAATCCATTTTTTCGACACCTTTTTTGAAAACCAATAAACAGTCTACATTTTGCTTAAATTTGTCTAAATTAGTATGAATTATATCTCGACTTTGTCGGCGCAAACGGTTACGAACCGTAGCACGATTATCTATTTTATTAGAAACAACAAAACCAAATCTGGGACAATCCAACGCAGTCTGTTTACTCTTAAATATAAAATGAGGCGTAGTAAAACTGCGACCCTTGGCCTGTTTGAACTTCCCTCCGAAAAAGGAGTCAAATTCAGTTTGCTTAGTAATTCTGTGTTTTTTGGGCAACATAAAAAAAGAAACTACCTGTAGTGTAGCTTCTTTTTATGAAAAATTCTACTTTTTAGCGGTCAGAAACTGTTAGGGTTTTGCGGCCTTTAGCACGTCGTCTTTTGAGAACAGCTCGTCCGTCTTTTGTAGCCATGCGAGCTCTAAAACCACGCTTTTTTAAATTCTTGCTTTTATTCGGTTGATAAGTTCGTTTTGTCGACATATAAAACGTATAAGTTTAAAGTATTCACAGAATATCGTAATTTTAGAGATTTGTCAATGGCACACCATGACGCCGAAATGAAGTCCTCTCGTAAGAGTAAAGTTTGTTTTGAATCGAACAGACGCCACTTTAAATAAATTTAACAGTGACTTGTTAATTTCTTGCATAATCTCTACAACTTAGATAATATATTTTAGAGTTATCAACAAGATATAAACAGCTTCTCCGCTTTTTGTAAGTTTTCTACAACTTGTCCACATTCCTGCACGTGCTAAAATACAACTACTTAAGTTCTAATCACCCCACATGGGGTTAGAAAAATAAAAAAGAAAAACTATGGAAGATGCCAACCAACAGCTTTGGCAAGCTGTCTTAGGAGAACTTGAGCTCACTCTTAGTAAGGCCAGTTTTACTACCTGGCTAAAAAACACTTTTATTATCGAGAATGAAGATGGTCGCATTGTCGTCGGGGTACCCAACACTTTTTCCCAAGCCTGGCTCAAGCAAAAATATCACCAAGAAATCTATCGCATCATCCAAAATAAATCTAAAGAAAGAATTAAAGAAATTACTTATAAAGTTCAGACCGTTAAAAACTATCAACAAGAGCAGGAACAAATAAAAAAAAGCATTATTGCCGAGGCTAAACAATTTCAGGCTGAAATTAAAGCTCGTCCAGCCATCGGAGAACAAGCCATTGGACTTAATGCTAAATACACTTTCGATACTTTTGTGGTGGGCAAGGGCAACGAATTGGTCCATGCAGCAACCAAAGCCGTAGCCGAAAAACCAGGCGTTACCTACAACCCTCTTTTTATTTATGGCGGAGTTGGCCTTGGTAAAACGCACATTATGCAGGCCATCGGCAATGAAATTCTAAGACATTCCCCACAGAAAAAAGTCGTCTACGTGACTTGCGAGCAATTTACCAACGATTTTATCAATGCAGTTTCTTCGGGTCGGACCGAAAAATTCAACGCTACCTATAGAACACCGGATGTTTTGCTAATAGACGACATCCAGTTTTTAACAGGCAAAGAAGGAACTCAAGAGACCTTCTTTCATACCTTTAATGCCCTGCACCAAAACGATAAACAAATCGTTTTAACCTCCGATAGACCCCCAAAAGCAATTGCAACTCTAGAAGATCGGCTGCTTTCCCGCTTTGAGTGGGGTATGATTGCCGACATTTCGCAACCAGACTTAGAAACTAGAATCGCCATCCTAGAAACAAAATGTCGTGAGAAAAACTTTTTACTAGAAAGAGATATTATCCAATATATAACACTAAATATCCAAAATAACATTAGAGAGTTGGAGGGGGCTCTCAACAAAATTATTGCCCACCACCAATTAAACAAAGTCGAACCAACACTCGAAAATGTAAAAAAAATCCTTTTTTCTATTTCCTCGGCCAGTAAACAAAGTGGGTCTGTTTCTGCTCGACAATTAATCGAATTGGTCAGTGAATTTTACGACCTAACAATCGACGACCTCTTGGGTAAAAGTAGGGAAAAACGTCTCGCCTTTCCCAGACAAATCATTATGTACCTATTACGAGAAGAATTGCGTTGTTCATATCCAACAATCGGACACGAGCTTGGTGGGCGCGACCACACCACAGCCATGCATGCCTATGAAAAAATTAGTGGCATAATTGAAGACGACGAAAAACTAAGACAAGAAATAAATCTGATTAAACAAAAGGTTTATACACACTAAATTCTCCGGATAACCTGTTAATAAAGAATAATGATCTCGTGGAAAAAGTTGTTACAACCGTCTATCCCAAAATGTGAATTACTTTTTAACCGCCTAAAAAGACCGCCTAAAGCGGATATGCACATTTCATACACATAGACAGAACACACGGATAACCACAAAGAGAAACACCTAAAATAAGGCTAAAAAAAGGGTTTTCCACTGTCATACACAACCTTATTAC
Organism: uncultured Gammaproteobacteria bacterium; assembly: GCA_964565345.1. GTDB lineage: Bacteria > Patescibacteriota > Patescibacteriia > UBA11705 > JABHMO01 > GWC2-39-14. The sequence goes on along the minus strand of CAZMEQ010000022.1, from coordinate 3,407 downwards.
TATTATTATGTTTTATATATATAGTATTTAAATAAACACATATGAAATTTACTTGTCTCCAAGAAAACCTAAACTTTGGACTTCAAGCAACAGGACACCTTGTAAACAAAAACATTAATCTACCAATACTAAACAATGTTTTAATTGAAACAAGCAGTAGTGGTGTTAAACTATCAAGCACAAACCTGGAGATTGGGATTAGTTGTCAGGTTCGTTGTAAGGTTGATGAAGAGGGAGCGTTTACTGCAGATGCACGTTTACTCTCTGAGTACGTGAGCCTTTTACCTAACGATCAGGTTAATTTGGAATTAGTTAAAGATGATTTTTTGAAGGTGAGTTGTCGTTCGTCCGAAACCAAGATAAAAGGGATTGTTTCAGATGACTTCCCTGTTATTCCTAAAATCGAAAAAACAACTCCATACAAAATTGACATTAAAGATTTCAAAAAGGCTCTTTCGCAAGTTGTTTTTGCGGTAGCCAATTCCGAATCAAGACCAGAAATTAGTGGGGTACTAATGTCTTTTAACAAAATCAAGCCAGGTTTTGTTTATTTGGTGGGCACAGATAGTTATCGCTTAACAGAAAAAGCATTGGCAGTGTCAGAGAACAAGGAAGAACGTGAGGTGATAGTTCCAGTAAAGTCTTTACAAGAGGTTTTGCGCATACTTGGGTTGGTAAAAGAATCGGATGACCCCACCGGAGCGCTAAATGTTTATGTTTCTGAAAATCAAATTTTGTTTTCGTGTGATGGCATTGAGCTAATCTCTCGTTTGATTGAGGGCCAGTTTCCAGACTATAAACAGATTATCCCCAACCAAACCAGGACTCAGGTTGTTGTTACAACGGCTGAGTTGGTAAAGTCGATCAAGGCAGTTGCCTTATTTTCTAAGCTGGGTATCTTTGACGTAAATTTGAAGTTTAACTCAGCTAAGGGGTTGGTTATTCAGGCAACGAATTCTCAGCTGGGCGAAAGCAAGTCTGAAATTTCAGTTTCTTTTTCTGGAGATGATAATGAAACAACAATTAATTATCGTTATCTGCTCGATGGGTTGAATAACATTCCGGCCGACGAGGTCGAGTTAAGCCTTGTTGACGGAAACGTGCCCTTTATTGTACGTCCCAAGGGAGATGAAAGTTACACGTACATTATAATGCCGATAAAACAATAGAAGACAGAACAAAAAAGCACCGAGGGATCCGGGTGCTTTTTTGTTCTGGTTAATAGGTATAAAAAGAAATTTTACTTTCCTTGTGCGACATTTTTTTGTAAAAACTTAAGTCTTTGTTGGCTTCTTTTGAGTTGAAAATTATTTGGTCCATCCCCTCCCACAGTAAAAACCACGCGGCAGGATCTAAAAAGGCAATTAGCAGCGAGGAAAAGGCTGTTTCGACTTTCATTTCATAAAGAATAGTTGCTACCCCAATCATGGCGAGAATGCCCAGAAGAACCATTATAACTCCTTTTTTAACGATGTTTTTCTTATCGTCTTTAAGTATCACATAATGTTTGTTGAAGTGGCTTTGAAGCCGCGCCGCAATAACAGCTTCTTGATTTTCTTTTCTTTTTCGTTTTGGAATGTGAATAAGAATTTCAGTTCCATTTTCGCGCTTGTCTTGAGCGGCTCGTCGCAGTTCATCTAAAAAGTCCGAAGATAACGACCTTCTGGCATAGTCTCGTATATCGAAGTCAGAAAAAATATCATCATAACTATCTAGTTTTGAACTAATTTGACTTGTTTCCTCATAAGTACGACTTCTTTTGCGCATATTTTTTATTTTATGTTTTCATTTTAGCAGAAAGAGTCTCAGCCGAAAAGGAAAAATAAAAAAAACGGCAATCTTTGCCGGTTTATTGATCTTGTGGCGCGCCATCCGAATCTCCGAAGGAGCGAAGAATGGTGCCTCGGGCCGGAATCGAACCGGCATGGTTTATACAACCGCTGGATTTTAAGTCCAGTGCGTCTACCAGTTCCGCCACCGAGGCTTAAGCCTTACAAATTATTTCTGGCCGCGCCATTCGAATCCGCCAAAGGCGGAGAAGAATGGAGCGGGAGACGGGGCTCGAACCCGCGACCTCAACCTTGGCAAGGTTGCGCTCTAGCCAACTGAGCTACTCCCGCAACAGACCCTTCTTCACCGAGGTTTCGAAGGGTTTGTAACTGTTGCCTATTATAGTAAAAATGAGACTTGTAGTCAAGATTTATTTTCTATATTTGTTTAAGAAAAAAAGTCCCCCTAGCGCGTGTGCGTAGGGGGCCAGTGACGGGAGGCAGGGTTTGAACCTGCGCTGGAGGTGAGACCTCCGGACGACGTGTCTCCACGTACTTCGATTCTCCCGAACTTGGGCACTCCCGATATCAGCAGTATATCGTGGACGTGGGAGCTGTGTCAAACCGGCTTTTTCAGCAGTGCCTTGCCTGAACCCAGAACAACTGGGACAGTTTCGCCTTTATCGAGTCGGCGTTGGCACTTGCGTGAAATCACGACATTGCGCAGATGGTGTCCCCCCGGAGTGATCCGCAGTAGGTCAAAGATAGTTTCGGAGCGTTTTTCGGCCACTTGAACTGGCGCGAAATTTTTCCCGTTATCGCGTGACAGTAGGAGTGTGTAACCAACTTGCATTTACGCTTGGCCCTTTCAGCTGTGCAACTTCAGGTAGACGGGCTGACAGTTGAAGCGCGCCAGGACTTGGGCACCCTCGCGCAGCTCGGTGTACACTCCAGGCGGGACGAAGAGATTGCCCTTGCGCTGCTGGGGCCTGGGCCACGTAGCCTGAACCGAGATGTAGCTGGACCCCTCGTAGCTGACGGTTTCGAATTCGCACCAGAAGTGGTACATGTCGAAGGACAGAAGCAACTTGTCTCCCACGTTTTTCAAGAACAGCCTCAAGGTTGTGACTCTGTTAGGTTTCCCTAACAGAGTAGTTTAGCCTAAAAATAGTCTTTTGTCAATAAAAAAAACTCCCCCACGAGCACGCGGACTCGTGGGGGCGAAGACAAGGGCTGGACTCGAACCAGCAACTCCGGGGATATGGGGTCCCAGGATCTACCAGTTGAGATACCTTGCCTTCTCCTGATGGCGGAGGGGCGACCAGGCAAAAGGAATATTAAGACAAAAGAAGACGACCGTCAATGGTCGCCCTGGGTCCAATGTCACCCTGAACTTGTTTCAGTGTCTCGCTTTTAGGGTAATAAAAGCAAGCATTTTTTGGCTTTGATTGAGATGCTGAAACAAGTTCAGCATGACAAGATGATATAATACCCGATAGCTCCAAAGGAGACGCTGACATTTAGACTTTCTTTTATACCGTTCATGGGGAGCTCTATAATTTTATCACAAAGCGATAATGTTTTGGCGGGGATGCCCGTTACTTCGTTGCCGAGTATTAACAATATTTTGTCTGTTGG
>CAZMEQ010000021.1:0-13444 GCA_964565345.1 uncultured Gammaproteobacteria bacterium | reverse complement strand
ACTTTTTGTGAATCGCTTACTTGTGGAACAGGTGCAATGTTAAAGTTTAACTTTGGCGCTTTGCTGGCAATTTCTGCCCTATTATAGGCATAACCAAAGAAATAGGCTGTCTTCCCTTTAATAAAAGCCTCTAAACTATTGGGCATTTTCGTATTCCAACAATATCCTTCATATAAAGGAGAAGAAAATTGAGTATAGTATTCAAGTGCACCCAAACCAGGTGGAATTGTTATATCTGGATATCCTTTTGGTATTTTATCAAAGGTCGGGTTACCATTTTCGTCCATCATTTGAGCCAAATTTTGCATCATAAGCAAAGATAAAATATCAAAACTGCGCGCCACATTATCAGCCGCACCGATAGCAGCACCTGAAACTAAAATTTCGCCACTTTCTTTATCAATTTTAGTGATTTTTTTCACCTGTTCTTGGAACTCTGCCCAGGTCGCTGGTGGTGAAATTATCCCGGCATTGTTCATTAAATCACGATTATAGTATAAAACTAATGTATCCACGCTTAATGGTAGCCCGAAAACCTTCTTCTCATACACAGGTTTTTCGCCCTCTTTCGCGGTGTTGTGCATCAAAAGAACATCATCCGCAACGACATCTAAGAAGGTTTTACTGACTCCACCTGCAGACATAATTTGAGTTGGTCTTAATTCAACAATCTCTTCCTTTTTGACTGTTCCAGTCATGTACTTATAAGGCAAGTTTACAGACGCTGGAGCTGGCAATAACTTTTTTTGATATTTACGCATCCAGGTATTATGTATAGAAAAAATATCCGGTCCACGATCTTCGGCCATGGCTTCTAATAGCTTACGTTCATATTCTTCGTAACGGAATTTTTTATAATTAATTGTAACATTAGGGTGAACTTTTCGATACGCAGAAATGAGCTGGCTTATTTCTGCCTCATCATTCCAAACACTCCAAAACTCCAATGTCACTGGTTTATATGCATTTTTAGCTTCACTTGTCCCACCCTTGGCACAACCACTAGTAAACAACAAAACAAAAATTAGGATTGAAACTAAGCCTAGTTTAAAACCTCCTTTTTTAACCATAATATTTTTATATTAAACTCTTTAAATGCTTTTTAAACTCTTTTTTCAAATCAGCTCGTTGTAAAGCGAATTCCACGTTGGCACATAAATAACCTATTTTCGAGCCCGTATCATAATAATTACCATTTACTTTTTTGGCGTAAACTGAGCGCTTTTTCATTAGTTTAACAATAGCATCCACCAGCCACAACTCACCGCCTTTCCCTAACTTAGTGTTCTCTAGAGCTTCAAAAATATCTGGGGTTAAAATATAGCCACCAAAAGACCCAATAAGTGAAGGCGCTTTTTCTGGCCCAGGCTTTTCGACTAACTTTTTTACTTCTAAAATATCGCCGCCCAAATCAACACCATCAATGACACCGTATTTCTTGGTGTCTTCTTTAGAAATTGTTTTAGCAGTTAAAACAGGGTCACCATATTTATCAAAAACTTCCATCAATTGTTTAATGTGTGGTTTTTTAGGACATTGCCAAATATCATCGCCCCAAACTACCGCAAAGGGCTCGTCTCCGACAATTGCCTTGGCACATAGAACCGGTGTCCCATTGCCATAGGGGCCCTTTTGACGCACAAAAATAAAATTGGCCATGTCTGCAATCTTTTTTAACTCTTCACGCTCAGCATCTTTCCCTACGCTCTTTAAATAATGTTGTATTTCAAAATTATAACTAAAATGATCTTCTATCGCACGCTTACCACTACCAGTGACTAAAATAACGTCTGTAATACCAGATTTAACAGCTTCTTCGACCACATACTGAATTATCGGCTTATCAACTACTGGTAACATTTCTTTGGGCTGTGCTTTAGTGGCTGGTAAAAAACGTGTGCCATATCCAGCGACTGGAATTACTAATTTGCGAATACTAGACATAATTACTTAAGTAAATCTCCTGTAAAAGAATCTATCGTATCTTTTAATTTTTTTAACTTGCGGGCGTATTTAATGATTACGCAGCCAAAGTAAATACTGACAACAGCCAAGACAAAAAAGAAAGCCGCCGCCAAAACATAAAGCGCCTGAGGATAGACCAAAATAAGAACAGCTAAAGCAGCCCAAATCAAAGCCTGAAGCATAAAATAAACAACGAACCAAACCAGAGTATTACGAACACTGAGATAAAACTCCTTAATAAAATTTAAAGGCATAACAAATTATGAATAAAGAATTTGGAATATAGAATAGAGGTCTTCTATTCATTATTCTTGCTCCTTTATCCTTCTTTAATAAAAATATTATACCAAAGAATACCTAGTTTAGCCAAAAACTATCTACAACCAAGTTTTGCTAATACTTCATTCCAGACATCACTTGCTACGGGCTCTGAGGCTCCCAGAGAGGAATATTGATGCATGTCCAAATAAGGGAAACTATTAGCCTCAATAATAGCACACTCTTGCTCTAAATAAGATTTGGAAATATCAGGACAAATAAAATCCAGACCTATTAGCGGCTGGCCTAAAATTGCCGCCGCTTTTAAAAACATTTTCATATTCTCTGGATGAACTTTTTCTTTAACATTTTCAATTTCACAACTACCGCCTAAAGTATATTTATTAGAAATGTAAATGCGCTCTTCTTGAAGCAACACCGTATCGAGATTCATCTTGTTTTGATTCAATATTTTTATTAATTGATCGTCTATTATTACTTTTTGCAATGTATCCATGGCACTACCACGCTTTTCTAAAATATTCTTTTTTTCGATAAGCGACATTACCGTAGACACACCATCACCTTCAATAGATGCGAGCTTTTTTTGACAAACATAAATTATTTTTTGATCAATAATTGTGGCTCGATATAAACTTCCTTGAATATATTTTTCAACAATAATTTCTGGCTGATATTCTAACGCCACCTGAATAGACTTTTCTAATTCTTCCCACGATTGAATATTACATTTAACGTGACGACTAAGTGAGCCTGAGTTAGGCTTAACAACCAACCCAAAACCAAGCTTCATCCCATAATCATAGGCTTTCTCCGCCTTCCAAAAACTTTTTCCCTTTGCCACCGGCAAACCATGTACGGATAACAATTTTTTAATCCGCATTTTATCGTCAACGTCAAGCTTTCTCCTCGGGAAAAGGCTTAGCGGTGTGCCGGAATAACGATACATCTGCCCTTTATATTGAAAAATATATTCACCAATATAGTTGTTCAGGAATTTGATTGCCCAGATTGGCATACCCCTATTTTGCGCTTCTTCGAAAAAGATATAACTGCGATTTTTAATTTTAGTTTTGTCTGGTTTGCCATCAAAAGACAGTAATTTAAACATTTTTAACAATTGAAGCAATTTTAAAACCATTACTCCGTTGAATTTTATGTCAAAGACATCAAAAACAAAAAACTTCTTTAAAATGTATTCAATCCGATCAAAAAAATGCCCCGCGCCTGGAGCTGGATAGCAATGTGGGCATTGTTTTTTGTTATTGCTTTTTGGCATGCTCTTTTTGGGCGATAATTTCCATCCCCTTATGCCCGATCCAATATTTAAAACTAATTATATTGAACGATTCATCCAACAAAATTTTTTGAAAACTTTTTTTTGTTAATCGTTTTTTGAGCAAGCCATCACTCCCAGAATCAAACTGCTCATAGTCGGACTTAGTCTCGCTAACAGCAGAAGTTATATACAAATATCCGCCATTTTTTAGCAAACGGCTCAATTTTCTGACAAATTTAATTTGCTTCTCCAATGCTATATGATGGAACACACGACAACACCAAATAGCATCATATTTCTTGATACTATGCGTCTTCATTAGGTCTAAAACTCGAAAACTGCATCCAGGTGCATATTGTTTAGAAAGTTGAATCATTTTACTAGAAACATCAATTCCAGTCACAATAAATCCCTGATCATGAAAAAATTTTGAGTCTTGCCCGCCACCACAGCCAACATCCAAAACCTCATTGCCTTTCTTTAGACACTTTATAAATCGTTTAAGAGAAGGCAACGATAAATGCTCCTCATAGCCATGTTTAGTTGCATACTCTTGGGCAATTTTATTATACGAAGCCGCAATAGATTTCTTCATATTATTTCTTTATATACAAATAAAGATTCTGGGCATTTTCTAAGGTTGAAACTTTTTCTGCTTCCCAATTATCAAAAGGCCAAACATAGGCAATAACCCGAGCGCCCGGTTTTAATTCTTTATCTAACTTTTCTTTCAGTTTTGCATAAACTTTGGGCATTAAGAAAAAGTAAACTAAGTCAGCTTGCGACAAATCCACGTGCCAAAAATCACGAAAAATAATTTGGGTATTTTCTCGTTTGGGAAAACGAAACTGTTTTATTTTTGCCATGATAAATGGCAACAAAGAGATTTCATAACCAGTCACCTTGGCACCTTTTTCAGCCGCAACAAAGAGTAGCCGTCCATCACCACAGCCTAAATCAAAGACTTTTTCGCCCCCTTTTATTTGTGCTAATTCTAAAAAACGCGTTACATCTTCTTTTTTTGTTGGAGCCCAAGGTGCACCACTATAACCAGCGTAAGCAAAGGTAACAACAAACACAAACAAAATTAAAATTAACCACGTCATATTTAAATTTGAATCCTTCTAAAGAAATAACTGCCCAAGCCCATAAAAACAGCTGTTACTACAGCCAAAACAGTTATATCTAACCAAAACCCATAATAAGTTAAATTAATAAGTACGTATCTAAAGGCATCAATGCCATAAGACAATGGATCAATTTTCGCGACAAAAGATAAAGCGGCCGGTAAACCTTGCAATGGGAAAAGAGCTCCAGAAAGGAAAAATAAAGGCATAATTAAAAAATTCATAATCAATTGGAAGCCCTGCATATCATCTAAAAAAGAAGCAATCATGATTCCTAAACCAGTAAACAATAAGGCCACCAAAAACATAACTGGGACTATCGCAATTAAGCCCAACCAACTTACAGGATGGAATCCAAACAACAAGGACATGGCCAAAACAATGCAGCCCTGGATTGTGGCAACTGTCGCTCCACCCAATGAACGTCCAAACATAATCTGCACCCGGGAGATGGGTGCAACCATCATCTCTTTTAAAAAACCAAATTGTCGGTCCCAAATTATTTCAATTCCCGAGAATATGGCGGTAAATATTATACTCATCCCAATAATGCCGGGAGCTAGAAAATCAACATAGTTTCCCTCGCCAGCGCGTTGGAACACTGAACCAAATCCATAACCCAAAGCCAATAAAAACAATAATGGTTGAGCTAATGATCCAACAATACGAGATTTTGATCTTAAATATCTTTTAATTTGTCTTAACCACAATATGTATAGTTTGTTCATATTTTTAATGTCTACTCCATACACGATGACGCTGTCGCATCATATCGGTTGAATTAGCAGATTCATCGCGCAACTTACTCCCTGTTAAAGCTAAAAAAGCGGCCTCTAAAGAATCTGTTTTTGTTTTTTCTTTCAACTCCGCCACTGAACCAATAGCCACAATAGAGCCATGATCCATGATTGCAATCCGTTGAGCCACTTTTTCGGCTTCCTCTAAATAATGTGTAGTAAAAAATATAGTTGTCCCTTCTGTCTGATTCAAATTTTTTAAATACTCCCACATATGATTACGTGTCTGTGGATCCAACCCTAGTGTCGGCTCATCTAAAAAGAATATCTGCGGCGAATGTAAAAGACCACGCGCAATTTCTAAACGTCGTTTCATCCCACCAGAAAACTCTTTTACTAAACTATTTTTACGATCCCAAAGTTCTACAAACTTTAATAATTGTTCTATTTTTTCTCGTCTTATTTTTTTAGGAATATCATACAGAACTCCGTGGAACTCCACATTTTCCCATTCAGTTAGTTCATCGTCAAGACTTGGATCTTGGAAAACAATACCAAACTTTCTGCGTGCCCGATCTGGCTCACGCACGACATCAATATTATCCAATAAAATTTCTCCACTTGTTGGTCTTAATAAAGTTGTCATCATTTTTATCGTGGTGGATTTGCCGGCTCCATTAGGGCCTAAAAAAGCAAAAACTTCCCCAGTGTTCACCTGAAAACTAATATTTTTTACCGCTTCAAAATCCTTAAACTTTTTTGTTAATCCTTTTACTTTTATCATAATTTAAATGCAACAGACACAAACAGGGTTTATTTTTTAAAATTTCTTTTTGTTCTTTTATGGTATTGATAAACACCTCTTGGGAACTACTACCACGCGCTAATTTTTTATCTAACGGTGTTTGGTGATTATACCCCCGACAGCCGAATTCTTTAACTAATTCCTCGTGTCTATTATATAAAGCACGCGTTTTACCAACCCATCTTAAAGTTTCGGGATGTTTAGAATATCCACCTTTAGCACCGTGCTTAACCAAAATATTCCACAAACCATGAAGTTCGCGATGCTCAGCCAGCAAGTGCTTGTGGCACAGATGTTGTGGATGAATGTCCCAAACACGCATGTTTTTTAAGCTTAATTTTTTATACACTTCTGTTCTGCTGGGCGACGATTGGCCACAAAAACCATAACACCCCAAGCCACAAAAATTATCGCCGTCATAAGACCACCCACAACCAACATTTCTTTGCACATAATAGCTGTTTCTTCGGCTGACTTTAAAGCTGTTAAAAATGGAGGGAATACTGATAACTCGCCACTAATCAAATGATCAACAATTAACATAAGCACACCGCCCCAAAGCATTTGGAGCAACCAATTAAAATGCCAGCGAGAATCTACCTTTTTTTTCATGGTAGTAGCAATAATCGCCGCTACCGTAGGGGTTACAAAACAAGCCATATTTTTCTCCTTACAAGGCGCTATTAAAATCACCTTGTTTTAATTTTTTTCTTATTTGTAAATAGTTAGGAATTGTTTTTTGGACTAAACTCCAAAATCTATGAGAATGATTAAACTCAAGCAGATGGCACAGCTCATGAACAATAATATAATCAACTAACTCAGCGGGAAGAAAAAGTATCCGGTAGTTAAAATTCAAGTTTTTTAAACGAGAACAACTTCCCCAGCGTGTACGTTGATTACGTACTGTGATCTTGCTCACATCAAAGGCATAGAATTGATTAAAATGCTCCACCCTGGCTGTGACCAAAGCCAAAGCTTGCTCTTTATATTTTCTATAATCATGAGCAGAGACTTGGCCAAGGCTACGACTAGAATTATGACTAAACCCCTTTATTCTTTCAATTATCCACTCACTTTGGTGTTTTAAAAATCTCTCTACATAAAACAAAGGGACAAAACGTGGTTTAGTCACTACCAACGTGCCATCACAATACATAGCCAAACGAACATGCTTAGAGCGCCTATTATTTTTTAGCTGATAAGACACATCCTGGCCAGAAAGTTTTATTTTTTTATTCACGACTATATTAATTTTAATTTTTAAACTCTACAAAATTAATCGCCGGATTGTTAATATGCTCTACGGTTTCTTGGTAAGTTTGTTTTAATCTTTGATAGTTTGATTGAGTTAAAAAAGCCGCCTGTTTATCATCGTACTTTTGTATGTATTCTTTACTGGGCAAAATTTGGAATTTTAATTTTCCACTTTCTCGATATTCCGCGACCCAGGTTGGAATATATGAAACTTCTTTTAACCTTGTTGTGTCTCCCTCCTTTGATATAACATAGCGCAAAATAACTCCAGCATCGGTGTATTTAAATCTTTGCCCGCAATAAAAATTACCTAATCCATAAGCCACAAAAACATTGCGACCATCGGCAGATGTAAGACTATCCACTGTTTGAATAACATGCGGATGTGAAGCAATTATCATATCAGCGCCAAAATCAGCCACCTGTTGAGCGACCTCTTTTTGCCACTTATTTGGAAAACGCTCATATTCTGTACCATAATGTAATCCCACAACCACAAAGTCCGCTTGAGTTTTAGCTTTAATGATGTCTGCTTTTATTTTTTCTAAATCAATTAGATTAATCATCCAGGGCTCGGGAATAGGGAGCCCATTCATGCCATAAATATACCCTAAAAATGCAACGCGTAAATTGTTTTTTTGATAAATATAAAATTCTTTACTTTCCTCTTGTGTAGCATAACCAGCAACCTGAGTAATATTATGTTCCTTCAAAATTTGAGAGGTTTCATTTAACCCCTTAACCCCAAAATCCATAGTATGGTTGGTCCTAAAAGCCACATCTAGCCCAATATTTTGTAAAGTGTCGATTAACTCCACTGGAGACTTAAACAAAGGATACCCTAAATACGGTCCCTTGGGACTATATGTAGCACCTAGCCAAGTTGTTGAGACATCTGCTTCTTGAAAATATTTTTTTGTAGCTTCAAAAACCGAATCGAAGTTATATTTCTTGGTCGTTTTATCATAACCAGCATTAATATGAGTGTCGTGCATAAAAATATCGCCAACCGAAATAACCGTAATTTCTGTTGGGAGGACTTTTTCTTCAACCTTCAAAACAGAAACCAAGTTTTTAATTGTTTCCGGGGTAAAAAAAGGCTCTTCAAAAATAGTGTTTTTACTGAAAAAGAAATACAAACCACACAACAACAAGCCAACCATCATGCCCACAAAAAATTTAAACCAACTTCTTTTTTCTTTTAACATATATTTAAACTCCCAATTCAATTTCATCAATAGCCTCTTTTAATCTATTCTTTTTTATTTTTTCCATAACACTAGGCGTAAACATTTCTGTTAAATCACCCCATAACTCTGGCTCTTGCAAATCTCTTCCCCTAAGTTTAGCTTCTAGGATCGCGTCCCAAACAGTGGTAATCGGAATTTGTCTTTTTGCTGATATTTTTCCAATCACAACGTCCACTAATTTTACACATAAATCATAAGCCTCGATAGGGGGAAGATCCCCGCTTACCTTCTCTCCACCTGTTCTGCGATTATATTCACCAAAAATTTCTTGCGCAAATTTTTCCGTAATTCCCTCCTCCAATAAAATAAAGTCGTTTCCTCTCTGCCCACTTTCCTGACGAGCCAGCCCGAGCGAAACTGCTTCTGTGTCTCCATAACTATCAACACGGCAGACTACCCGAGAAACCGCATGGACTTCTTCGTGAATGGCAGCGCGCAACATTAAAGATCTTATTTCAGAAGAAGAAATTGCTAATAAACGATAATAATTTATTGCTATCATATTAGCCACGGGCTCGAAGGCTCCATGTGGCTGGACTAAACCAAACTTTTTATAAAATAAAATGCGAGCAGACGATATAAAATTTACTTGATCTTGTGCTAGTCCGGCCCGTTTCAACTTTTCAATTAAAATATCTCGCACTACGTCTAAATCTAGAGACTCCAAAATTTTTCTTGCTTCTGGAACTTCTTCACATTCTTGTTTTAATACACGCTCACCTCGTTCCTGCACCTGCTTCGCGCCGAGAGAGTATTTGGGAGTTATAATTTCTCGACTTAAAAAATTTTCAACCACATTATTTATGCTTATTTTTCTTTTATTATATTTCTCACCTGATTCAATGCAATCTGCTTTTCGACAGCTTTTCTAATCAACCTTAAACGAGCCCTTTTCTGCTCATTCTTTTCTTCTGCACCAAACAATTTAACAGCAAATGCCATAATATGATCAACCGACTTGTCCTTTGTCTCTAATATTTCTTGCCCCAATTTTTCAAAAGCTGTTTGCAACTCAATCCCACCTCTTTTGAATCCTTCGATTTCTAAAAATACTTTTGCTATCTCGTCAGAACTCATACCTAAATCTATCTTATTAGACACAAGAGAAAATAATCCCCGTGCTCTCTCAAAAATGGCTACAAATTCTTGCTCCATAACAGCAGAGATCTCATCGATGTCTTCTGCGGTAAGTACTCCGGTTTCTATAAGTCGATCTATATCAGTTGCATCATAATTACGCGTTTGTTGTAATTTAAAATATAAAACCTTAGCCGGGTGCGATAAATTTAAAGTTTGACCTTTATACTCTAGTGGGTATGGTTGGGCCCATTTTTCTGGAATCGGAACACCCAAGTGTTCATTTCCAATTGGAGCGCCCGAATCCGTGCGACCAACCACGTGCACATCAACAAAGTTTAAAGCTCGATCCTGTCTCAACCTACCCTGTTCATCAATAGCCGCAATAAGCATGTGCTCTTCATCAGAATCTTTAAAAACTTTATAACCGACTCGACGCAAAGATCGCTCACCCGTTTCTCGTTGAGTATTAGAAAGAAATAAACCATAACCGTTTTGGGCTAATTGCTCCTCAAGTTGTTCTAAGTCCTCTTTTTCAACAGAAATATCAACATCTTTGTGATAACCAATATACTTACCGGTTAAAAGTGAAATATTTAATGCTCCATCCAAATGCCAATTAAATTTAGCTCCGAACATAACTTGCGATAATTCGGCTAACCGCTGATTCATTTCCGCAATTTGTTCTGGTGTTGCAGGTTTTCGTTTGCCTTCTTCGTCTACATTAACTCCAAAATCTTCCCACGGCGGTTGCGCTTGAACCCACACCTGAGCGTCTGGTGCATCTGGTAAAATCTCGATGCCTGATGGTAAATCAGAATCTGACACTTCAATAACCTCAACTGGAATTACTTTTTTATGTGCCCGACACTGCATATCTTCTATGACATCAAAATCACTTTTTCGTAAAACATAAACCTTCCCCTTTTTCCCTTTGGCTGCTGCTAATAAATTTTCCGTTGCAGCAAACTGAAGCTCATCATTATTAATTCCAAAATGACTTGTTGATCCGCCAGACACGCCCTCTGCATTAACCAACGAACGGAAAATTGCAATATCCGCAAACTGGGTAGCAAAAACAGCTGGAGCCCCGTCTTTTTCTTGTTCGTGGGTTATTTCATTGGAATTATAAGCTTGTCGAGGCTCCAATTCTTCTATCTCTTGCAACGAACCATGGAAAACAAACTCGCCCGATTTTTGTAAATCTAATAATTTGGCTCTGTTTTCAGCAACTTTCTCATGTGGTGGCAAATTAATTGTTTTTTTATCACTCATAATATCTTCATATTACAACCGAATTATGATTTTTGCTAGTTTTGAAAAATTTTTAACTTTGCTTTACTATAGAAACAAACTTATCCCTTATGAACAAAAAACAACTTATTTTAATAATCCTAGATGGCTGGGGCTACCGAGAAAAAAAAGAAAACAATGCCATTGCGCAAGCTAAAACTCCTTGCTTTGATTATCTTTGGAACAAATACTCTACCACTCTACTTAAAGCCAGCGGGCTAGAAGTCGGCCTACCCGACGGACAAATGGGAAACTCCGAAGTCGGACACATGACGATTGGGGCTGGGCGCATTATCGATACTGACTTAGTTCGTATTTCCAAAGCTGCAGAAAATAATCAATTTTTAAGTGTCCCTGCCTTTGTTAATCTCTTCAATCATGTTCAAAAAAATGATTCTGTTTTACATATTAAGGGTTTAATCGGCCCCGGCGGTATTCACAGCCACCATGATCATCTAATTGCCCTGCTAAAATCTGCTCACACCTTTGGACTAAAAAAAATTGCTTTACACATTTTTACCGATGGACGCGATACACCTCCACAAAGCGCTAGTGCCTATATAGAAAAAATTGAAGCTGAATTAAAATCATTAAACGTCGGTTTTATTGCCTCAGTTTCTGGTCGTTATTATGCTATGGACCGAGACGGTAACATTGATCGCGTTCAAAAAGTTCTGGAGGCTCTCTTTAAAGGGAATGGACATGCTCATAAAAACATAACTCCTTCACAAGTTGTTAAAGAATTATATGATCAGGGCTTGTCAGATGAATTTATTGAACCGCAAGTCTTTATAGCCGAAAACGGCCAACCCTACACGATAAAAGAACACGATGGAGTAATCTTCTTTAACTTTAGATCGGATAGAGCACGCTTGATAACAAAACTCACTATTGAAGAAACTAAGAATAAAGATGTTTTTCATGTGACTATGACTGAATATGAAAAAGGCTTACCCGTAATAGTCGCTTTTGAACCACAAAAGCCCGAAACAACATTAGCTGCCGAAATTTCACAAGCTGGTCTAAGCCAAGCGCATATTGCCGAAACCGAAAAATATGCCCATGCCACTTTCTTTTTAAATGGTGGTGATGAAACACCTCATGATAAAGAAGAATATGTTCTCATTGAAAGTCGTAAAGATGTTACTACCCATGACTTGGCGCCCGAAATGAAGGCTTCCGAAATTACCGACAAAACGATTGAACAGATTCTAAAAGACACTGACTTTATCTTTATTAATTTCGCTAACCCAGACATGGTTGGACACACAGCCAATTTTAAAGCCACGGTCAAAGCTATTGAATGCGTTGATACACAGCTTCAACGTATTATTAATTTAGTCGAAAAAAGACCAGATACCATTGCTTTTATCACGGCTGACCATGGAAACGCTGAGGAAAATTTAGACGAAAATGAGCAACCACATACAGCGCACACCACTAATTTGGTGCCAGCCATTCTGGTGGGGGCTCCTTATGACCTCGCCCCTGGCGGGCTAGCCGATGTTGCCCCCACCATTCTAACTTTATTGGGGCTTAAAATACCCAAACCAATGACTGGAAAAAACTTACTAATCGAAAAACCAATCCGTGACAATGTTCTTTAATTAAATCTGCTTTATTTATAGGTCTAGCCAAGAAAAAAAATATCTTCTATAATGGAAGCCTATAAATATTTTATATATGAAAAAAGTAATTTGTCTTTACGGAATGCCCGCTAGTGGTAAAACAACGCAGGCTGAATTAATCGCTAAAGAATATCAATTTATTCAATTTGGCATGGGCGATCATCTCCGCGCCGAAATTGAATCCAACTCAAATTTGGGAAAAGAAATAAAACCCTACGTAGAACAAGGCGGCCTAATCCCCGATGAACTAATGAGTCAAGTTATCCAGAAAGTACAACTCCAAAAAGAAGATAAAGGCATTATATTTGATGGCTTTCCACGAATGTTAGCTCAAGCTAAAATGCTCGATCAGGTAATGATAAATATGGGTTTAGAAATGGTCGGGTTCTTCTATTTACAAATTGACCAAGAAACAGCCGAAAAAAGAATTAGTGCTCGTGCTGGTATAGAAGGGCGCGGCGACGACAAGGATCCTGTAGCTGTGGCTAACCGAATTAATGCTTTTAAAAAAGAATCTATTCCTCTTATAGATTATTACAAAGAAAAAAATTTATTTCATGAAGTTGATGGAAACCTCTCAATAGAACAAGTCTACCAAGAAATTAAAAAACACTTATAATAAAAAACTCCCTGCCCACTTCGACAAGCTCAGTGTGACAGGGAGTTTTTTATTGTTGTCCGTTCAAAATAAATGGCGGTGTTTTTTGAACGAAGTTCGAACATTTTTTGAGCAAAACCCCCAATAAG
>CAZMEQ010000020.1:0-13593 GCA_964565345.1 uncultured Gammaproteobacteria bacterium | reverse complement strand
TCCAAAAAAACTCCCCAAACAGCCGTGGCTGTTGGGGAGGGAGTGGTCAGTTCGCGAACATGGTGTTGAGTAGGTCGAGTAGTGTCTCTTGTTCCATGTCCACTATCTCGCTGGTGGACGGACGTCTCAGCATTTCCCTGCAATAGCCGATACTTCGGTAGAAGTGCATGGCCAGGGCGTTGTGTGGGATGAACCTCTGTCTGATCGTGTTTGGCAGTTGATCCCAGAGCGTCGAGTGCTGTTCGCCTTGACCTGGCAACAGTTCGAGAACGAAGATCGTTTCAGCTCCGGAGGTGGTTTGAAGATCTTCGAGCATGACGCCCGGTAATTGGGTAGACATTCGAACACGGAATTGCAAATTCTCGAGTTGGCTTTTGAGCATTTCTCCGGCTGTGGCCAAGGATTCGCTGCCCAAACGATCCGAAAGCAAGACGATGTCGATCGTGCCGTTTCTGCTTGATTCCGCTTCGATGTCTGCTACGGTGAAGCTGGGCTCACCGAAGCGGGAGATGAGGTAGCGCATGGCCGGCATGTAGCTGTTCATGGCGCGCAGGCGGTCGGTTGCCTTGGAAAGTAGGAAGCCCACGTGGTCGTGGCCTTCGAGGTCGTAAAGTTCCAGTGCCATCGGATCGGTTCCGGGACGCCAGAACTTCAGCTTGTAGTCGGCGGTCAAGACGAGCCATTCGCCTTCCTGCCCGTTGTCAGAGCGGGCGATACGGAGGAATTCGCGCTGAACGCCGGCTTCCTCGCGGATCTTCTCGGCGATGTAGCGTCGGAAGAAGACGCTCTTGGCGAGTTCGGTCAGGACCGCCTGTGCGCGGTCGAAGAGCTCCTTGAACGGAGTGGGGACTTCTGGTGTCAGTGCCCCGGCGATGAACTGATCCATCCGCTTGTCAGATGTCACGGTGATGGGCATGTGGGCCTCCTGTGAAAGGTTCACTTGTGCTAAACACAAGATAGTACTTTAATGGCTTGGGTATTTTTTGTCAATTCGATTACAAAAAAAAGAGCCCCAATCATGGGGCTCCGATTTTATCTTATTTTTAGCGGGTCATGTTAAAGCAAGGTTCGTAATTTAGTGTTCCTTTAATGGGTTCGCATAAGGGTCGTTCTTTGTTGGTTAATCCGACCAAATTACTGTATCTTTCTAAACAACGATAAATATTTTCTTTTGTATCTAATTTGGTACAAAGATCTGGGCGTTGGATTTCTGTAGCTGTTTGATCAAAGCATTCCCTTAGTTCGCCTAATTGTTGTGGATTTTTTAAATTGGTAGAATTGAGTTCAGCCGAAAAAGTATCAACATATTTGTTGCAGGCATTGTTTAAACAGAGAAAGGGCGGTAGTGTTTTGCAATCATATACTTGGGAAAAAGCTGTATACATTTTTGTGCTATTGAGACATAAATATTTCTGAGAGATTTTAGTTATGGAGTTATAGTCTTCATAACGTGTATTAAACCCATGATGTAGCCGTTCTCTCTCGCTGGGAATAAAATTGCAGTAGGTAGTATCTACTTGCAGCTGTGCTTGTGTTGTTAAACAATTTATTAAGTGATCTGAATCAAGAGCTGGGTAATAAAAGGGACAACTTTCATTCAAACATGTTTTTAGACTAGCGTCGGGGCAGTTTTTTTCTTTAATATAATTTGCTCCCCTCACTAACAGTAAACAGTCAGCCTTTTTTTCGGTTGAAACATAGTCACATGTTTGTGTTTGATTGTTTTGATAAGCAACTGCAGTGTAACATTCGTCAGCGAACCAGCGTGACTCTGTCGTTAATCTTATGGCTTGGCAAAAGGCAATATTCCCAGTGTTTTTCCCGCCATCTGCCAAACAGGATGTCTCTTTCCAATCGTTTTTATTGGAATCGATCAGGGCTGGTTTGATTCTAGAACAAAGTTTAGGGTTGTTTTGCTCGATGGCTTTTTTTATCCAAGTGCTTTCGTCGCTTGGTCGTGCTTCGTGGTAAAGGCTTAAATAGGGGATGAGAATGGCCAAATATATAGCGACAAAAACGATCGAGGCTATAGTGTACTTTTTCGTGGTAAAATTGAATTTTTTTGTTAAGAAGCTAATTAGTAAAGCCACTAAAAAATTAACTACGAGGCTGGCGATATAAACTGGTGGAACAAAGAGGAAAAACATACCGCAACCTTCGCCGCAATTGCCTCTATATAAGCTAGATATTATAACCGCGATGACTACAAGAACACCTAAAGCAAATAAGATTGCCGTTAACATTCCCGGGAAGAAAGTGATGTTTTTTCCTTTTTGGTGTGTTTTCCGAGCCATTAAACTAAGAAAGAATAAATACGCAATAACAATCGGGGCTGTCAAGAAGAATTCAGTCACAAAGAATTCATGAAACTCTCCGCTAAACACGCTGAATGGATTGAACATACTTTTATTTTAATCTACTTTTTAGTTCTTTGATTTCATCACGCAATACCGCAGCTAACTCAAACTCTAAATCTTTAGCCGCATCGCGCATTTGTAATTCTTTTTCTTTGATAATTTCTGCCAGTGGTCGTTCATCACCCAGTAAATCAAGTTCTGCAATTGTTCTTTTGTTTTTATGTTTTCTTGTTTTAACTTTGTCTAACGACAATCCGAAGTCCGCTAAAATATTGCGAATTGATTTCTGAATCGTCTTTGGTGTTATATTGTTGTCTTTATTGTATTGCAGTTGAATTTTACGGCGACGATCAGTTTCCTTAAGCGCTCGTTTTATAGATCCAGTGATATTGTCCGCATATAAAACAACTTGGCCGTTCACATTGCGTGCGGCACGACCTATGGTTTGCACCAAGCTGGTTTCACTACGCAGGAATCCTTCCTTGTCTGCATCAAGAATTGCGACCAGCGAAACTTCCGGAATGTCCAAGCCTTCACGCAAAAGGTTAACGCCAACAACCACGTCGGTTTTTCCAGTGCGCAAATCATTAATGACTTGAATCCGTTCCAAAGTATGGACATCACTGTGCAAGTATGTCACTTTAATATTTTTTTCTTTAAGATACTCAGATAAGTCCTCGGCCATGCGTTTGGTAATGGTTGTCACCAGGGTACGTTCGTTATTTTTAATTTGTTTTTCGATTCTTTTGATTAAATCATCAATTTGCGATCGCCCAGTTTTTTTATCTGTAATCGGTACGATTAAAACCTCAGGATCAACCAGCCCCGTTGGCCGGACGATTTGCTCAACGATTTGTCCTGAGCCTTTTAATTCAAATTCAGCGGGGGTAGCGGACACATAAATTGTTCGGGGTGTCCGCTCTGCGAATTCATCGAATTTAAGGGGTCTATTGTCTCGCGCGCTAGGTAGGCGAAAGCCGTGGTCCACCAACACATCTTTACGCGCGCGATCGCCGTTAAACATGCCGCGAATCTGCGGTACAGTCACGTGTGATTCATCTATCACGGTTAGGAAGTCAGGCGCAGCATATTTAAAGTAATCAACTAAAGAGTAGGGAGCTTCACCTTCGGCTCGGCCATCAAAATGCCTGGAATAATTTTCGATACCGCTACAATAGCCCACGTTTTGAATCATTTCTAAATCATATTTGACGCGGCGCGATAGGCGCGCATATTCTAAAGGTTTTTTTTCTTTTTTAAATTTTGCGAGTTGATCTTTCAGTTCGGCCTTAATATTAGCAAAAGCTGATTGTTTGGTTTCTTCACCAATAACATAGTGTCGGGCCGGGAAGAACCAGGCATCACTAACGGTTTTTTTAATGCCACGGGTAATTGGATCTAGGACTTCAATTGATTTAATGTCTGTATCAATTTCAAAACGATAGATCATTTCTTCATTAATGGGCATGATGTCAAAAATCTGGCCGTGCATTCTGAATGTGCCTCGTTTTAGTTCTGCGTTAGTTCGGTTAAATTGCATTTCGATAAGTTGTTCCATGAGCGCCCGGCGATCTAATTTTTGGCCAACTTGTAAATGCAACAGTGTTCGTTCGTATTCTACGGGAGAACCTAAACTGTAAATAGCCGAAACTGAGGCGACAATAATGACGTCTTTTCGAGATAAGATCGCTTGCGTGCAAGCGTGGCGGAGTCGATCAATTTCTTCGTTGATTTGAGCTTCTTTTTCAATGTAGGTATCGGTATTGGGTAAATATGCTTCTGGTTGATAATAATCATAATAACTCACAAAATATTCCACTGCATTGTCCGGAAAAAACTCACGGAATTCGTTGCAGAGTTGAGCAGCTAAAGTTTTATTGTGGGCAATGACTAAAGTCGGTTTTTGTATTTTTTGAATAACATTGGCAATAGTAAACGTTTTGCCTGATCCAGTCACGCCTAAAAGTGTTTGTTTGTTTTTACCAGCTTCTAAGCCAGCCACTAGTTTGTCTATTGCTTGGGGTTGATCACCGGCTGGCTTGTAGTCTGATTTAAGTTTGAATTTCATATGCCAATTGTAGCAGTGGTTAGCTAAGCAAGCAATATTAACACATTGACAAAAAAAGAGAATATTCCTATACTCTTTTCGTTATTTGAGCCAACAGGAGGTGCGTTCCATGACCTTGACCTCGCGTCAAACATTGTCAGATCTTTGGAGTGATACGTTCATGCGTAACCTGCTCATCCTCGCCTGTCTTCCGTTTTTGCTCGTTGGCATTGTCTTGCTTATGACCGAAGAGGTCATCCCGCAGCCACTGGGCGCGGTGTTCATCATCCTGACAATTCTTTTCCGTCGGTCGTGTAATGTCCGCATTCACCGCGTGCTTGAAAACAACGACCAACGGGACTAGTTGGTCAAAAGCCCGACTCTTTCACGAGGATTCGGGCTTTTTATTTATTTAGTGTCCAGAAGAAATAATTTAAAACAGAAGCAAAACTTACCCAAGCTAAATAGGGGATTAATAATATTCCAGACCATTTATCGATTTTCCAGAAAATTAAGATATTCATCAAAATTACAAACCACAAGAAAATTATTTCAAACAAGGCCATAGCGGGGTTTTGTAGGCCAAAGAAAAAAACGGACCAAAAGACGTTTAAAACTAATTGTGTGCCAAAGACCAGATACGCGACTTCTTTATGTTTCATTTTACTTTTGATAATTGGAATGAGTGCGATGCCCATTAGCAAAAATAGGAGAGTCCAAACTGGGCCAAAAATCCAATTGGGTGGTGCTATGTCAGGTCGAACTAAGGTGGCATACCAGGTTCTGATTTGAGGTGTGGTAAAAAGAGAACCAATTAGCCCAGCCGCCTGAGGTATTAAAAGACAAAGAACTACTTGAATGATTTTTTTGCGCATATTTTTATTTTAATTAAGATTATTATATCAAATATTTGTATTTTTGTATTTTTAAGCTGTCGCAATAGATACTTGAAAAAAAGGTCCGGTTGTGCTAGTCTTATTTTACTGATATAATTTTTCAGTAATTGGGGGTCGGTACCAAAGCAGTCAAATGGGGCAGACTGTAAATCTGCTGGCTTTCGCCTTCGCAGGTGCGAATCCTGCCCGGCCCACCACTCTTCGTCCCTTCGGACTACGAGTGGTAAACTATTAAAGAAAACGATTAAAAGTCGTTTTTTTGTATTAAAATGATGTGTATAACTCATGATTTTTTGCTTCGGATAAGGATAAAAAAATGTTATAATAAAAGGGTAATTTGAAGTGAAAATTTGTGGGTGTAATAATCCGGAAAAATTTTCGAATTTTAGCAACATTGCTACTAATTATTTTAGTTAGTGGTTTTTTTGTTATCTGGCAACGGGTATCGGCTGATATTTTGGGTGTGGGTGATAGTTATGGAGGCGGAGTGATTGGTTATATTCTGCAACCAGGGGATCCGGGCTATAATCCAGATTTGGTCCAAGGATTAGTTGTTTCGGCAGGCTCCATTGACGCAACATGGGGGTGCTCAGGCGTAGAAAATTCTGGTGCAGATGGTACGGCCATAGGCACTGGTAGCCAAAATACAACTGAGATTGTGACAGAATGTTTAACCGAAGGGATTGCAGCAAAGGTTGCCTTTGATTTAGTTGAGGGCGGCTTTGATGATTGGTATTTACCATCGCAGGATGAGCTTAATAAGCTCTATCTAAATAAAGATATTATTGGAAGCTTTGAGTCTGATGGCTACTGGAGTTCTTCAGAGTTTGATTCAACTCAAGCTTGGGGGCAAAATTTTGCCGATGGAGTGCAGGTGCCGCCAGTGCCTAAAGGCTCGTCTATGAATGTGCGAGCAGTTAGATCTTTTTCGGTATCTTCTAGTGCACCATCAAGTGTCCGAGCTTTTTATGGTGACGATGATTACATTGCGATAAGTTGGGAAGACAATGCAACTAGCGAAGATGGCTACCGCATCGAACGACAAACAGACGATGGTTCTTGGGATGTGTTAACTGAAGCAGCAGCTGATGTTGAAAACTGGGTAGACAAGTCAGGCGAAGCAAATCATAAATACGTTTATCGGGTTACGGCTCTTGAGGGAGAAAATGAGTCAGAAGCGGTTTCTTCTGACCAGGTTTATACTACTCCTGCTGTGCCAACCGGATTAACAGTAGCCTCTACTGGGCAGACTGAAAATACCATTAGTTGGACAGACAATGCTAATTATGAAAGTGGTTATGTTATTTGGCGTAGAGATGTTCAAAATGATGGGGATTGGGAGTTTTTGTCGTTAGAACCAGAAGACACTACAAGTTATGTGGATGTGTATTTTGATGAAGATACAACATATGATTATTATGTTTTTTCTATTTACGAAGATCGTCGTTCTGTTTTAGAAAATGCGGAAACAAGTAGCGAGAATGTTTCTGGTTATGTTTTAGGGAATACGGCTGGGCTTGATTGGGGAAAGGATGTTTATTGGGCTTGGGGACAATCGCGGGAATTTATTGAAGATGCAGCTGGTGGAAAGCATGTTTTTCTTTTTGTAGACTATGACTTGCTTTTGGGGTTAAATTATTTTAATTATTATTATCAGGCGCCGGGAGATAACTCCTGGTCTATGCGCCCATTAGATTTGTGTCAGGGTGGGACTTGTTCGGTTAGCAAATTTAAAGTAAAAATAGACGAAACAACCGGCCGTCCGATTATGATGTATTTACAAAAAGATGGGCCGGTTTCTCCTGGTGGTGGTTATGGTAGTCCACGGTTGGCCGTGTTGGATGAAACAGGGACGTGGATAACGGACTCTTTGGATTGGGAAAGTTTTAATGATCCAATCGATGCTTCGGATTTTGATTTTCAATATGACAATGCGGGGCGATTACATGTTGTTTATGCCATTAGCGCAGAAGTTGATTATTTTTTTCATACAATTTATGAAGAAGGTGCTTGGTCAGAACCTGTGTCAGTTGCTAATACAAATGGTGGGGCTTGTTCTTACCTTGGCTTGAAACTCGAAGAAAAAAACAACGGTAATTTAATATTTGCTTATACCGACTATAATGATTTAAGTCCTGCCATGTATACAGCAGAATTTAATGGGGCTGATTGGACGGTTGAAAATATTCCATTTTCTACTAGAGCTGGTTGCTATTACGCCCAGGGCCGAGGTGGCTTTTTGGTATATGATGAACATAACGACGCTTTGCATTATGTTTTCATGAGTAATAATGGTGAGGCAGTTCACTTGTTGAATACTGATGGGACGTGGGTTACAGAAGCGTTTGAGCTTATCGCTGCTAGTACAATTTTTGACGTTCGGGACGATGGAAATGGGAACCTATATGTTTTGTATGATGGAATTGGTTCTTTGGCTGTTCTTAGATGGAGCGATATGGGTGGGTGGGAAGATCCTTTAATTGTTGGCGATGGAACAATCTCTTACGTGCCAAGGCTGTCGTTTATTAATGGCGCTTTAATGGTATTTACAGATGACAGCAATGAACACCCTGTTTATTATTTAGCCGGAGAAAATTTTAGCACTTCTTATAATCTGGCTACTCGGATATCACAAACCAGCTTGTCTCACATTGGCGTTGCTAGCGGAAATAATGATGCACTCTATCAGGCTTGGTCAATGTCGATGCATGATTATGATGAAGACGTTTATAAGAGATATTTATTAGCAAGTTTTTATGTAGATGATACCTGGTATGTTGACGCGCTGGATTTAGAGTTTCCTTTTGGTGAAAGTAGCGAATATATAAATTATGATTATCCAAAAATAGTTCAACAGTGTGCTGACGGTAGTTATGATCCGGATAGTTTGAATGTTTTTGCTGGTGGGACAAAGGCCGACGGTAATGGAACTATTTTATATTATGAATACGGAGAGGGCGTTGCTAAGCATGTTGTTACATTGGGAGGGATGTCCGGTGAATTCATGGATTATGATGTAAAATTGGATATAGATTGTTTACCCGTAGTTGTTTGGGGTGCAGAATACAATTTAAAATTAAGTAAATTCAATGGGTTAACTTGGGATGAGTATACTTTAGATAGTACAGTCGGTAAAATCTTGGGTGTTGGCTTGGACATTGATAGTAGTGGGCATTATCATGTCGCATATCGTGAGGCATTGGGTGAGTCTATCATTAATGGTACGGATTTTTATCTATATGGCCGCGCGATTGATGATTGGGATGAACGTGTTGCTATGGATAATTCCCAGTCTTGGGGGCATGAAGCGGATAATAATGTCAGTTTAGAAACTGATTCGTCGGATCAACCTTATGTCAAAATAGGGAATAGAATATATTATTTAGGCGGGAGTGGTTGGACCTATTACACCATGGGCTTAGATTTTGATGAGGACCTGTTGTTAATGGATGGAGAGGGTAAAATGTATCTTTTTGCTGCAGATAAGCTGGGCGTTTCTTTCGATCATGAAACGAATGAATATTTCCCATTCCCTAGCGCAATTTCAGCTGCTCTGGACTCTGGCGGGCAACTTATATTAGGTGAATCAGGGACACCCTATTTAATGTTTTACGTTAAAAATGCAGTGCCGGATATGCCTGGACCATGTGCGGCCCAAAATGTAACAGGCAGTTCACTGGAATTGGTATGGAATGATAAAGCATATAATGAAGATAATTTTTTGGTATATCAGGAAGTTTGTGAAGAAGAAAATTCGGAATTAATCGCAACTTTGGCGGAAGATACAGAGAATGCTGAAGTTTCTTCTTTGGAAGGTGGGACGGCTTATTGTTTCCAAATAGTGGCGGTGAATGAAGTCGGGACATCTGCTGCTTGCCGTGTAGAAACAGCCACCATCGCTGGTACCCCGGGAACGCCATTAAATTTGACTCCAGCGCAAATGGCTGATGACCTAGATTTAACGCCTGAGTTTACGTTTTATTCAGAGTTTCCAGATGGGGAGGGTGAAGGGATTTATTATCAATTACAAATTTATAATGATCCTAATTTAAGGACGGCCATTTTGTCTTTTGATCAAAGGAAGGATTCTTTGGGGTGGTCGCAGTCAACCCCATATGAAGCGTCAGAAGTTGCTTCTTTTGAGCTTCCAGAAAAGTATAGTTTGTCGACCGGAACAAGATATTATTGGCGTGTCCGAGCCATTTCGGAAAGTAGTAATTTTTCTGATTTCAGTCCGGGTAATGTTTATTTTGAGACAGCGTCTTCTTCTGTTGTGGAAAATGAAAATTTAAGTTGGATCGATAATTTACATTCATACGATTTTGAGGGTGACACAGGTGATAGCACCGCGAAGGTACGAGCTGGGGAAGCGTCTATCCCAGCCAATTTTTCTTTGGGTGATGCTCAAGAAATATATTCGGGGATGATCAATTTTGGGCCAGGTTCCAGTGGAACCAAGGTAGTGCCCTTTAATTTGGAATCTTTTGAGGAGGAGCTGCCAGCACAAGACTTTATTGTTTTGGCTGATGCGCCTAATTACGCCCAACTTTTTATAAATAATGACAATGATGGTTTCACTTTAGGCGAAACTTTTGGGTGGGATTCTAATGACATTGAGGTGGGAGATTTTAATGCCGATGGTTTTCAGGACGTTTTAATGGTTGGTGCTGGTGCTTATATTTCTTATCAAAACGAGTTCGGTAGTTTCTCGGGAGAAGAAGTTTTGGGCGATTCTCAAATTGAAACCATGGAGCGTGCGGAAGTCGGTGATTATGATTCTGATGGATGTTTAGACATTTTTGTTGCTGGGAGTGATAGTGTCGAGTTATTTCAAGGTGCGTGTGATGGAGAGTTTACTTTAATTGGTAGCGATTTTATTTCGATGGGCGGGCAAATAGCGGACATTGCCTTGGCCGATTTTAATAATGACAATTATTTAGATCTATTGATCTTAGACTGGGCAGAGGCGTCTGTTCAAAGTATTATTTACTATAATCAACAAGGTCTAGCGTGGACTAGCACCGTCATTGATGATCAAATGTTGCTGGGTGATCGTATTAACTTGGGAGATGTAGATAATGATGGTGATATTGATGTTGTGACCAGTAATAAAATTTTCTTTAATTTAGGTAATTCTTTTGAAGTTGATGAAGGCAATTTAACATCTAATATTTGTAATCATGGAATAGCTTTGTCTGACTTGGATGCTGATGGTGACTTGGATCTCCTTTGTGCTGATGATGGTGATAGCGGCCTAATGTTTAATGATGGCTGGGGTAATTTTAGTGCCAAGAACTTGTTTTTTAGTGGTGTAGTTCAGGCGTTTATCTCTTATGATGCAAATGCGGACGGGACAAACGATGTTATCGAAATTTTGGAGAATGAAGTTAATCTATGTCCAAACGAGAATTCGTTGCATTGGCAACTTGAAACTGACCTGTATGTGACCTTAGGTAGTGGTGATTTTGACAAGGACGGATATGTAGATACGATTGTGGCTGACGTTGATAGTCTAAATTTAATTTTACGAATTAATCGTTTATGGAGTGAGGGCAGTTATATAGATGTTATACTCGACACGGTTTCTGAAGAAGCAAGTGTGTCAGTAGCAGATTTAAATGGTGATGGTTATGATGACTTTATTTTGGGATCAAAGGTCTATATCAATGAATGGTTAAGTGAGGGCTCCGTGTCTTTTGCTGAGCAGAACCTGGGAATAGAACGCTTATCTGAGTTAAAACTTGCTGACGTAGATTTAGATGGTGATTTTGATGCTTTTGGGTGGTTTGACATTGAAGTAGATGCACCTAGGACACCGGTTTTGTTAATTAATAATGGGGCTGGTGAATTTGATATACATGATGATGTTTTAGGCTCAGAGCCGTTTGGTGAAGATCTGCATGGCTTTGCTGTTGGAGATATGGACAATGATGGTGATATGGATGCAATTTACCCACGGTGTGAGACTGAAAATGTTTGCGAGGTGATAATAGGTTATAATGATGGTTCGGGTTTAAATTATCAATTACAGCAGTTGAGCGATTATTATGGATATGACGGTGGCTGGAATAAAGTTTATGTCGCTGACTTTGATAATGATGGCTGGCTAGACATTTTAGCTCCTGGCAAACTTTTGATTAATGACAAAAGGGGATTTGAGCTTGGACTTAATATTAACATGCCAGATGCAGTTGATGATGTGGTTTTAGCTGATTTAGACAACAATGGCTTTGTTGATATTTTGTATTCTTTTGGGCAAGAACAAGAAGACGCAATTTTACGTAATTATGGTAATTTCAACTTTACAGCGGACTCTTCCTTTTTGAATGGTATAGAAACACTGGGTAACTCGTATAGCAGTTATTTTGTAGTTGATTATGATAATGATAACGATTTAGACATTTTTCTGTGGCAACAAGATTATCAAAACTACCCCGAAATAACGGATGATTTTTTCCGGTTGGAGCAGCAGCAAACTTATGCTATCGAGAGTTCTTTTTGGGATGTTTTGGATTTGGGGTTAAGTTCATCTTTATTAGTGGAGGTGCCTTATAGTTATAGTGATGATGATATGGTGCTTGTGGCTAGTCGTGCGGGTGACTTTTTTGCTGTGCAAGCAGAGTCTGAACAATTTTTTGCAGTACCAGATCTAGGTATTGCTAATGTTAATGATTTTGCTCCATTGGAGGGGGGGGCATTCTTTGTGGGCGATAATGGCACAGTCCATTCTGTCTATTGTGAGGGAGACATAGAGATCGAGTGTCAGGTAGAATCTTTGTGTCAAAGCGGTGGAGCTCCATTGGTTTCTCAAAACCTTAATTCAATAGTTCCAGCCAACAATACTTTGACTGGTGCCTTTATTGTGGGCGATGAAGGCACTGCTTTATATTTAGATATTTCTGATCCAGAAAATATTATTTGTGAAGAAGTCGAAACGGGGGTAACACAGGATTTGAATTATTCAGAAGCCATTAATTTTAATGAAGAGATATTTGGTGTTTGGACTGTAGGTGATGATGGTGTTGCCATGATTCACATCAATAGTTTTGAAACACCGTATCAAGTCACGGATTATGGTAGTATGGATTTGTATGGTGTTGCAGTTGGCTCTTTGGAGGGAGGGGCGTTTTGGTACGTAGTCGGAGAAAATGGCACTCTTATTTATGATGATACTAACGACAGTCTTGAATATTTAGACACCAATGTTAATACTACGCTCCGAGCTGTTTTAACAGATAGCGAAACCGACCTTATTTTTACGGTGGGGGATAGTGATACGGTTTTAATTTCGGAAGACGGTGGCCAGAGTTTTGAAACTGGTTATACAACAGGAGAAGACGTGGACCTTTTGTCAATAAAATCGTTTAATAATTATGTTTATGTTTCTGGAAGTGACGGTTATTTTGCTCGGGCCAGTGAAGGGGGGGATGATGATAACTGGGGGCGACCAACGGGGGCAGAAATACTTTCTAGTTTAGTGAACGTTCTTTACGACTCGCCGGATACAGTCAAATCGGCCACCCTGACAGCAACGGCTTACACCCCAGCTGGTACAAATATTGATTATTATTTAGCCTCTTTAGTTGAGATAGACATGGAGGACCTTTCTTTGCCTGATTTGGATCAAGATTTTACCTCTGTTGATTATTTCTTTCAGGAAGGTGATGAAAATGAAAAATTTTTGCTGGCAGGCACTGGTGGAACCTTGGGCGTGTATTCTGATGGTGATGGCTATTTTGACTTTTCTGCTACTGACCCTTTAATTACTACCGATTTTTATACAGCAACTTTTTTGCATGAAGGCGATGAAAACATTGTTATGGGTGTAGCCGGGGATAATGGCGAAGTTTACAAAGTAGAATGTGTAGAAAACGTCGGTTGTACTTACACTCAAATATGTTTAAATGAAGCCCAAGAGCCGTTAATAAGTGGGACAATAAATGCCAGTACTTATGAAGAGTTTGGAGGTTCACGCAGTGTATGGAGTTTAGTTGGGGATAATGGTCAAGTGTTAAACGTTTTTATTGACGATGTTTCTGAAATCGTTAGTTGTTCTGTTTTTGACAGTTTTACTGAGGAAGATCTTTTCGCGATTTCTTCGGTTTTAGTGGAGGGCGCAAGATGGTCTTTGGTGGCAGGTACCAATGGTAGTTTTTATGCTGGCTTATGGAATGGCCAGGGAGAATTGTTAGAAGAAATCACCCGTGACTACGGAGATATGACTATATACGATATTAGAGCTGGGTATGATGAAGAAAATGTCGGCTTATATTGGTATTTGGTTGGTTCTGAT
>CAZMEQ010000019.1:0-13690 GCA_964565345.1 uncultured Gammaproteobacteria bacterium | reverse complement strand
AGATAGCCCAACTCGTTTCTGATGAAAACCTCAGAGCCAAACTAATGGATAGGGGCACCCAGAATTGTCGACGCTTTAGTTGGACGCAATGCGCCCAAGATACGCTAGCGATATATAACTCGATTTAAAAATATATGCGTGCTAAGAAAAAACAAACAAAAACCGTGCCAACCAAAAAGAAAAAAGTTAAACAAAATAAAATCGAGAAAAAAAGAGTTCTCGCCAAAAAAATAGCGCCAAAAGAGAAACGTGTCTCTAAGATTTTTATTACCAAAAAAGAAATTCCACCCGCACCCAAACAAATTTTTAAACAAGAGACACCTGCAGTTTCTATCGGGTTATTACAACACGAAATTGATGAGCTCTTGACCGCCCACCAACAGAAAGAATCCGAACAACAATTAACCGAAAATCTTGTCAAAGAATTAGCGGCCGTATTGCCCAAGTCAGAGAGGATAAAAACAAAGCCAGACCCGGTTTTTAAGGGACACACAGATATTATTATAAACAATACAAATCCCAACAGAGAGCACTCTCCCTTTGTCCTTGATTTAAGTGAATTAGTTGAAAAGAAAAAAAATACTCAAGAAAAAAAACATTTAGTCCGTGAGTTTTTATTTAACAAACAACAAAGTCAACCGCTACCAATAAGAGATCTCCGCCCTGCCACTACGCCCGCCATACACCAAGCACATGAGGATGTGGTCATAATACAAGACAACCGACCAATCAACGAAAATGAGATACTTGAACAGTTTACAGCCACACCCTGGTATTACCATTTCAATTTACCGTTAAACTGGCATAGGAAAATAATTATTTACTTAATGCTTTGTTTACTTGTGGTTTTGCCAATAAAAGGTTTCGGTTATTACTCTGAGCTACAAAAAACAAAAACAGATGTCATTTCTTATGCACAAAATGCCTACGAAGACCTAAAATTAGCTAATACTGCAATAACCAACAACGAACTGGAGCGGGCAAATTTAAGTCTTGATTCAGCCCAATCTAATTTTGAACAAGCAAAAAAAGAGTTAGAAAATATAGACAACGAGATTCAAGCCATATTAAAAATTATCCCTGGTGACTCAGCCAATCTTGCCGATGCTGAATATTTATTACAGATAGGGAAGCTTGTTTCATCTGTGGGCAAAGACCTGCTTGTTGTTACTGCAGGTTTAAAAGAAGATAATGGCCTAAAATTAACCGAGAAGATTAGTCTGGTCGAAGAAAAAGCTCAAACCCTACTTCCACAACTTAAAGAAATAAATGAAAGCTTAAATAAAATTAGGATACAAGCAATACCTGAAGAAAAAAGAGAGATATTCACTCAAATAAAAACCTATTTTGATGTAGCCTTAAAAGATATTGAGGAATTAGCCAGCCTAACCAAAGCCCTAAATGAAATCCTCGGGGCTGATTATTTTAAACGTTATTTAGTTGTTTTCCAAAATAACAACGAAATCCGGCCCACTGGAGGCTTTATGGGTAGCTTTGCCTTAGTAGATATCGACCAAGGAGAAATAAAAAATCTCGAGATTCCTGGCGGAGGTATTTATGCACTTCAAGGCCAACTTTTAGAAAATAAAATAGCACCCTATCCATTGCAACTAATTCAATCTCGCTGGGAATTACAAGACGCAAATTGGTTCCCGGACTTTGCTACGTCAGCTGAAAAAGTGCGCTGGTTTTATGAAAAGTCTGGCGGGCCAACCACTGATGGTGTAATTGCTATAAACGCAAGTCTCGTGCCTAAGCTTTTAGATATTGTCGGACCCATCGCCGTCCCCAAATACGGCTTACTATTAACAGCTGAGAATTTTATCGAAGAAACACAAAATACAGTTGAATTTGGCTATGATAAAAACGAGAATAAACCTAAACAACTAATCGCCGATATCGCTCCGACTTTGATAGAAAAATTATTTTCCCTCAAAGGAGAAAATATGGTTGATCTAATCCAAGTCTTAAAAAATTCCTTAAGCGAAAAAGACATACAACTTTATTTTCACAATGAGGCCGTTCAACAAAAATTCTCATCTTATAATTGGACTGGCTCAATCAAAGACAGCTCCCGAGACTACCTCTCAATTATAAATGCCAATATACGTGGCTATAAGACAGATGCTGTTATTGAGCAGAACTATAGCCTGGCCTCAAAAATAGATTCTAATGGAGAAATTACCAACACCTTAACCATAACCAGAAAACACACTGGGGACCCAACCAATGAGCTAAGTGGTAAATCTAATGTTAATTACGTTAGAATATACGTACCAGAGGGAAGTCAGTTGCTAACAGCTACTGGTTTTAGCGACATTCCACGCACTAATTTCGAACCAATAGAAGAGCACTGGACAGAAGATGTTGATTTATTAAGAATCCAAGGGAACTCTTGGATAGAGCCTAATTCGAAAACACAAATCAACAATGAGTTTGGAAAAACAGTCTTTGGTAACTGGATCCAGACAGACCCAGGAGAAACGTCTGAAGTTATTATTACATATAAACTCCCCTTCCATTTTAAATTTAATGATCAGGCGGGTTTATTAAACATTTTCTCAAAAAAAGAAAATTCAACTTTCCACTCCATTTACTTACAAAAACAATCCGGGGTACAAAATACCGCTTATAATCTATCCCTCTCCCTGCCCTCTGGAAAAAAAGTTGATTGGGTTTATCCCAACGACCTAGATGTTGATGTTAATACAATCAACTTTCAAACTACTTCGAAACAAGATAATTTAGTCGCCTTTGTCGTAGAATAACTATGAGCAAGAAAAAAACCGAGGTTAAATTTAAACGTCATGAGATAAAAGAGCCCACCAAGGATTCTATAAAAGAATTGGTAAACCTATACAAAGCAGCCGAGGATGAAAGTAGTTATCTTGATTCAGAAAAAAAATTTTTTCATGAAGAAGCGGATCCTCTTAAAAAGCTGATCGAAAAAAAACGCGCCAAACGCAAAAAAACAATCTGGGGTTTAGTCATAATTTTTTTGTTCTTTCTAGCCGGTAGTGCCTTGGCTGGATTTTTATATTTTAGTGGACATAGAACTTTTAATAATGAAAACCTCAGTATAACCATTCAAGGGCCAGAAAAAACCAAATTAGGCGAAAAAATTGACTACCAAATTAAATATGAAAACATCGGCGATGTTGCCCTAGAGGAAGCTCGTATAAACATCCAGCTGCCCAAAGGCTTTATTCTGGAAAGAAGTGATCCCGAAATAATCAACAAACAAATTGACCTTAAAGTAATACTAATCCGTTCCACCGGCTACATCAATATATCGGGACACTTTATAGATGATATCAGCCACGAGCAAAAAATAGTAACCACAATGTACTTTGTCCCAAGCAACTTTAATTCGGAATTCAGCAAAGAAGCCAGCTTAAGCACTCTTTTAGAACTCCCAGAACTCGACTTTAACATCAATTATCCTGCAAGTGTAACTTTGGGACAAAAATTTAACATAAAAATTGAACCCACAAACGCAACTAATGTAGATTTTGAAAAATTAAAATTAGAGCTAGTTGCACCACAAGGCTTTCAGACATTGTCCAACACCCCCAAAGCCGCAGAGGAAACCAACACGTGGTTCATTGATAACCTAATAGCAAACACCAAGGGAACAGAAGTTCAAACAGCTGGTAACTTCATAAATGACTTGGTTTTTTCTGATGAGACAGAGCGAGAAAAGCCTTTTAAAATTAGACTACTAATTCAAGACGCAGAAAGTCAGTATACCCTATTAGCAGAGAAAGAAATTCTTATTAGAATTTCTGATCAACCCATTCAAGCCTACCTCATTATCAACGGCTCAACAGACAATAAAAATGTTAGTCTTAGCAAAATTCTAACATATTCTCTAGTCATAAAAAATACAGGCGCAGACACCTTCGAAGACCTAATCGCCAAAACAATAATTAAAAGTAGCCCAGTGGATATAATTGATTGGGAAAAAATAAGTGATAACAATTATGGCCAAATAGAAACTAGTACCGAAGGGAAGCTTATTATTTGGACCGGAGCTGACATTAAAAAACTAGAAACATTTAAAACCAAAGAAGAAGTAACGATTAACTTTTCAGTACCCATAAAATCTTTAGATCAATTAAAATCTATAAATGCAGAAGATCTTGACGACACACAAATTGAAAGCATCAGTGAAATTTATACCAACACTCAAAGCGAGTCAGTTCCCTCGGCTATTAAGAGTAACCCCGTAAACATATTTTTAAATAGTAACATAGACCTAGAAACAAAAGCACTGTACTATTTTACGGACGGCACACCTATTGGCTCTGGCCCCTTTCCTCCTGAAGTCGGCCAAAAAACCCAGCTGACCGTTTTTTGGGACTTGACTAATGATTTACATGAAATGCAGAACATTGAAATAACTTCTACCTTACCAAAATATGTCACTCTAGTGGGCACCCCCAACGCAACGATTGGCCAAATAAGCTTCAGCGAAGAAAGCAATACTCTTTCTTGGAAAATAAATACCCTACCCAAAACAATCAAAGAGGCTAATTGTACTTTCAATGTTGAGTTTATACCTACAGATAAACAAAAGGGGAAATTTTTACAGTTAACTGGAAACACGACTATGACGGCCAAAGATGCACAAACCAATGATACAATTATAAAAACAAAAAATATTATTACCACAGCACTTGAAGCAGATGAGTTTGTAACAGAACAAGGTTTAGTAAAATAAAAAGCTCCAGACACAAGTGTGCGTCCAGAGCGAGGGCTGACAGGCGCGACGCTACTTCCGGCGCTCCTTGCGTTGGCGATCCTGCAGCTTCTTGCAGGCGCGGATCTGCTTGTCGCTCGAGTGACTCCCCTTGCAGTGCGGGCAAGCCTTCTGGGTCAAAACGGTGGCCGGCTTGGGCATGTGCTTCCTCCACGATGATGATGTTGGGAAAAACTGCAAGTACATACTATCTCAATTTATAAAAATGGTCAAGACAATATACGCAAAAAACGGCTTATTATAGCCGTTTTTTGCGTATATCTACCCTTTATATATCTTCAGCAATCCCCCATAAAGCTTGAAACATTAACGTTAAAGTTTGTGCTAATAAATGATCTGTTATTATAAGCGAGTCGTTTTCCCGTGCTATATATACCCGGTGATTGGCAATTAAAACTTCGCACAAAAAACCAAACTGACTTGAATTCAACCATTTAACTTTAAACTTATTGTCTTGCAGCAACTTTAGCACCCGGATATCAACGGCTTTTGTTTTCGAAATATATATTACCTTGAAAATTGAAACTTGTTCTAAGATTTTTTCTACATGCTTTTTGTTTATGTACCCTCCGTACCGATCGTAATTAAAAATATTAAACATCTC
This sequence comes from uncultured Gammaproteobacteria bacterium, assembly GCA_964565345.1. Lineage (GTDB taxonomy): Bacteria > Patescibacteriota > Patescibacteriia > UBA11705 > JABHMO01 > GWC2-39-14. The sequence goes on along the minus strand of CAZMEQ010000019.1, from coordinate 8,324 downwards.
TTTCGCTTTGATACTTTGTATCTCGTTTCTTAGTTTACTCAAGTCAGTGGTTTTGTAATCGTAATAACGCACGGCCGGTTTATCTGTAGTTAAACTGTAAAGAGAACTTAACTCCGGAAGCAAATTTTCTAGCAACTTCTTTTTGCGGGCGACCTCTTGCTCTTGTTGCTCTTGCAGCTGCATCAAATACTCAGGACTTTCCGCAACATAATATAATTTCCCTTGTTTTTCGATGACTTTTATTAAACCGCGCGCAATGAGATTGCGTATTTGAGTGTAGGCTGTTGTTCTATTAATTTCAGCGTGTTGGGCTAGTTCTTGGACACTGGCAAAACCCAATTGAAGCGCGGCTAAGTACACATCCGCCTCTTTATTGTTTAAACCAAACGTCAGCAACTCTTGCGTTAAAGACATAATATTAATCTCTCTACATATATTATAACAAGAAACTTGATGTTACTCTCAAAAAACAAATAAAACTGACTTATTGAGAATAGCACCAAATATTCTTGAAATATTTTGTTAACTATTGTCAACGGATTTATACTAATCCTTACACAGAAAAAATTTTTATTATAATTTTCTACTCACTATAATTAAATGAGAAGACCAATCTTCAGGTGGCGCCGGCATACAAGTATCATAAACCGCAACTCCACTCACTGACAAATCACACAGCAACCGGCGAGGCCCCCCATGTTTTACCAACATGAGAGGGACCAGCGCGACGCGGTACGTTTGCCCCCAGGAACAGTGCTAAAAGCGGAAGTTGACGAGCTCAAAAACAACCGTGCGCCACCGTCTGTAGTAGCGTTCATAACGTTGCTACTAGTTTCCTCCCTTGTAAATCGATACTTCCTTGGCCCGCATGGGCTACGAGCCAAGGATTTCACCTTCTACATCCACTGAGGAAACAAAAGCCCCCACGTTGACGCGGCGTGGGGGCTTCTTTATTTCTAATTTTATATCACCAAACTTATTAGTTTACCCTTAACATAAATAATCTTTTTAGGGGTCTTGCCATCTAAATATTTCTTTACCAATTCATGCTCTAAGGCTATTTTCTTAAGATCTTCTTCGCTAATATCCGCCGCAACTAATAATTTAACACGCACCTTACCATTAATTTGGATTGGGATCTCAATCTCTTGCAACCAGGTCAGCTCTTCATCATATTCTTGCCATTTTCCATTTTGCACCAAACTATCTTCGCCTAATTGTTGCCATAATTCTTCAACTAAATGCGGGGTAAATGGATAAAGAACCTTTAAAAACATTTTAAACGATTCCTTTGTACAGCCTTTAGACAAAAATTCATTAACCAAAATCATTAAAGCCGAAACAGCCGTGTTAAAATGACGTTCATCAATATCTTCGGTAACTTTTTTTATAGTTCGATGCAATAAAGAAGTTACCTGATAATCATCTTGCTCCACCCAATTTTCAAAATTAGCAACACGATCTAAGAATCGTTTGATTCCTTTTACTCCATTTAAATCCCAGGCTACAGCTTGATCATATGGGCCCATAAACATTTCGTATAATCGTAAAACATCAGCCCCAAATTCAGCAACGACTTCATCTGGATTAATTACATTCCCACGAGATTTTGACATTTTTTGTCCATCAGGAGCTAAAATCATCCCATGGGAAACTCTTCGAGCATAAGGCTCTGATGTAGCTACCGCACCAATATCGTATAAAAATTTATTCCAAAATCGAGAATACAAAAGATGTAAGGTTGTATGTTCCATGCCTCCATTATATAAATCTACAGGTAACCATTTTTGCAGCTTATCGAAATCTCCTAAGGTCTTGTTATTTTTAGGATCAACATAACGCAAGAAGTACCAAGAACTCCCGGCCCAATTGGGCATAGTATCTGTTTCTCGACGCGCAGAGCCACCACATGAAGGGCACTTTGTTTGTACCCAGGATTCGATTGCTGCCAAAGGAGACTCCCCTGTTTGAGTAGGCTCATATTTTTCGACTTGTGGTAATTCGAGTGGTAATTCTGACTCTAGCAATGGTTGCCAATTACATCTTTCGCAATAAACCATCGGAATTGGCTCCCCCCAATAATGTTGACGCGAAAATACCCAGTCGCGCAAATGATAATTAGCCGTTTTTTTGCCAAAACTATTTTCTTCTAAATAATTATTCATTTTCTGAATCGCTGCAGATGTTTCTAACCCGTTCAAAAAATCTGAATTAATAGAGACGCCACTGCCAGAGAAACAAGCTGATTCCTGCCCTTGATAAATTTTCCAGGCATAAAGGAAATTGGCCATGTTTAAGAATTGATCCATGTCTTTTCGGTCCACCCAAGTTGTATTGTGGTTCTTGACCTCATCGGGATTAACACCGCCTTGCTCATTGTCAAGCAGTTGGAACAACATAACTTGACCTACGGCATAACGATTTTCATCTTTATGTGCCGCAAAAAAATTATTATGCAATTCACCACCTAGGTCTTTAACAAATTTGAAGTTTTGATATCCAGTTTCTTCTTTAATTTCACGTTCCGCTGCTTCTTGATAGCTTTCGCCTTCTTCAACCCCACCGATAATACCTGAATGCCAACCAAACTTAGACCAATCCAAACACAAATATTTGTCTTCAGACCAATGTTTCAAAAAGATATAAGCCGTCTTTCTTTGTACTGTTGGCTTATCAGGCCTTATGGCATCAGGACCAGTCGTAAAACGGAAAAGCGGCGCCAAAACTTGGACAACCGGCAAATTATATTTAACTGCAAAATCATAATCCCGTTCATCGTGAGCCGGAACTGCCATAATGGCTCCAGTGCCATAACTTGATAGGACATAATCTGCTATCCATATTGGGACTTCAGCCCCGCTAACAGGATTCACTGCATAAGCTCCAGTAAAAACACCGGTCTTTTCTTTTTGGAGTTCTGTTCGTTCTAAATCGCTTTTATGCCGTGCTTCATCTTGATACTTCAAAACCTCAGCAGCTTGTTCTTTGGTAGTAATATTATTAACCAAATCATGTTCCGGTGATAATACTAAAAAAGAGACACCAAACAAAGTGTCTGGACGAGTTGTAAATACTTTAATTTTTTTATCTGTTCCCTTAATTTGGAAATCAACTTCTGCGCCATAGCTGCGCCCGATCCAATTGATTTGCTGTGTTTTTATTTTATCGAGATAATTTACTGTTTCCAAATCTTCAATTAAACGATCAGCATATTCAGTAATTTTTAACATCCATTGTTCTAATTCTTTTTTCTCGGTTAAAGCTCCACAACGTTCGCATTTATTGTCAATCACTTCTTCGTTGGCTAAACCGATTTTACATGAGGGGCACCAATTAATGGCCATCTTCTTTTTATAAGCTAAACCCTTTTTATAAAGCTGTAAAAAAATCCATTGTGTCCATTTATAATATTCTGGGTCAGTGGTATTTACTTCCCGATCCCAATCAAAACTTAAGCCCAAACTCTGACATTGTTTTTTAAAAACAGCGACATTCTTTTCGACAATTTTACGCGGGTGTTGGCCGGTTTTAATGGCATAGTTTTCAGCCGGCAAACCAAAGGCGTCCCAACCCATGGGGTACAAAACATTAAAACCTTCCATGCGCTTTTTGCGGGCAATGATGTCCAAGGCCGTAAAGCTACGAACATGCCCCACATGCAAACCTTCTCCAGAGGGGTAAGGGAACTCTACTAAACAATAATATTTAGGCTTATCACTTTCATCCAAAGCCTTAAAAACACCAGTTTCGGCCCATTTTTGCTGCCATTTCTTTTCTACCTTCTTGTGATCGTATTTTTTCATAAATATGTGATTTGATATTAACTAGTCCCATTCTACCCTAAAAATCGCAATTTTTCAATAAAAAAGGCTATTGGCAAGAATAGTTCTTAACGTAATAGTTTGCCACGTCCACCTACTTCGACAGGCTCAGGCGGCGGACTCGCAAATCGCATTTAGCACCACCCTGGGGGTTTGGGGGAGACAACTGTTCGAACGTCCTAAATAGCACATAAAGCTTAGTTCAATTGAACAAAGTGAGTTTTGTCTCCCCCAAATCTTTTGGTTACTTTTGGATACAAAAGTAACAGAAGAAAACTAATATATCGAATAACTAAGTCGATGTATAAGCGAAGGGCCAAATTCCTTCAAACGTGCTTGATGCAGTTTCGTTCCATACCCTTTATGTTTTTCAAAACCATATTGCGGATATTGTAAGGCAAACGCGCGCATCATGCGATCACGAAAAACTTTAGCAACAATAGAAGCCGCGGCGATGGAAACTAGTTTTTTATCACCAGATTTAATTAACTCAAACGGTCGATGATATTTAGTACCAGCCATGTAATCCGACAAAATATATTCTGGCTCCTTCAAAAGGTTTTGGCAAGCTCGTATTAAAACTTTTTTGTTGGCAGCGCTCAATCCAAACCGATCAATTTCACAATTTGTAATAGAACTAATTGACCAGGCTAAACAACTCTTAATTATAAGTGCTGCTATTTGTTCTCTTTTCCCCGGCGCTAACAATTTAGAATCATTTATTTTTTTAAAAAGTCCTTTTTGATTAAAGTCTAAAATAACGGCCCCGGCCACTATCGGCCCAGCATAAGCTCCACGCCCGACTTCATCTACCCCACAAACTGTAGCATAGCCGGAACGTATTAATTTCCGTTCATATCGAGTATTCATAAACAGCTTTATTTTAGCAAATCCTGAATAAAAAATCTCTCCCCTCATGGAAAAGATTTTTGAAAAAATTGTTTCCCTAAAATCTCTAAAACGCGTCTTATTCAGCACTACTTGAATTATCTTCTTCCCATTCTTTCTCCCATTCTTTAGCTGTCTCTTGTTCTGATTCAGGATCAATCGCATCATCAGCGACCGGCGGCAACACTGGGGTTTCTTCTTTTTTATTTGGATCCTCTACACTTGTAAACATTGGTTCTTTCATAGTGATCTTCTTAATTATTATGCTTTTATTTTACCCTAATGAACTAAAAAGTAAAACTTTAAAAAATCTCCCCCATTCCTGGAGGAGATTCTATTAATTACTAGACGTCTGATAAATGCTTTGAAACCAATTTGGTCATTTCGAACATAGAAACCTCTTTTTTACCACCAAAAACTTTCTGTAACTTATCATCAGCTAAAATGTTGCGCTTGTTGCTTGGATTCTGAAGATTATTCTTTTTGATGTAATCCCAGATTTTCTTAACAACTTCCATACGTGGCATAGGGCCTGCACCTACAACAGCTGCCAATTCTGCAGAAACTTTTAAAGGCTTCATTAGAGCTGGATTTAACTTTCTGACCATAGTTTTGAATTTAATTGTTAAATTTCTTTCTGACATCATTATACCATAGAGAGCGAAGCTTTTCCAGGGCACGGACAAAAGCAGCTGTTCTTAAGTCAATATTCATAACCTGGTGTTTAGTCCAAATATCTTCGAAGGCTGGAACAATTGTTTCCTTTAATTTGACAAAAACCTGCTCTTCTGTCCAAGTCTCTTTTTTAACATTTTGTTCCCATTCAAAGTAGCTTACAGTAACACCTCCAGAGTTAGTTAAAACATCAGGCACAGATTTTATCCCATTTTTAGCCAAAATTTCATCTGCCTCTGGAGTAACGGGACCATTAGCTAATTCCACTATATACTTGGCTTTGATTTTTTCAGCGTTCTCTAAAGTAATTTGATTCTCCAAAGCCGCAGGAATAAGAATTGTAACTGATAACTCTAGCAAGTCCTCATTAGATACTGCGGATGAACCGGGGAAGCCAGCTACCGCACCTGTGGATTGTTTAAATTGAACCAACTCCGGAATATTTAAGCCATTTTCATTATAAACACCACCACTTGAATCCGAAATAGCCACCACTTTTAATCCATTTGCATAAGCTAATTCGGCCATAACACTCCCAGCATTGCCAAAGCCCTGAATCGCAATCGTGGAATCTGAACCCAACCCAGCTTTTTCCATAAGTCCAGTTAATACATAGAAGCCACCCATGGCCGTCGCTCTATCTCGGCCAGCGCTTCCACCCTTGTCCATTGGTTTACCTGTGATAACCGCAAGTTCTTCTTGTCCCTTATAGTTTGCATATTCATCAACTATCCAAGCCATAATTTGGCCATTGGTATAAACATCGGGCGCTGGTACATCAACTTGGGCACCAATGTTTGGAGCTAAAGCACGAGCAAAAGACTTGGTCATGCGCTCCAATTCACCTGGACTTAATTTTTTAGGATCAACTGTTATACCGCCCTTGCCGCCGCCCATAGGGATTCCAGCCACCGAACATTTTATTGTCATCCACAAAGCTAAGGCTTTAACTTCATTCAAATCAACTGTCGGAAAATAACGTAAACCGCCTTTGTAAGGTCCGGCCCAGTTATTATGTTGTACGCGATAGCCTTCAAAATTTTTGATGCTTCCGTCATCCATCACCACGGGCACTTTAACTTGCAGAATTCGATCCGGCGTTTGCAATTGTGTTAAAACTTCTTCTTCAAGGTTAATGGCCTTGGCTGCTTTGTCTAATTGCTTTAATGCGTTTTCAAATTGATTTTGCATATTATTAATTCCAATCAGCTTTATCTTCTAAGCCTTTTAATTTTTTAACATAACGGCTAGCAGAAAGAGCCGCCTTTGCTCCATCTCCGGCGGAGATTACAGCTTGCTTAAATGGGGCATTGGTTACATCCCCGGCAGCAAAGATTCCTGTTGCCGAAGTTTTTCCCTCATTGTCGACAATAATCTGTTTTCTTTCATCCAACGCCACTAACCCCTTAACAAAATCTGTTTGTGTTGCATAGCCGATTTCAATAAAAACTCCATTTAACTCTAATTCAGATCCATCATTTAATTTTACTTTTTCTAACTTAGTGCTACCAATAAATTCCGTAATTTCAGTTTGATAGCGAATCTCAATTTTAGGATTATTTTTAACTTTTTCGACTAGATCAGTTTCATCAGCTTTAAATGATTCACTACGCACCAATAAATAAACCTTACTTGCGATTTCAGATAAATAATCTGCTGCATCCACCGCAGAATTACCTGCTCCCACTACAGCTACAACCTTATTTTTAAAAAATGGTCCGTCACATGTCGCGCAATATGCAACACCGCGCCCTGTGAATTCCTTTTCACCAGGCACACCAAGTTTTCTGTGAGTCAAGCCAAAACTTAAAATAATTGCTGGTGCTTGATATTCATCATTTAAAGCTTTTACAACATATTCATTACCTTCTTGTCTGATTGATTCAACCTCGGTCATTTTTATTTCTGCCCCAGCTTTTTCAGCTTGTTCCTTAAAACGATTCATAAGTTCTGGCCCCAAAATTGTTCCTGTACCGGGATAATTTTCTATCTCTGTGGTTATAGCTGCTTGGCCACCTATATCTTTTGTTAAAATAAGCGTTTTTAACGCGCGGCGAGCAGAATAAAGACCAGAACTAAGACCAGCACAAGCACCCCCAACAATAATAACATCATACTTCTGCATATTATTGATATTTTTCTAGTTTTTCTTTGAGTACTTCGCCACTATTTAAACCCATCATAACTTCTTTTACTTCTCCATTACGAAAAATTACCAAAGTAGGGATGCTCATTATGTCGTATTTACTAGCAGTAGCTTGTGCTGCTTCTACATTAACCTTAAAAACTTTCATTTTAGTCTCCTTTAACTGTTCCGCTAAAGCTTCGACAATCGGTCCCTGCATTTTGCATGGGCCACACCAAACAGCGTAAAAGTCTACCAACACAGGACCCTCTGTATACTTAAGTACTTCTTGTTCAAAATTTTGATCATTTAACTCCATAAAATTAACGTTGAAACCAAATTGACTAAGAGATTCCTTTTAGCCAACTAATAACAAACGTGATTATTTTTTAATTTTTAAGGCAACATTATTAGCTTGTTGCTCAAGCCAATAACGTAACAAATAACGAATGAATTCACTTTTGTTATCAAACTTGAGTTTCTTCATTTGTTTTTCTACTTCTTGGCACATTTCTTTGGGTAACGATAATGAAACTACACAACGCATATTTTTTATTGTATTACACTGTAATACATATTAACGCTTTATAAAATATTGTCAAATCTAATTATTCACAACAAAAAAAGCGCTCCCGAACCAATTGGGGTGGGGAGCGCATTCTCTAGTGCTCGTACATATGAATGCCATCGCATTCTTGTATTGCGTACCGGTTCCGACCAGATCTCTTGGCCTCGTAGAGCAGCTCATCGGCTCGTTTGACGAGCTTTTCGGGCGTAGTCTCCCGAAGAGCCAGCTGCACGATGCCCGCTGAAAT
>CAZMEQ010000018.1:0-16427 GCA_964565345.1 uncultured Gammaproteobacteria bacterium | reverse complement strand
CACGGTCAAAAACTGCTACAATGTAATTAATTAAAATGAAAAATATGAACACGCTATTAAAAATTTTCACTGTTGCCGCCTATGTAACAATGGTGGCGGTTAACTACTTAGCAGTCTTGCTTCCCTTAGGCGGTCGCGGCACTGGGCAAATATCCGACAATTATCCTAACCTCTTCGCTCCCGCTGGCTATGCTTTTTCTATCTGGGGATTAATCTACACTCTATTGGGAATTTATGTTGTCTACCAGCTTTGGCAAAAAAAGAACTCTTTATTTACACGAATTAATTCCCTGTTCATTATTAATGCCTTACTCAATGTAGCTTGGATTTTTGCTTGGCATTACGACTTAATTTGGTTGTCTGTTATCCTTATGGCCGGGCTACTTGTTACTCTAATTAAAATCGCAGATATTTTACGCCTGAGCAAGCTCAATAAAAAAGAAAAATGGTTAGTGCAACTACCGTTTAGCATTTATTTTGGTTGGATTACAGTCGCCAGTATTGCCAATGTAACTGTCTTTTTAGTTTCCATTGGCTGGAACGGTTTCGGCCTATCACCCGAAATTTGGACTGTTTTAATTCTTCTGGTTGGAACATTAATAGGCGTTTTACGAATGTTACGCGATCGCTTTATTGCTTACGGGCTGGTGTTCGTTTGGGCTTATAGCGCTATTCTAGCTAAACATATGTCCACCAGTGCTTTTAACGGACTATACCCAATAATTATATGGGCTGTTGTCTTGTGCTTAGTTATATTATGGGGCACATTAATATTCCTTGGTATTAAAAAATTAAAAAAATAAGTATGTTTCTAAAACTCTACGCCATTGCACTCCTCGTATTTTTTGCCATCGACATGTTATGGCTGGGCCTAATCGCCAAAAACTTTTATGCCAAGCAAATTGGCTCCCTCATGAAAACAGAAATTAACTGGACAGCCGCCATTATTTTTTATCTCATTTTTATCGCCGGACTAGTTGTCTTTGTTATACTCCCGACCGTTGAAAAAAATTCTTGGCCGCAAGCATTACTCTTGGGCGCACTCTTTGGCTTTGTTTGTTACGCCACTTACGACTTAACTAATTTAGCAGTGACTAAAAATTGGCCCCTCCTAGTAACTATAGTCGATTTAATCTGGGGGGCAGTACTCGCAGCATCAGTATCCACCATCACCTACTTCATATCTCATAAAATTGGTTTATGAATTACTTTTTAACCTTAGGCATAGTCCTACTTGTCTACATGAGTTTGTGGTTTGTTCTTTCATTATTAAAGAAAAGAAATGATGTGGCTGATGTTGCTTGGGGCCTAGGCTTTGTTCTATTAACTTGGACTTATTTTTTTCTGAATGAAAATTTTACCACACGCGGTATACTAGTAACAATTTTAGTCAGTATTTGGGGCCTACGACTCGCTTGGCACATACACTCACGTAATAAAGGTAAAAAAGAAGATTATCGCTATTTGGCTTGGCGTCAACAATGGGGCAAGTGGTTTTATCTCCGTTCTTACTTTCAAGTTTATTTGTTACAAGGCTTTTTTCTTCTTTTGATAATCAGTCCAATATTGTTTATTAACAAATACTCAAATACCAGTTTAGGGTTACTTGATGCTTTTGGTATCGTTGTCTGGCTCATTGGATTTTATTTTGAAGCTGTGGGAGATGCTCAGCTGGCACGCTTTATCAAAAACCCAACTAACAAAGGAAAATTAATGCAACAAGGGCTCTGGGCCTATACTCGTCATCCCAATTATTTTGGAGAAGTCACTCAATGGTGGGGGCTGTGGCTTATCGCCTTGTCCGTAAACTTTGGTGCCATGAGTATTATCGGGCCCATAACCATAACTTTTTTGATATTGAAAGTATCTGGTATTCCTCTGTTAGAAAAGAAAATGTCCGAGAATCCAGATTTTGCTCAATACAAAAAACGCGTTAGTGTGTTCTTGCCGCTTCCGCCGCGTAAAACAAAAAGTTAAACTGAAGATAAAAAAGTCCCGTATCAACGGGACTTTTTTTATCAATTAAACCTTTGTAATTTCTACTTTAGTAAACATTTGGCGGTGACCGGCTTTGCGTTTATAACGGACCTTGTTGCGGAACTTGATCACATCCACCTTGCGGGCACGAGCTTGTTCTAAAACCTTAGCTTCGACAACTGCGTCTTTAACAGTTGGTTGGCCTAACTCTAACTTGTCGCCTTTTTCATCAGTAACAAGCAGAACTTCTTCAAATTTGATTTTATCGTTAACTTCACCAGCTAACTTTTCAACCTTAAGGATGGTTCCTTCTGAAACCTTATATTGTTTCCCACCGGTTTTAATAACAGCAATAGTCATATGCATTAAAAAAAATGTCTTAAAATACTGTCACTATGATATCTTATTTATACTTTTTCGTCAAGTTTAGCCAATTCTCTCTGCCTTTTGTAAAGATAAGCTAAGATTAGCACAAAAACCACAAAAACCAGTAAACTGACCCCCAGGATACTCCAACCCAAGTCCTGCAAAAAGTAGGCTGTTAAGCCGAAGATTACAGTAATGGAATATAGGCTCAAAACCGCCTGTTTTACGCTAAAACCAGCATCTAGGAGTCGATGATGCAAATGCTTTCTATCGGCCGTAGAAAAGGGCGATTTACCCTCCATAACGCGTCTTATTATGGTCCACAAGAAATCCAGGGCCGGGATACTCAAAAGCATCAATGTTACACCTATTTTGCTACCGCTAATAATGGATATTGAACCCAGCAAAAAGCCCGCCATGGTGCTCCCCCCCTCACCCAAAAATATCGAAGCTGGATTAAAGTTAAAGACCAAAAAACCCAAAAAAACACCAATCAAAATGATCGCTAACAAAGCCACATCATATTGGACTATTTCGCCCTTATTCAAAGCCACAAAAAACATAAAAACAGCACTAATCAAAGTTACCCCAGACACCAAGCCATCAAGTCCGTCTAATAATTTGGTAGTATACATCATCCCCAACAACCAAAAAAAGGTGAAAAAATCAGCTAAAATTGTAATCTTGTACAAATAACCTTCGTACCAAAACAAATTAAAATTATACTTATCTAAATGCCATAATCCCTCACCTAAAGGGTTGGTAATTGAGTCAATGCCCACACCGCTCACGATAACTATGAGCACCGCCAAGACCGGAAAAATAATTTGATATTTTGCGCGTAAATTATATTTGTCGTCGAGAAATCCCCCAACTGCTAAAACAAAGGTCCCCAATAAAATTCCAATGATATTTTTTAAAAAAATCGTATCCCCAATTAGAGCCTTATTATAAAGTGAATAGAATAAAACGACGAGGTTAAAGCTAAAAAAAATTGCCAATCCGCCCAAGAGCGGAATAGGTAATTTATGAATCTTGCGCTTGTTGTCTGGGATATCGACTACTTTTAACTTTTTAGCTACAACCTGAACTAACCCTGTTACCACTAACGCGAGAAAAAAAGATAAAAGTAATGCCCAAATATAATCAATTGCCTGCATACAATATAGCTTCATGTTACTCTATCCAGATATTTTTTTCAACCAAAAAAGAAGGAGTTGCCTCCTTCTTTTCTATAATACTTCTGCTTTATTAATCTTGATGTTTCCGCCTGGTTCCAAAATGATTTCATCGCGACGGACGACTTCACCACGCAGTATCTTATCTGCCAAAACATCATCAATTCGTTCCTGAACCACACGTCGCAAAGGACGGGCCCCGAACTTAGGATCATAACCCAATTCCGCTAACTCAGCGATGGCCTCGTCTGTGACTTTAAAAATTATGCCTTTTTCTTCGAGTCTAGCCGCAATCTTACGCATTAAAATCTTCGCAATCTTGACTACATCGACCAATGTTAATGGTTTAAAGACAATCACGCCATCAAAACGATTTAAAAATTCTGGTCGATAATATTTCTTCAATTCTTCGTTTAGTAGGTATGTTTTAATATGTTCAATTGCCGTCCCCTTATTTATTTCATCTTGTATATACTGAGCGCCAGCATTGGAAGTCATGATGATGATGGCATTGGTAAAATCAATTGTTCGTCCCTGAGCGTCAGTTAATCGGCCATCATCCATAACCTGTAAAAAAACATTAAGAATGTCTTTGTGCGCTTTTTCCACTTCATCAAACAATAACAGGGAGAATGGATTTTTCCGAACAGCCTCTGTCAATTGCCCTGGTGTAGTACCAAAACCCAACAAACGTTTTAAGGAGTCAACTTCTTGATATTCAGACATATCAAAGCGCAACATACTATCCTCACGACCAAAATAAATTTCAGCCACCGATTTAGTCAATTCAGTTTTACCAACACCAGTTGGCCCCAAGAACAAAAAGCTGGCAATAGGTCGTTTCCCCTCGCGCAATTCCGCGCGGGCACGACGCAAACTAGAAGCAACCATGCTCACTGCTTCGTCTTGACCTATCATGCGTTCGTGAATGCGGGCCTCCAGATTAAGAAGTTTTTCAGTCTCTTGTTCAGACACCGCGGTAACTGGAATCTTGGTGATATTAGAAACAATTTCCGCCACATCATTACCGCTTATCAGTTGTTTTTCGCCACGGGTATTACGAACTTTGATGGCCGACTGTTCCATGATTTCCAAAGCTTTATCCGGCAAATAACGATCATGAATATAACGAGATGATAACACCGCCGCTTTTTCTATGGCTTCGTAAGAGAAATAAACTTGATTTTGATATTCAATCGGACCACTCTTTGCTTCCATCACTTGTATCGCTTCGTTAATTTCTAATTCCTCAACACGCACAATTTGCAGTTGAGCATCTAAGCCCCGGCCCTCTATAGCGCGCGCATAATCATTGGGCGAACTTGTGGCAATAACGTAGAATAAATGACGTGACACAATTTGCGCAAAAACTTCAGATAAATCTAAGCTACTTTCCGCGCCTGCGCTAATACCCGTTAAATTATGTAAATTTTCTACGGCTAAAATTATATTGCGCGAACGCATAATTTCATCAGTAATAAGCAATAAGCGTTGTTCCGCTTGAGCTGCTCCACAACCAGCCAATAAACGAGCTATATCTAAACTAACCAAACGTTTATCTTGTAATACTTCAGGCACATCTTCCATAACCATTCTTTGTGCTAAACCATGAATAATGCTGGTACGCCCCACACCTTGATGCCCCAATAACAAAACACCCTCTCGACTTCCCTCCATAATACGAAAGATCTTTTCAATCTCATCATCACGCCCGATACAAGGAAATAAATAGCCATTAATTGCCTGGACTGTTAAATCCTCACTAAATTGATCTAAAAGCGGCGTAGCCACAGCGGTCATGGCTCTATCCATGCCAGATTTTGGCTTATATCTAGCACGACCACGGAAACGTTGCAAACCAGCTCGCATTTGCTCTTGGATTCTAATCCAAGCCACCACATTTTTTAATTTTTGATAATCATAGCCCAAATCCAACAATATCTCTAAGACATCATCTTTATCATTTTTAGTAATGGTCATGTTCGGCTCAGACAAGGCGGCAACAATTTCTGGCAATTCAACTTTTTTATTATTACTCCAGTATGCTTCTGCATAAGCTAATAGCAGTGTCTTATACAACTCGGCTGTTAGTTTGGGTTCCCCAACTCGTGGTAATATGTTTTTCCCAAGATAACGACTTAATTTTTGTTTGAATGCTTCAAAATTAATCCCTAAACGAGCCAAAATTATGCCGGACTTATTGAACTGAGCCAAAATACTAAAAAGATGTATGCGTAAAATTTCGTTATGCCCGAAGTGTTTAGCTAACTCCCGGCTAGCTTGGATCGCCTTATGTGCTTCTTCAGTAAAAGCCGGCGACACATCGCGTACCTGATTTTTCTTTAGACGCCAAATATCAAGCCAACTTAAACCAGACAAACTCGAAGCTTTATCTTTCTTGAAAATTCTTAAAGCAACCTGATATTTAGGGTTGCTTAAGTCGCTCAAACGATAATATAAATAAAGATCTACCAGGAGTGTAATCCAAAAATATAATTTTTCGTTACTTGGTGTGATCCAATAATCTAAACTAAAGAGAGTTGCAAAATTATCTTGATAACCATAATAGCCCAACAGAATTAAACCTGACAAGCCAATTATTGTTAACAGCGCATTAAAAATAATTTTAATTTTGTTTATTAAATTATCAAAAATAATATCACTTGGTTCGAGTGATTTCCCCCAGAAGAAAATTGTTTCATCTAAAATCAAGCCCACACCAGCCCCATGGCAATCAGGGCAAACAGCCGAATCCAGATAACCAGTCCCCTGGCATCTAGGGCAAACAACAAACTCAGTTTTTTTGTTCCCTCCTCCAAGGCTCATAAAATGCTCTCAAACAAACCTAAATTAAATAGTATTTGATAAATCAAAATTACTGGTAGAACCAACCAAACAACAAAACCAATAAAAGCCACTAATATCCACAAGACAAAAACAATTGATCTAAAAATAATTTGGAATAGGCGCATGAAGAAACTGATAATTCGCCCCTGCCAATCATACTGACCAAACATGGGCGTAAATATATTCTTGACCCAAACAGATAAAGCAAGTTCATCGTTGCCTTGCGCAATTACGTTGCCCATTCTTTTTAAGGCTTTAACTGCACCGACTGTGTACCACCAAATAGGCCAAGCTAAAATATCAAAAATAATATCTCGAGCAATAAACTTAATTGACTTTGTGGCCAGATTTTCTTTTATCATACGTTTTAAATTATACCACAAAAGTATATTTTTATAAAAAACTCTCCTTCGCTCTATCGGCTCCGGAGAGTTTTGTTTTTATATAAAAAGAAGACCGGCGCGTTCATGAGAGAACGCGCCGGCTGCTTCCGCTATCCGATCCTTTGGGGGATGGAGGTGGAGAAGCACACAGGTGTGCAGTTCAGCGAGGCGAGTAACCTGCTCAGGAGGCTCAGAGACGCGAAGTCCCATTTTGCGTCCTAGCGAGCTAGGTGTCCTCAGGCCAAGCCTGTTTCTGCGGCAGTCGCACGGCGTTTTTCCAGCACGAAGCTGGGGTTGAAGCCGGCGTCTTCTGCCTTGGAAGTCGATCAACCCGTTGTCGGGTCGAGTGTGTTGGATGGTCACCTTGCGGTCACCAGTGATCGCGCTTCGACAGCAGCGTCACCACACTCGGATCAACTTTACCTGTCTCACAGACGGGTCATAGGGCAGGACATCTTGCAGTCCATCCTCACCGTCTTGTCCGTGAGAAACGTCGGTCCTTGCCAGTCAGGAACACCCCTGTCAGCGCACGCCGTAGCGTCGCCTATCAGTGTGTATGACTTCCGCCATCTTCGGAGTCTCTCGACCCGTCAGGCCAGGGCAGGTACCCGCAGGAGTAGCCTCAGCCACTCAACGTTTGTGCAACCCTTTTCGCGGTCGCAAAAGAGATATTACTCGCTTTTTAAAGAACTGTCAATAACCACACAAAAAATTATACACAGGTATTTTTAATTTTATTTAAATTTAAACAAAAAAAAATCCGCTTTACAATTTAAAAATTGAAAGCGGAGCACTGCTAAGTAAAAACTATTTAAGATATTTTTTTATCTCTTCCAAGAAAGAAGTGAAATCAATATTGTTATTCTTTAAATCAAGGTCGTCATAACTCAAAGTAATTACCTGGCACTGATTAAAATTGCCCACCCACTTATCATAAAGATTATTTAAATCCCGTATATATTTGGTGCTGATTGATTTTTCAAAATCACGACCACGTAATTCTATCCTTTCCATTATCTTTTCTACTGATGCCTTTAAATATATTACTAAGTCGGGTGGAGGTAAAATCTGGACACAAGTCTTATATATTTGTTGATATGCTTGCCAGTCGCGCTTATTAATAAATCCTTTTAAGTGTAAATTCTTAGCAAAAATTTCAGCGTTTTCATAAATGCTTCTATCCTGAACTACAGAATGCTTATCCTTTAAAATTTGATAATGGTCTTGCAACCGTTTCCCCAAAAAAAACATTTGGGAATGATACGCCCACTTCTTCATGTCTTTATAAAAATCTTCTAAATATGGGTTTTGGGCAACTGGCTCTTGATAAGATTTGAATTTTAAATGCTCGGCCAACTTTTTTGTCAGCGTTGACTTCCCCACCCCGATATTACCAGCAATTGCGATGAAGTTTTTCATATTTCCATTGTCATCCTGAACTTGTTTCAGGATCTCGATTAATATACTTAATTAAAATCATAGAGATGCTGAAACAAGTTCAGCATGACGTATGCTATATTTTACCACAAACGACTAACTAATCATAATAAATCACTTCATTCCCATCATCATCACGTTCTTTTAAATAACTCCGCTGGTTTGATTCCACCACATAACGCGATGGATCTAACTCCTGAATAAACATAGATGGTTTAGAGTAGACTTCGCCGAATTTATAACTAAAAGATCGAATGGGATACAACATATTTAGTTCATCCTTAGCACGTGTGGCCGCGACATAAAAAAGTCGACGTTCTTCTTCAAGCTCCTTAGGATTTTCTAAGCTTTTGTGGTGTGGAAAGTGCCCATCACGCAAACCAACAATAAAAACAACACTCCACTCCAAACCCTTGGCTTGGTGAATGGTCGACAAGACAACAGAGCTACGATCATGTTCATGGGCATCAGCAAAGCTTTCGCTGAGCATTACATCGGCCAACAATTTATCTAAATCTGAATATAAAGCAACAAAATTAATCAGTTGCGAAATATCATCTAACCGATCACGGTAATTTTCGTAAGAATTTTTCAGATATTCTTCATAGCCAGATTCCAAAATACTTTCAATTGCCTCAGCCAAATTCCCACGTTGTTTTATATCAATCGCTACCAGATGTCTCAATAACTGCACCAAACGCTGCCAGCTAATATCAGCACCACCACGTAATTTTAAATCTAAAACTAAAACATCTTCTAAAGTTCCCGCTGTTTTTATTTTTTCCCAAATTTTATCTGCACCCTTTTGCCCGATGCCAGCATATAATAAAAGTATTCGCTTCCAAGCAATCTCGTCATGCCCGTTAGCCAAAACTTTTAGATAGCTAATTAAATCCTTGACATGAGCCTGCTCAAAATAACGCATCCCACCCCGAACCACAAAAGGGATATTATATTTACTTAATTCCAACTGAATTTCGGCTGCCTGGTATGTGGCTCTATACAAAACAGCCATTTGTTGATAATCCAATCCACGACGATATTGCTCCATAATTCTTTTAACAACTAAGTTGGCCTGTTGATGTTCATCCCGGGCTGGGATTAGGGCCGGTAGAGTATCTCCTTCACGGGCGGGTTTCAAATTTTTCTGGAACTGATCCAAATTATGCTTAATGATTTCGTTAGCCAAACTTAATATTTGTGGGGTGCTTCTATAGTTAGTTTCTATTCTGAAAACCTTAGTCCCTTCGAATAGCTTGGGGAAACTTAAAATATTACGCACATCAGCCGCACGGAATGAATAAATACTTTGGGAATCGTCTCCCACCACTAAAACATTATTATGAAAGGTAGCTAAATCTTGAATTATTTGAGCTTGGATATAATTAGTATCCTGATATTCATCGACTAAAATATATTGAAATTGTTGCGCATATTTTTGCTTTACTTCAGGAAACATTTCCAGCAAACGCAACCAGTTAACCAGCAAATCATCAAAATCCATAACATTGCTTGACTTCTTTTTTTGTTCATACAAATCATTGATCTCAACAAATTTTTGGGCAATAAAATCTGGGTAACCATAAACGGTTTCAACTGTCTCTTGAACATCTTGGTTAGTATTACGGCTAAAACTTAACGCGCCTTGAACTATGCTAGGTTTGGGAAAACTTTGTCCCTTAGTATTTAAACCTAAACTCTCCATGGCATTTTTAATTAAAGAAACACTGTCATCTTGATCTAAAATATTAAAATTTCTTTCATACCCCAACTTATCAGCATACTTTCTTAAAATTAAATTACCAATGTGGTGAAATGTCCCTCCCCACAAGGCGGCTGGCTGCACACCTAACAAAGACTGAACCCGTTCTAGCATTTCTTTGGCTGCTTTATTTGTAAAAGTGACCAGCAAAATATTCTCAGGAGCAATTCCCTTTTCAATTAAATAAGCGACTCGATAAACTAAAGTTCGTGTTTTACCAGAACCAGCCCCAGCTAAAACCAAACAAGGCCCATCGGCCTTTGTTACTACCTCATACTGTTCGGGATTGAGCTCTTTTTTATAATCGATGAGCATATTAAGCTATTTTACCACAAAGAAGGGGGATGACAAAAAATTATTTTGTGCTATTATGCTAGCAATATTCCGGGACTTCCGGAAACTTTTCAGAGGCCCAAATTGGAACAACCTACGCGGTGCCATAGAATCCTAAGACACAAGAAGAGCTGCCTGGTCCTCGGTACAGTGCTGGAACAGAAGCCTTGGGACAAGGACTCGACCTACACCGAGGTCAGCTTCTTGGTCCACGCCTTGCCCGATAGCATGCTCATGCCGGTCTACGCACTAGAACCGATCGAGAGCCCTTTCGCCAATACGCAAGGACAATTCATCTTGCTCATCAAGGACGCACAGATCTGCGAGCTTACCCACGGACAGCAGATCGTACTCATCACGGAATTCTGGACCTTCCCAGCCATGGCCACGGACATCCTTCCAGCCATCGGACGCTAGCCAGACCGCCCCTGTCTTTACAACTAAGACAGGGGTCTTTTTATTGACAAAATATAAAAATGTGTTAATCTGTGGCTATCTCTCGGGCAAGAATACCCGTGATCAACAACCAGGAGGTCATTTCATGGTACGAACCGACCTGAACCCGACTCGTGAACAAATCCGCATGCACGACCACTGCAACATCATGGGACTAATCGTGTCCCAGGAGCAACTCACACCCAACCTCTGGGAGATCGTCGTGGACGCGAGCCTGCTGTCCCGGATGATGGGTGTCAAGCAGACTCAGCTCACCTTCTACTTCGACCACCAGATCGAATGGAAACGCCCCGCCAAGCCCGTGCTGACGGCTGGGTTCACCATCGTGATTCGGCACATGTACGAATGCGTCGACGCGGACGGGGTGGTGTACTACTTCATCGCTGCTGGCACCATCATGGAGCCGGGCGCGAACCAGCCCTTCCGTGCGGCGTGCTACCTCGGCAACTGATCCCTTCCTCGCGCAAGCGAACGCCGCGAGCTCCAACGAGCTCGCGGCGTAATTTTTTTATCCTTCGTAGCTTTAGCGAAGAAGGATAAAATATTAATCTCTAAAACTAAATTCACAACCACAATAATTTTGTCGATGGAATCCTTCTTTTTTACTTAATGCACAGGCTTTTTTATAACCTTCAGCATCACGCCAAATAGTATCAATAAATTTCAAACCATAAAAATCAGCTAATTCTTGGCCTATTTTATTTATCAATTTTACATTCTTGCGGGGGCTCATGGTAAGTGTGGTAGCAAATGCCTCACATTTTTCTTCTTGAGCCTTTTGGGCAGCTTCACTTAACCTCTTCATAAAACACTGTTCACAACGATTCCCACCTTCAGGCGCTGCTTCATACCCAGAAACAGAGTTTAACCATTCATCATGTTCGTACTTGCCTTCTACAATTTTAATGCCATGGTTATTACAGAATCGCATCATTTCATCTCGACGCAATTCATATTCCTCCAGTGGCATAATATTGGGATTATAAAAATAAACAATCAAATTATGCCCTTGTTCTTTTAAAGTATTTACAACTTGAGCGCCACAAGGTGCGCAACAATCGTGTAAAAGAACCTTCATAATTATTTTTTCAGCCATTCAAAAGAAGAAATGATCTCGCTTGCTTGGCCACGACGGGCAATCATCATCTCATCACTAGCATCTTGACTCAAAGACCAGCCCAAAACATACTCATCATTTTCTCCAAGAAATGTTGGCTTAGGCCCTTCCGAGGCCGCTAGTTCTTTCCAGGCATCTTTTGTGTGAACACTAATATTAAATAATGATTCTAATTGTCCCTCCTTTGTGAATCCAAAATCCATTGAATTTCCAAAACCCAAATCGCCCCATTCTAAAACACGTTCTTGCACTTCAAACCCTTGCCATTCACCTGGGAACTTCATTGTAAAACCATATTTCTCATTTTTATATTGAATATACTTTTGTCCGTTCATATCGTTACCACTAACGTCTTCAGGCGACACCTTTGCAACTTGATCTCCTTCAACTTTTTGATCGATTGGCTCTTGATTGTTAACTAAAGTACAGCCGGATAGCAAAACCAAAATAAGCAAAAATAGTAAATAACGCATACTCTTTTAATTTAATTATTTAAATTACAATTTACAATATTTTCACCCCGCCCTCTTCCACACAAGCCTAGACCGTCGTAAGGGTTTGTTTTATAAGCTCTGCATTGCCCCTCGACAGCACTTCCATTTATATAGGCGCAACCCTTAGAACATTCATCATCATAAAGGCATTTTTTTAGTGCATCTTTAGATCTAATTTCACAGGCATAACCATCTCCGTAAACAAAAACATCACCCTTACCATCACATTTTTTACAATTCAAAGATTGTCCATTTTCATCATAACAAGCAGAATACCGTGTACCATTGTTTCCCTTATCAGAGGCAGCTTTTTGAGAAAAATAAAAAACAGCGATGACTGTAATTATAATTACTAAAATAACAATAAATATTCTCCGATTCATATTTTTAATGCATATATGATTCTTTGTACAACCAAGAGCTAAAAGTAGTTACTAACGTATAGATAACAGCTCCAAGTACAGCTGCCCACCATGTTTGGATATCAAAACCCTGAATATATTTTGCTACTAAGGCAAAAATAACAGCATTGATAACCAAATTAGAAAGGCCGAGGGTCAAAATATTTATAGGCCAGGTAATCAACTTCAAAATCATACCTAAGACAGAATTTACCAAACCGATGACAACCACTAAAACCATGGCGTAATAAAGACTGGCCACTTCAATCCCAGGGATAAAATAACCTATCGCCAATAAACCGATCGCATTAATTAACCAACGAAGTACCATGTACATAATTTTACAATTATGATTTATTTTTTGTTTTTCGGCCTCTCTGGCCAGGGGTGCTAGAAGTGTTTACCCCCGCTACAATGCGTTCTAACCAACCATGCTGATCCAGCATATCAACAAATTCACGGACCTGCTTTGACATTTTTTTTCTATTCAGAAGATAAAACAACTTTACAAACCAATAATACACAATAATACAAATAACTATCAAATATATTAACCACCAAAACCAGTTATTATGCAAAGACCAGAAGCGAATATCTAGTTTAACATTATCATAAACCACATTGCCATACTTATCCTCAACTCGGACTCTTACGACATGTTCTCCCTTGTGAAAAAAGATTTTGATATTCTCCGTTTCATATGATTCCTTCTCATCAATAGTCCACTGAAATTTCAACTCATTTGGGGGCAAATTAGCAGCAATGAAAAACTCATAATTCTGCCAACCGGTTTGACGATATTTTATAAAGGCTTCAACCAAAGGGACAGTCGAGCTTTCGGCTGCCTGCACTTTTTTTGCTTGAGCTGTTATTGGCAAAATAATGCCACATAACAGGACAATAATTACCACCCCCCTATTAATCTTTGTCATCTTCAACTTTTTTGTTTTTAGGTTCTTTCTTAACCCTTTTGGCTATTGTTTTTTCTTCAATGGTAACAGTATTATCATGGTGTTTGAAGCCCGTTCCAAGAAGAATAAAAGCTAAAGCGATGGCCAACCCAAACAGCCACAACCAATAATTATACAACGACCAAAAAGCGACGTTAACCTTAACATTGTCATAAAAATAACTATCCCAGGGACCCTTAACCTTTAGTGTTATATAATAATCGCCTGTCTTTTTAAACGTATGATGCCCAATTTTATTACCATTACTCCCATCACCGTAATCCCAATAATATTCCAATTTATCTAAATCTAGATCAGGCAGATTAGTTGAAAATGAAAAATCAAAAGTATTCCAATTCACTTGTTGTGCCTTTATGTTGATCTGATTTAAAAGTGTTACTTGTGGCGACTGATAAAATTCACTTACCAATTCCTTTTCCTGATTAACAAGTGTGACGGGTTCTGTGGCTATTTCTTTTTTAACTGGCTCAACATTTTTTTTAGTAGCTTCGGTTTTAACTGGAGCCCTTACCTCTGCCTGTGGGACTTCCTTAACCGGCTCAATTTTGGGCAATTCCTTTTTATTCTTACTCGGATCAAGCGGATAAGCATCTAAAGCATCATTAACACCATCACCGTCTGTATCATAACGTAAGGGGTCAGTGCCCAAACTATCTTCAACGCTATCCGTCAAGCCATCGTTATCATCATCATTATCCACGCTATTGCCAATACCATCGCGATCAGTGTCTATATCAACTTCATAGAGTTGTGCTAAAAATTGATTATTAGATGAATTTTGATCAGCTGGTTCAACACCCTTCAATTCAAAGTAAATTCTAAATGGTTGTTCGGGAACTACAAAATCCGCATAAACTTCATCAACAAAACCCTGCGCCAGCACTGAAACCGGTTTTTCTGCAATAACTTGTACGTCACGATAAATAATCACCGTACCTGAAGCGTCTTCGGTCCCATAATTAGAAACTGAGACGTAAACTCTTTCCTTGTTGCCAGAAATAAACTTTTCTTTATTGCTAGCAAAACGCACTGATGTCACTTTAAAACCTAAGTCTGAAGTTGCCAAAGCTATGGCCGGTAGAAAAAGAAAGACCATCACGACTACGGTAAAAATTTTTTTCATATTTATTTTTATAAGCAATGAAGTAACTTTAAAGCTGTTTCAAATGCCTTAATAACTTTTTTGGTTTCTCCAGCACTCAATTCATATTTCACTTCGTGCACAACCATATTCCGAACTTTATGCGCCCACCAAACCCTTTTCAACTCGCCATATTTGTAAGAAGCAAACTGCAATCTTTCTGCCGTAGCCTTACCAGGGAAATTAAGCATTTTTAAAGCATGGTCTAATAATTTATCTGCTTCAATAATAGCTAACTTGTAATTCATTTGCTTGCCTTGTTGCAACAGAGATTCAATTTGCATCCAACGATCTTTAAAAAACTTATGATCAATCTGCTCATGATGTGCACGACGCACAAAATAGAAGGTTAAGCTAAAAAGCACAAGCAAAATTACAACTCCCAAAATCACTGCTAAATCAACTATTGTAAATTCCCAAGTTAGCTCCATGAATTTATATGTTTTTTTCTAATTGATGCGCAATATTCAACACCCCAGCTTCTCCAAATTGCGGACCTATAAGCTGCACTCCAACTGGCAAATTATTAACTTTTCCAGCAGGCACAGAAATTGCTGGCAACCCAGCTACGTTTACAGAAACCGTACAGACATCCGCTAAATACATGGTTAACGGATCATTAAACTTTTCACCCAATTTAAATGCCGTAGTAGGAGAAGTCGGAGTTAACAAAGCATCAACTTGCTGAAAAACATTTTTATAATCTTCTTGAATTAAGCGACGTACTTGTTGAGCTTTTTTATAATAAGCATCGTAATAGCCAGAAGATAAAACATAAGTTCCCAACATAATGCGTCTACGCACTTCATCACCCAGCCCAATCTGACGAGTACGCAAATATGTTTCCAATAAATTACCAGCTTCGGCGCGAAATCCATAACGCACACCATCAAAACGCGCCATATTCGAGGAAACTTCCGCGGGGACCAAAATATAGTAAACAGCTAAAGCATATTTAGTCCGCGGTAAACTAACCTCTACAATTGTTGCCCCCATACTTTCCAACTTTGAAGCTATTTTTAAAACAACTTTTTCAACTTCTGTATCCATTCCTTCGACAAAAAATTCTTTTGGTAGCCCAATGCGTTTACCTTTTATTTCCGCTTCAATATTTTTGAGTACTGCAAATTTATTTTTTCTAGTAGTTGAATCAAACTTATCAAGACCGGCCAATGATTCAAAAACATATGCGGAATCTTTTACAGTTTTACTTAACACCCCAACCTGGTCAAAACTTGAAGCCATAGCAATTACCCCATGTCTTGAAATTGAACCGTAGGAAGGCTTAAACCCTACAACTCCGCAAAATGAAGCGGGCAAGCGGACCGACCCACCAGTATCTGTTCCAAGTGCAAAAAGCGCCTCCCCACTAGCCACAGCCACGGTAGAGCCACTTGATGAACCACCCGGCACTCTAGTTTCATCAAGAGGATTTTTTGTTGAACCATAATTAGATGTTTCCCCGGAAGAGCCCATGGCAAATTCATCCATGTTTGTTTTACCGACAATAATACTGCCCTCTAATTTTAATTTTTCAACAACCGTTGCATCATAAGTCGCAACA
>CAZMEQ010000017.1:0-16594 GCA_964565345.1 uncultured Gammaproteobacteria bacterium | reverse complement strand
ACGTCACTCAAAAATTACTGTTGTTTTCAATAATCCCTAAGTGAACGCTCCAAAAGAAGCCTCTTTTTATTTTATAATTTATTACTTATTATGCAAGAATTTTTTATCTAACAAAGAAGATAATAAAAAACAGCTAAAATTAGCTGTAATTATTTGGAGCTCCGTAGTGATGGAGGTTAGAACTAGTTTCCAACTATCTTCTTAATATCTTCTTCGCTAATCAGCGGTGTTTGTAAGCGGATATTGTCGGTGGAGTCAAAGGACATATAAATCGCATCGCCATTACCTTTTAATCTTTCAGCTCCAGCAGTATCAATAATGTTTCGAGAGTCTTCTCGACTAACAGTGCTAAAGGCAAGTCTAGTGGGAATATTGGCTTTTATTAGGCCCGTAATGGTCTCTATATCTGGTCTCTGCGTAGCTAGAATTAAATGTATACCAACAGCTCGTGCCATTTGAAGCAATCGAATAATATTTCCTTCAACCTTTGTTGGTTCAACAAGCATTGGGTCTGCAAGTTCGTCTATAACAACGACAAGAAAGGGCATTTTTGTTTGTTGTGAAGCGTTATAACTATCAAGGTCTCGTACCTGTGCTGCCGCTAGAGCATTAAATCTGTTATCCATTTCCTTTACCAGAGATTTCAGCGTGCGTACTGTGTCTTTTGCTGAATAAATTAAATCGCAGTATAAGTATTTATTCTTCTGATATTCGAAAAATGCGTCTTGCTTTGGGTCTATCAACACAAATTTTAGGTCTTCTGGTTTGTGTTTTTTTATCAAGGCGCAAATAGCGTTGTTTATAAAATTGGTTTTGCCTGACCCCGTGCTTCCACCAATCAGCAGATGGGGTGCTGTGCGAAGGTCAATATAGTAAGATTTATTTTCAGGGTCTTTTCCTAGGGGAATTACCAACGTTCCTGTGTTGCTTTGAAATTCCTCGGTTTCCGTCTCTGTTTTAAAATTTGAGGCGGGTAATTCTTTTCGTGGATTTTTCGATAAATAAACTTCTCGTGGGTTCTTCCCATCTTCTGGACCAATTATTCCTTCTTCTTCAAGTTCGTCCATCAGTTGTGCTGCTCTGGCGTAACCAATCTTTAAACGTCTTTGTAAAAAAGAAGCGGCGGCTTTATTTTCCTTTATCACTAAATCGATAGCGTCTTCAAAAAGTTCTTCGTCGGTTGTTTCTTCTTCCGATGGTTCTTTTCTTTCTTGGGGCTTTAAAATAGAATTTAGGAGTTTATTGTTTCTGTCCAAAATCCATCCTATATAGACGAATCCAGCAATGAGAACAATTAAAATTAGTGTTTGCATATAATAGTTTATTTAATTGATTCTTTAACGAGTTTGGCTATCTCTTCATCGCTAATATGCGGAGTTTGTAGTCGCACGGGTTGTTTATCAGTCCATTCATTACCCTCTTCATTATTGCGTGTTTCAAAACCAAGGAACAATGCATCACCCTTACCTAGTAATTTCTCTGCTCCGCTTTGTCCCAAAACAAATTTTGCGTCAATTTCTGAAGCTGTAGAAAAAGCCATTTTGCATCCGATATTGTCGGCAAGAAAGGCGGGGTATGTATCAATACACGGCCTTGAAGAACACATCGCAATAACAATCCCTGCTAGTCTAGCAGGTTGAATTACTTGAACCATCGTGTCAATTAACTCGCCGCTTTCATCGGCCACAGCAAAATCAGCAAATTCATCAATTAAAATAACGATGTATGGTAATTTTTCTTTTGCTATTTTATTATAGTTTTCTAATGTTTTAACTTGTGCTGCAACCATAAGTTCAATGCGCCTATCAATTTCACCCAGGCACCATTTGAATGATTTTAAGGCCTCGTCATACATAGTCATTACAGGCCATATTAAATATGGTGAATTTTTGTAAACTGTTGGGTACTCAATCCTTTTGGCGTCTATCAATATCAACTTCAATTCCTGTGGGCTGTATCGTTGGGTTAAGGTAGCAATGATTGAATGGAAGAATACAGACTTACCAGAACCTGTAGCACCACCCACTAAAATACAAATCTGTTTTCGTAAATCAACATATCGAGACACGTTATGAGTATCTTTACCAAGTGGGATAGTTAAAATCCCTGGATGTTCTTTGTATTCTTTAGTTACCAGCTCGTCTGCTAGAGAAACAACCTTTACTTCCTCATTTGGGACTTCGATACGGACAAACTTTTCTTCATCTTGAGGGGCAACAACTCTTACGGGATGCGCTTTTAGAGCAAGTGCAAAATCATTAACAAGTTCGACCATCAATTTAATTTTAGATGAATCAGTTGGCTTAAAAAAATAAGTGGTCACAGATGGGCTAACCCAAATGTCACCAACTTCATAGTCAATATCAAAATCTTCCAAAACCTGTTTTAAAATTTCTTGCTTTTCGTTAATCATATTTTTTCATCATAAACTAAATTAGAAATCATTCTTTGAGAAGTTTTCTTAATTTGAAAAAATGTATCTTGTTTACCGCATTCGGGACAGAAAGGTTTGTTTTTATCTGCCCAGTCGTTTTCCCAGGAGTATAGAGCAAACTCAAGCTGACAAGCTCGGCATTTAAAGTGGTAAATGTAAGTGTTAAACTCATCATTTTCCATATTTTTGGTTTTTATCAATTTTGTTAACTCTTTTGTCTATTTTGTTGAGCAATAGTATAAAATCAACAATGGTTTTAAGTTGTTCTGTGTCTGTCGGCTTATTTTTCAACTTCTTTTGCATCTTGTCGATAATTACAAAATTGACAATCATTGCTAGCTTTTGGAATCTTTCTACTGGATAGGCAGTCATGAGCAGAGATGATTGCTTTTTCAACCCATTTGTCGCTACCTTTATAAGGAATAACCACAACTTCAAATTCAAGCCTTTTGTCAAAAGCTTTTTTGTCTTTAAGCCCAGTACAGTATACAAAATAACCAGTATCGGAAACTTTAAGTTTGTTTTTTCGAAGAAGCCACTGATAGATTTCCATCTGTCTCCTATACGCCTGATACCATTTTTCTTCTCCCAATTCTCTTACGATGTTAGCTTTTGCTGTAGCTTTGTAGTCAACAACAATATAGTTGTTTTTTGAATCAATCCAGAGGTCATCGATGGCACCGTAGACGAGAAAATTTGTTTTTTTATGATGGTATTGTATCCCAGTAAAGTTATGCATCCATTTGCCTAGTTGTTCGTGCTTGGCTGGGACAGCATCTATTTTATATTCCTTTTGTAGGGGGTGTTTTGTGCCTTTAGCTCTATAGACATCGAACTCTTGCTTTAGGAGGTGGTCAACTGCTGCGTTTAGAGTGAAGGGTGGGCCAGAGGGGCGTTTCACGCCTAATTTTTGGTCTAAATAGAAGCACCTAGGACAATCAATGAAAAGCTCTATCTTTGTTCGGGACATTTTTAACGGTTTCGCATCCGTTTTATGGAGGAGTTGTTTTTTCATCTTTAAATAATTTAATAAGTTCCTTGAAATTTTTGACTTTGTATTTGTCCCATATTTCTTGCTTAATATATAGAGCCTGGTAATTTATTCTTTCTTGTCTTGTGTTTGCGTCGTTACACCATTGGAAGAGTCGTTTTACTTTTAAAACATCATCTAAATCTTCTCGCCCCTTTGTTTCAATAATATAAACTTTTTTTTCATTTGTTTTTACAAAAAAATCAGGATAATAATTAGCAATTGAACCATCGGACGTTTTATAGTCTATTTTGAAATGTATTTCGTAATAATTTTTTGTAAAGGAAATGATATCGTCGCATCTTTCAAGGAAGTCAGCGAATTGAAGTTCAAAAAGGCTGTCTCCGACGATTTTGTTGAAAACACATTTTTTTGGTATTAGATATTGATGGTCATTTACTACAAAAGGTCTACTGTCGCTAACTTTAATAAAGTTTTTTACTTCAGTATCCCCCTTGTCCAAGACCGTCAATTTGTTTATTTCATTTTTAAATGTTTCCAAAATTGTTTTTGTTGGTTCAACTTCAGAGAGATTGCGCAGTATATTAAGGTCGTTAAGGTCTATCTGTGTTGTAAAAAGATTGTTTTGGACAAATATTTTCACCTTCTCAAACAGAACATCATAGCAGCCGAAAAGTCGTAATTCTTTCATTATTGTTTGTGCAAAAAAGCCAATAACACTTTGGTAGTTAGGTTCAATATTAGTGTCTAGCTTTGTCCTGTGGTGGATTGTTTCTCCAACAACTTCTTTAAAAATTATTTCTCTTTGTTCTTGTTCTGAAAATTCTTTTATTTCTATCTTTTTGACTATAAATGAGGCCGCATCGAGGTCCTGAATGTTTTTATATTCTCTTTGAATACGTGGGGTAAGAACAGGGAGTTCAATATCTAATAAGTTTAGGTTTTTTTTAGTATTTACATGGTCTACTTCAATAACTTGAGGGGTAATTGGGTTTGAATTTTTATCCATCTTCCTGTGTTCTAATTCAACACCTTCGGCTTTAATTGATTCAACGAAATCCATAAAGGCTGGGGTCCCAATAACGCTTACATATTCCTGGATGTCATCATTTCCGAAAAACATTCTTCTTAACCCTCTCCCCAGTGTTTGTTCTGGCAGGATGTTTGACTTGGAGGTGTAAGCACGAAGGCCAACTATAGTTGTTACATTTTTTACATCCCAGCCTTCTTTAAGCATCAATACAGAGACTATAACCCTATAGGGGCTTTCACTGCTATCTATTTCATTCGATTGTGCTCTTAATTTGTCGAGTTCCTCTTTGTTTTTACCAGATACAGTTTCCGATATTTCACCACTTTTGTTGGTATGAATTGTAAGTACAGAATTTTTTAAATCGGGATATGTTTTTTCTAGATATTCAGCCACTTCATCACAATTTTTTGTGTCATCGGTCATGATGAAAAGAATAGCTTTTCTACCTGTAGAGGCTAATTCTCCATATGTTTTTCTCCATTCAGTTACCCCAAGGTTAATATAATCTTCATATCTTTCTGTAAAGATGGCGCTTTGTTTTTCTTGCAGTTTTGCTCTACTGGCTTGGTCAGGTAAAACAGGATTTTTAACGACTCGTTGATGAATAGCTTCTACTAACGGATAGTCTGAAATAGTTTGGACAAAAATACCCCCATTCGTATGTTTGGGAGTGGCAGTGACATCAATTTGTAGGGAGAGTTTTTTACCTTTTTGAAGTAGACGATTGTGTATGTCTTCGATAGATTTAAACCAAGCTAATCCTTTATCGTGGATATGATGCGCTTCATCGTTAATGACAACTAACTCATCAACCTCTCTGATTATTTCTCCCAGGTCTATCTTTGATTCATTTGTTTTGGTTACAGGTTTGTCACCTAGGAAATAGTTTGATAGGTCTTCATCTTCTGAAGTTGATGTTTTTACAGAGCTTTCGAAAACACGATGAATATTAGTTAAAAAAATATTTCCTGTATCCGATATATGTCCAATTTCATCTTGTAGGTGGAGTGTTATTTGAAAATCGTTTTGCCAGTTTTGACCTTGGTACCCATTATCTGGGAGAATAGGGTCGTCGTAAAATATTTTTAAGCCAATAAAGTCATTTTTAATTCTATCCAAGACAATAATATTCGGGGTAATTAAAAGAAAGTTTTTGGCTAGTTGTGAGTCTTTCTCGTATAATTTGTGGAAGTAAGACCAGGCCAAGAGAAGGCTCATTACCTTTGTTTTTCCGCTACCAGTCGCCATTTTAATGACTAACCGTAGCCACTCTTCGGGAAACATGTTGGGGCTTACACGTCCATGCTTATCAAATTTAATTAAGTCGAATTTACTTTCAATTTTTTCGACATCGTAAAGCCAGATTATTGTTTCTACTGCTTCTCTTTGAGCAAAATAATATTGAAACTTGAAAGAGTTGCCTTGTTTGTCGTATTTAATGTGTTGTTCCTTAAACCACCAGTTTAGGAGTGACTTTGATGTTTCAGATGCGCCATTATAATTATTATCTCTCCAGAGCTTTACATTTTTTCGTAGTTCAACAACAAAAGGAGGTAATAATTTTTCATATCCTTTTTCTTTTCGAAGTTCTTCATCTGCTGGAAACCATCTTAATTCTGGCAGCAGTTCTTCAAAGGGATTTTGTGGGAAGTCTTTATGTAGAGCCATAGTTAATTTTTTGCGTTTTAGCTAATTTACCTCCGTCGACATACAGCGCTATTTCTTTAGCCGTAGTGGACCAGGTGACAGCAATAAAGTGTCGTTCGCTTTGGTTAAGCTCTTTGACGTCGAGCGCAACGTCCGTTCTTCCTTTACCTAAGAAAACGTGAAAAAATTTTAATTTTGAATCCGCATCTTTTAGTATAAGGATGCTATTACCATTAAACGATTTTTCAAACAGAATGATTACATCACTGCTTGACCAGTCAACTTGGTTCTCCTTCGTCCAGAAAGTGATGCTTCCCTCAGCTATGTTTATTTGAATATTTTTATCGTTCATATTTTTTTTTCTGGAATTAATGGTTTGTTATCAACATTTACATGCGTTATTGTTTCATTGTTTGTTTCAGTCCTCGTTGTCTTTAACCATTTTACTAAACCAAGCATGAAATCATTACCCGTAACAATTGTCCCAATTATGATTAACCCAAGTATGTAAAGACTTCTATCATTAGCGAATAAGGTTAAACAAAAAACAAAAATGACACCTAAAAGTTTTGTTTTAGTGTTCTGGGCTTCTTCCTTGGTGCACATAATGCTCGTTAGAACGAAAGCAAATAGCATCACAATAAATCCCGAAATTTCTTGAATATTATCTATAAAAAAGGATATGTAATCTATCATATCTTTACTTCAATTACTTTTGTCGTATCATTGCCAAAGATGTCAACGACTTTTATAGCAATTTTGCATTTTCCCTTTGGAAGTTCTGTGGGGGCAGATGTAAGTTCGAGTGTTCTGTCTTTTTTGGTTCTAAACGATTGCCATTCATTTTCAAAAATATAACTTCCAGTCCACTCTTCTTGCTCTTCCTTTGTTTCTGGGTTAATCGTGTGGACTATTTCTTTTTTACTTTCGAAATTAAAATCAACAGCCCAGTAATCAACCCAGTCTGACCATTTTTTTGTTAATATTTCACGTTCAATAATATCGGTATCTTTATCCTTGGTGAGTTTAATAACCTGGCCATTTTCGATAATAACTTTAGATGTCCCAGGTTTTAGCTTCTCTTCAACCTCTCCAGTATTGTCCTGGTTATAAAAAACGCTAAAATCAGTGAGTTCTACTGCCACAGCATTCTTGTTTACGATTGGTTTTACTTCGATGTAGGCAACATCATAAAACTTAACATAACCTTTTTCTACGGCGCTTTTGTCAAAAACTTCCCGTGGAATTATCTTGAATTGTATATCCAATCCATGTTTTTTTGTTTCCGAAAAATTTAGGCCCATTTCATAATCGAATCCAAGAATGTCAACTTTTGTAATTCCTTTTTCCTTGCATTCACTAATAACATTTTCAACTAAAAGGTTGGTTATGGGGGCGTTTACGGAACCCACTACGATTAAGCGGTCTCTTTTTTTCCCAACAAAATTATTGTATGAATCAACTTCTTCGGCTTTGTATGCAGATAAAATCAATTTAATAAATTGTTTTTCTTTTTCTTTGAGTTGTATTTGTTTTAATTCTGTCTGTAAGTTTGGATTTACGCCTATAAAGACATCCCGTTCATATTTTCCTATATTTAAAATTTCGAATGCTCTAAAACTTTTCCCCTCTTTTTTTAAGGACCGCTGAACTTCAATTAAACGCTTTCTTGAGGTGTGAGTTGAAAAACGGCCCAAATCTGTTCCAATCCATTTTCTGTTTAATCTTTCTGCTACTGCCATGGTGGTGCCAGAGCCACAAAAAAAGTCCGCAATTAAATCATTCTCGTTTGAAGAAATTTTTAATATTCTTTCTATCAATTCTTCTGGTTTTTGTGTGGGGTAATCTAACCTTTCTTGCGCCTGAGAGGATATTGCCATAAAATCTGCCCAAAGATTTTGAATTTGTTTCCCTTCAATATTTTCTGCAAATTGCTTATATCTTGGCGTCCCATTGCTTGAGAAAAATATTATGTTATCCTTGATTGCTTGGTCAATCCTTTCTTGTGACCATCTCCAGTGCGTACCTTTTGGAGGAGACAAAATCCCTTTATCTCCGAATTTTCTTGGCGCTCCTTGCCCCGCCGCATTCATTGACACTGATTTATATCTTTTACCAGTTGACGCATCAATATTTGGATATTCTTTTTCTGTTTGTGCATCAGTCCTGTCAGTAAAAACTTTATTGTATTTATATCTATCACTTTTTGAGTAATAAAAGATTGTATCAGTGATTATGCCTAGTTTGTTTCCATCGTTATGGCTATAAGCTCTTCTCCAAGTTATTTCATTTAGAAAATTGTTTTTCCCGAAAATTTCATCTAACACCAACCGCATATAACTATTCACCCGATAATCACAATGCACATAAATACTGCCGTCATCGGCCAAAAGACCATGTATAAGTTTCAATCGTTCATAAATCATGGCAATAAAACTATCCATTCCTTTTCCCCACGTATCACGGAAAGCAATTTCTTCAATGACGGATGGTTTCTTTGTAAAAGATTCTTCGCCAATTTCAATGTTCATTGAAAAATCAGCTCCAACGTCAAAAGGAGGGTCAATATAGATTAATTTTAAGCCCCCTTCTGCTTCAATTTGTTGTCTTAACGGTCCATTCTTTAATGAAGAAAGGATTAGCTTATTATCGCCCCAGATAAGTTTATTGGTCCAACCTTTAATTTGTCTGCCTGAATTATCAAAGAGACCCATTTGTGCTTTTTTCGTTTCTTCGCTACGAGGTTCATCAATGTGCTCAATTGTTTGGAAGGGAAGGACTAAATTACAGACTTCACTGGTTTTTCCGTTCCATAGAAGTTCTACTTCTTTTGCTTCTTCAAATAATAAAAACCTATACTTTTCAGGTATGGGTTTGTCAGTTTGGATATATTTAATAATATCCCGCTTTTGATTGTCGGTTAACATAATGTCGTTGTGGCTTTATTGGGCTCGAGAAACAAAAAGGTCTCCCGAATCCAGCGATAATTCCTTTCGGAACTACCTAACGTTCTTTCGAACGTAAACCACAACGACGAGGCACTGGTCGGAAGACCACCCTTATGTCGTTGTGGATTTACACCATGCCATAAGAACCTTATGGTTTAGGTGTTTGTTTGTGCTTATATGGTAACACAGTATTTTGATAAAATAAAGCTTGTAAATCAATGCTTTTGTTGCTAAAGTTAGAGTAAATGATAATGAAAATTAAACTTAAATGATATGCTAAACGAAGCATTACTGAAGCTTTATCGTATTTTGAGGTTAATAAAGCAAAAAAGTGACTTATGTCCTTGTCCGAGCGAACTTCAAATAAAAGCTCGTAATCAGGCGCTTGCGCGTTTAAGGGAAGAACAAAAGCTAGTGGTTGCTTCAGAGCAAAAAGAAATAGAATTTCTTTGTGTCTCTCCAGATAGCAAGCGAATTAGACTTATTCAATATGAAATAAATCAGGAATTATCAGGCCTTGGTAGGTATGACGTTGAAAATATTTTAGGATTATTACGAAGTCAAGGATTTATTGTTGATTTTAAGCACTATACTAATGAAAACAATGATAGGTTAGATTTTTTTGAATGTATCGTTGATAATTTTTTTGATGATAAGTTTACTGCTTTTGAGGAAGAAAATTCAAACATTTTCGCTGGGAATGAAGTATGTGCGAATGGTAAATTCCATTTTGTTGATGGAATCTTGTTTCGTGACCATTGTGACTATATCATAAAATCGGATGAAAAGACTCAGGAGTATGCAATCTTAAGGCATGCTTTTTCGATAAAAGTTGATGAAAGAATAGATGGCGCTTCTGGTGATATAGAGCTTGATTTTAGACAAATATACGATGTTTCTCGCCGTTTAAATGAGAAAATTAAAAATACCTTTAAACTCAATCGAGACTTTTTTATCAGTAATTCTAGCGAAAAGTATATAAAGAGAGTCGTTGAGTAAATATCCTCACCGTTGAGTCAATACTGAACAGGTAAGCTTCATGCGTAAGCTTACTTTTTTATTATTAACTAAAACCTATGAATGAAAATGATTCTTTCGAGACAGGAGACATGCCATTAGCAGCGCTCCTGGCCTACTGTGGTTACTCGATTGAAGCCATAGACAAAAGTGACCATCTACGTGCTGAATTTACCTTCGGCCGTGACGAGAAAATGGCAGGGATTATCCAGCTTTACTGGAGAAAGCAATTAAAAGTCGAACCAATCAGGTACTTCAGCTGTATTAAAGAAATAAAGTCTCGACTGCATAACAGTTAGTATGTTTTTATCAGAGAAGCAATTGGAAGAATTTAATTCTATTTGCAAGAAAAGGGCAATTGTCCTTACGGATGCAGATGGCATTGAGTTTGCTCAAAAGCTTCTCTCGTTAGTAAAAGAAATATATAAACCAATTAAAAAACAATAATATGCGCTCAATCGAAAGAAGGTTTAACCAAGTTGGATTAAAAAAGCCTTTAGCAAGTTCTTATTCCTGCTTCTTTATGGCAATTGAAGGCCAAAAATTAACCAAGGGTATGATTAGTCGGTGGTTTAACAAATTGGTAGAAAAAGATGATTATGACCCAAAGGATAAAAGAGAAATCATCAAGTTTTTGGTTAAGGCCTCAAATAAGGCCGAGGACGACAAGATTTAGGGTGTTTTCTGCGATTAGAGGAAGGGAATACGAATTTTAGTGTCATGGGTCGTTGGAGCATTTTTAGGACAAATATCGACAAATTAACATGAATAATATAAATGAAATTTTAAGTGGGTCTGTGCACTTCGGGAATATTCGCTCGAGGATGAACGGACATTTTACCCTGGTCTATAATTCATTTTTAATTGACGAGAATTTTACTGGATACGAGAAACTCGTTTTGATAATGTTGAAAAAATATAAAATGACTCATGACACTTGTTGGCCAAGCCAGAAGACACTAGCCCTGAAGTGCGGCTGGAGTGTGTCTACAATTAAGAAAGCCATTGCTGGGCTGGAAAGAAAAGGGATGATAATAAAAGAAAAGAATTTAAGACGCAGAAGTAATACTTACCGAATACTTGATTTGTCACACAGAGGTTTAATAAAGCCATGATATAGGTGTAATTTGGCCATATAGTGGTTGCTACAAAGCCACTAATAATATAAAAAGAAAAAGATAAATGAAAAAAATAATAATTAGAATTGCATTTAATAAATTAAATGTTATCTATAAATTCTAGCCTTTAACAGGTTGAATCTTTAATTATTTCGGTTTTTCCAGTATGAGCAAAATTACAAAAGAAGGGTGTTTATCCATAAGCATCTATCAATTAAAAAAGTGGGGGTATCTGTCTGGTTATAGGGGAGGTCGAATCATTTGGACTAGAAATTATGATGGGGGTGAAAGTAGTGTGGGGTGTACTGTTAATACAAGTTCTGACCTGGGAACATGGATGTTATTGGATTATTCGGTTACTGCTTTTGATGGTGTTAATCAGCATGTAGAACAGAAATATCCATTAACTTATACTCACTGCAATTATGGCGGTAAGAGATATTGGTTTGAATGTTCAGTGTATAAGAATGGCTGTTATTGCGGACGTCGAGTAGCTAAATTATATCTAGGTAATAGTAAATATTTTGCTTGTCGGCATTGCTATGATTTAACATACAGGGCTCGGCTAGAAAGATGTGCCTACGGGATGGACGCTGCTGATTTGTACGCTGAAAAAGTAAAAAGATGGTATTATCGTGGAAAACCGACAAAGAAACACAGAAGACTTATGAAGATTTCGCATGCTATTGAGAGGGAAGATGAACGGTTTTATTTAAGGTGCGCTAGTTTACTAAAGAAGAGGAATGTTATTTGAGACATAAGGGAATGCTTGTATAGAGTGTTTTGGCAGTGATAGACCTTCTCGACATTCGTAATTCAAGTGAGTTTATTACGTAAATTACTAAATAAATTTAATTATTATTATTTATGCATCACACAAATGGCACAATTACGGTGAAAGTTTGGGACTTCCAAGATGGTACTCCCGATATATGGGAAGTACGTATTAGGTTTAGTAATAAAGAAAAAATCTATTTGTTTACACAAAGACAAATGGAAGATTTGTATGGTATATTATTAGCCCTAGATGGGCAGGAGTTGAATTTAAAAAATCATAAAGATTTGGTATAATATGAGTGCTTACCTAACACAATTGATAAAACCCGCAATTTTTTTAACCTCGTTAACCAAGATGGGCGGTTCTTCCAATGAGGCTACTCCTTGTGGGCAAGCGTGTTGGGTAAGCAAGAACCGTCCTTTTTGATTAAAAATTATATATATGAATCAACCAAAAAAACTGCGATACGTAATGTATTGCAGAAAATCTACCGATTCTGAAGATAGACAAGTTCAAAGCATTGAAGACCAGCGTGAACAGTTAGAAAAAACACAAAATGAACGTGACTTGTTTGTTATTAAGTCTTTTGAGGAATCACGTTCTGCTAAAAAGCCAGGTCGGCCTGTTTTTAATGAAGTGATGCAAATGATAGAACGTGGACAAGCGGATGGCATTTTATGTTGGAAGTTAAATCGTCTTTCTCGTAATCCGATTGATGGGGGAAATATACAATGGATGCTTCAAGAAAAAGTATTGAAGTCAGTAATTACCCCAGGAAGGGAATATGTACCAGAAGATAATACCATGATGATGGCTGTTGAGTTGGGTATGGCTAACCAATTTGTTATAGATTTAAGTAAAGATGTAAAAAGAGGAATGGCAAAAAAGGTTAGCAAGGGCTGGAGACCTTTTAAGGCTGCAATGGGCTACAAAAACGATAGATATGGAGATAAAGGGAATAAGCAAATTTTTGTAGACCCAGATAAATTTGATTTAGTACGAAAGTGTTGGGATTGGATGTTAACTGGGGCATATTCTATCCCAGCTATCAATAACAAGGCTTATAATGAACTAGGTTTCCGAAGTAAAGAAGGTAGACAAATGTCCGATAGCACTTTTTATAAGATGTTTACTAATAATTTTTATTACGGCGAATATTTGTACAATGGTGAATGGCAAGTTGGCAAGCATAAACCAATGATAACAGCGGATGAATTTGATAAAGTTCAAAAAATATTAGGGAAGCATGGGCAACCACGACCAAAGTATAAACGCTTACCATTTACTGGCTTAATAAAGTGCAAAGTATGTGGGGCAATGATTACGACTGAAGAGAAAATTAAAACATATAAATCAGGACGAACCGCAAAGTATCTTTATCACAAATGTACTAAACACAAGAAGGGGATTAAGTGTGACCAAAAGCCAATTACGCATGCTGATTTAGTTGGTCAGATATATGCGCAGTTGGATTCAATTACAATTCCAGAAGAATTTTTGCACTGGGCAATTGAAGTTTTGCGTGAAAATAATGCGCTTGAAGAAAACATGAGAAACAAGGTGCTTGAAGCGCAAAGAAAAAATTATGATAGTTGTTTAAAGCGAATTGATAACCTGATTAACATGTATGTTTCACCAGATAATACTAATCGTGAATTATTATCTGAAGATGAATACAAAGACCAGAAGAAAAATTTGGTTAGAGAGAAGGAACGAATCCAAGCAGAATTACGAGCGTCAGAATCTGGGGTTGATGAATGGCTTGAACTAACAGAACAAACCTTTAATTTTGCCACTTATGCAAAGTACTGGTTTGATGAAGGTGATTATGAAAAGAAGAAAGAAATATTATGCGCTCTTGGTCAGAACCTCTATTTAGAAGATGGTAAATTAAGTATAGAACTACAACAAC
This sequence comes from uncultured Gammaproteobacteria bacterium, assembly GCA_964565345.1. Taxonomy (GTDB): domain Bacteria; phylum Patescibacteriota; class Patescibacteriia; order UBA11705; family JABHMO01; genus GWC2-39-14. The sequence goes on along the minus strand of CAZMEQ010000017.1, from coordinate 2,716 downwards.
CATACCTTATTATGAAGCAGGGATTTGAGAAAAATGCAGCACTGGAAAAGGCCAGGTTAGAACCAGCATCAATTAGCTTAAATAACAGAAAAAACAGCCGTTTACAGACTGTTTTCTCACAATGGAGCGGGTAAGGGGAATCGAACCCCTCTCTTCAGCTTGGAAAGCTGTAATAATAGCCACTATACTATACCCGCCTACGCTACGCTCCGGCGGGCAGGCCCGCTAAGCGTTATTAGATTGTAGTTACAAAAAAGGCCCGCCATCCGAAACTCCGAAGGAGCGAAGGATGGTGGGTCCGCTGGGAATCGAACCCAGGACGCCCAGCTTAAAAGGCTGGCGCTCTAACCGACTGAGCTACGGACCCGAAACTACAAGCTTCGCTTGAGTTTCGGGTGAACCCGTAAATCAAGCGAAAATTATTTACATATTTCATCAAGATAGCAACGAAGCATAAACTTTAAAGCTCTTCTTCCCGATGTAGTTTTAAAGTAGCTTTCTCTTCTTAACGCATCTGCTCTGTTAAGGTGTGCTTCATAATATATGACTTTCCATGGCCTTTGTCTTTTTGTTGATTTTACAAATCCGCTATTATGTTTTTCACATCTTTGAAAAACATTATTGGGGGTATAACCATGATAAAAGTTTCTTGATTTGGTGCTTTGTAAAACATATGTATAATACATATGTTTTAGTGTATTTTTTAAAAGGACAATTTACAAATTTAGGGGAGTGGTTTACCACAAACCGAAACGAAGTTTCTGGTTTGTGGTCGGGGTGGTGGGACTTGAACCCACGGCCTCTTGGTCCCAAACCAAGCACTCTAGCCAACTGAGCCACACCCCGAAATCAGACTTCACCAAAGATTCAATGGACAACCCACCCAACATTTAGTTTTAGGGTGGCGCGCCAGCCGAAGCCTTGGCGAAGGCTGGTGCCGAGCCCCAGAATTGAACTGGGGACGCAAGGATTTTCAGTCCTTCGCTCTACCACTGAGCTAGCTCGGCTTAAAAATTATTGGTTTGCTAATCCATCGCTTACGCCATTGGAAGCGCGTTATTCGAAGCTTTGTAGTCCTTCACTAAAGTTTCGGACTGCATCCTTCGCCAGGTCGTTTAATCTGGCTGTGCCATCCGAAGCTCAAAGAGCGAAGGATGGTGGGCGCGGGGGGAATCGAACCTCCGACCTCAGCATTATCAGTGCTGCGCTCTAACCAACTGAGCTACGCGCCCTTAATTTTAAATAGTGGTTTACCATTCGAAGCGCAGCAATTCTCCGCTAAAGCTTCGAACTGCATTCTTCTCTGCCATGCTTTGCCATAGCGGCTACGCGACGGCGAGCGCGAAGAATGGTGGGTGGCAAAGGATTCGAACCTATGACCCCTTCGGTGTAAACGAAGTGCTCTAACCAACTGAGCTAGCCACCCGTAAATAATAAATAACGATAATTTAAACATCCCTTAGTTTCCTAAGTGTGTGCGCTTAGTATAGCAGGAAATTTATTCTTTTTCAAGTTGTTTGAGTCTTCCACAAACAGCAAAACTATAACAAAAAAAAGAAGACTATTCAATAGTCTCTTTTTGTTCACAATAGAATAGTGGTAGGTATCAGTTTGTCTCCTGCACAGAGAGTAAACTACAAGCAGGATCGACCTAGGACGAAACAGATAAACTGTTCGCCATAGCTCCTTAGAAAGGAGTTGTTTCCATCCACAGCTTCCGCTACGGATGCCTTGTTACGACTTAGCCCCTATCATCGGTCCTACCTTCTGCCGTTCTACAACGACATTCGGGCATTACCGACTCTCTTGACTTGACGGGCGGTGTGTACAAGACTCGAGAACGTATTCACCGTGGCGTGCTGATCCACGGTTACTAGCGATTCCGGCTTCATGAGGTCGAATTTCAGACCTCAATCCGAACTGGGACCGGTTTTGATGGGATTAGCTCCGTCTTGCGACTTGGCGTCCCTTTGTACCGGCCATTGTAGCATGTGTGTTGCCCAAGGTGTAAGAGCCATGCTGATTTGACGTCATCCCCACCTTCCTCCTTGTTATACAAGGCAGTTTTCTAATAAAGTATAAATTAGAATGAGGGTTGCGCTCGTTATCGGACTTAACCGTACACCTCACGGCACGAGCTGACGGCAACCATGCAGCACCTGTCTAGCACCCTCGTAGGCGGCCCGACTTTCATCAGGCTTGCAGCTAGATTTCAAACCTTGGTAAGGTTCTTCGCTTATCATCGAATTAAACCACGTGCTCCACCGCTTGTGCGAGTCCCCGTCAATTCCTTTGAGTTTTAATCTTGCGATCGTACTCCCCAGGCGGGATACTTAACGCGTTAGCTTTTTATGACGACACTGAGAGGGTCGATACTCCCAATGTCTAGTATCCATAGTTTACGGCGTGGACTACGCGGGTATCTAATCCGCTTCGCTCCCCACGCTTTCGTCCCTGAGTGTCAGAACTGTCCTAGCAAGCTGCCTTCGCATTTGGTGTTCCTGCTGATATTAACGGATTTAACCCCTACACCAGCAATTCCGCTTGCCTCTTCCAGTCTCAAGTCTAACAGTATCAATGGCGAGACCCCGGTTGAGCCGAAGGATTTGACCATTGACTTGATAGACCACCTACGGACGCTTTACGCCCAATAAATCCGGGTAACGCTTGGGGCACTCGTATTACCGCTGCTGCTGGCACGAGTTTAGCAGCCCCT
>CAZMEQ010000016.1:0-18886 GCA_964565345.1 uncultured Gammaproteobacteria bacterium | reverse complement strand
GACTATTCTTCGTCTTCAGACGCAGTTCTAGTTGGCATGGCGCCATTATTAGATTCAGGCATGGTTGATTTGCCATTAAAAACAGCACCGGCAGCGATTGTTAGAACAGTGGCTTGAATATCACCAGTAACTCGCGCGGTACTGGTTAGCTCAACACGACCAGATACGTTTAAATTCCCCTGAATTGCCCCAGATATATAGGCTTCCTGAGCCTTAACATCGGCCACAACCTTGGCTTTTTCACCAACACGTAGTCTTTTTTCGGTCTTTAAGCTACCAACGACCTCGCCCTCTACATTAATACTACCATTACTGACTAAATCACCCTCAATTTTGATAGAGCTGCCAATGAGAGTATCTTCCACTCCATTTGGCTCAGTGCCATACTCTTCCTCATTGCTGTTTTTAAACATACTCTTTGTTATTATTTATAAACCCTCCGTTTGAAAATATCTTAATATATAGTCCCACCTAAGTCAAAGCTACATTTTTTTGACCACTGGTATACCCAACAAGTATAGTCCCTTTTCCATAATAATCTTAATAGCAGCAATAATTTGTAAACGTAAAACTTTAGTCATATCATCAGTCTGTAAAACCGGACACTCGGCATAAAAGCTGTTAAAATCCTGGGCCAAATTGAACAAATAACGTGCAATTAAAGACGGATCCAGTTCGCTGGCCGCCTTAGCCATAATTTCTGGAAATTCTATCATGTCCATGATGAGTTTACGCTCACGTGGATGGAGTTTTTCTACATCGACCTCTTTATTTAAATACTTAGCAACCGCTTTTTCTAAAATACTGTTAATACGCGCGTTAATATAAAGAAGATATGGACCGCTATCACCAGAAAGGCTGACAGATTCATTAATATCAAAAGCTAAATCTACCTTAACGCCAACCTTTAATAAAGCATATTTAACCGCTGATAATGCCACGGCTTTGATGGTTTCTTGTTTATTCTTGAGTTCAGAATCTTTCATGATCTCTCCTATTTGTGTTTCCACTTCATCTAACAGCCATTCGCCCAAGACCACATTCCCTGTTCGCGAACTCATTTTTCCATGTTTTAACGAGACCCAACCATAGGCTAAATGGAATTCTTTACCTTTTATTTTTGGGAAGACCTGAGCAATAGCTTCAAATATAACTTTAAAATACTCAGTTTGTTCCTTGCCTACCACATGAACTATTTTTTGTGGATTATGCTCCTTAAATTGCATTTCAGCTAAAGCCAAGTCCTTAGCCTCGTAAGTTGGAGCACCCTTTCCGCTAATGTAGACCCGATTATGCAAACCAAATTTTTCGCCCGGAAATATTACTGCTCCCTCACTTTCGGCAAAAACGCCTTTCTTTAAAAATTTTTGCACTAATTCTATTCCGCGTTTATAAACTTCCGATTCAAAGTAAAGACGATCAAAATGCGCATCTACACGAGCATAGATGTTGTCGAAGTATTCCAAACTCCAGGCTCTAGTTTCATCATATAACTCTTTTATGTCAGCACTCTTTTGATAAACTTTTTCATTTACCGCATATACTTGTTCTTTTACGGCCTCATCTTTTTCAAAATTCTGAGCACCAAACGCATAAGCTTTACCCAAAAACTGAACCCGCCTTTCTAAGGGTGCTTTTTTAATAGACTCAAATTCTCCTACTAACTGTTGCACCCCCCACAATGCTTTGGCTACGTGTAAACCCACGTCACCTTGATAGTTAGCGCGCACAACCTCATAACCGGCATTAGCCACAATTCGCGCGATGCTTTCTCCAGTGACAATATTACGCAAATGACCAATATGGAAAGACTTGAGTGTGTTGGGATGAGCAAACTCTACCATCAATTTCTTATTGTTTTTCTTTCCAGAACCAAAGTCAACCACATTTAGAATTCCCTGGCTTACGAAATCAACCAATTTTTTATCATCAATAGTAAAATTAACATATGGGCCAGTGGCCGCTATCTTACTAACCAACTTACTTTTTTCTAGCCCGGTTGTAATCATCTGGGCCACTTCATTCGGACTCTTTTTTAAATCTTTCGCCAAACTAAAACAAGCTAAGGCCAAATCACCAAGTACGTCGTTTGGTGGGGTGGCAAAGTCTAATTCGGAAACAGACGTTCCGATAACCTTGCTTACTTCACTAGCTAATTTTTTCTTAATATCTAGCATATTATTCAGCTTCTTCGACTTTTTCAGTATCTTCGATATATTTTTTTATTTCTTCAGGATAATCCGGAAGCTTTAAAATTTCTTCAGTTGTTTGTAGTTCAACTGTGGGAATCTTTCCTTTACCCAGTTGTTGGCTAATACTTTTCTCGCCATCAGCACTTCCCTTTAAGTCGATAAACACGCCCGGGCTCACAGACTCAAGCACTTCTTTAAATTTTTCTGTTTCTTGCTTTTTGTGAACTTTAGCATCCGGTAAATCAAGCTCATGAAACTTGTCATCAATCTTTTTTAGCTCTAAAAATTTATTAATCCCAGTTAAATATTCAACCGTAGCGCCAGCATCTAACCACTTTTGGATCTTCTTCATAGTTGACTCATTCACCGCATAATTCTCAGCTGGATTTAAGGTTAAATTCTCTAATAAAATTAGAATTTTCATATTTTTTTACCCAGCGCCTTTATGGCGTTGTGGTTATTTTATTTTAACAAAGAATCTTTTACCTTTTTGGATTACGTCTCCAGCGACTATTTTTTGATTAGCATCAATTGCAACCTCACCGTTGATCTTAACTCCCTTTTGTTCAATATTGCGTCGCGCTTCAGACTTAGAAGTAACGAGTTTACTCTCGACTAAAACATCAACTAACATTTTCCCAGCCAAAGACAACTCCAAAATATCATCTGGAATCTCTTTCTTTTGAAACATTTGTAAAAAATTTTCACGGGATTGCTGACCGGCTTCTTCACCATGATATAAAGCAACAATCTCTTGGGCTAAATCTAACTTTAAATCTCTTGGATTATCACCTTTTCCCAATCTTTTTTCTATTTGTGTAATTTCGGACATTGATACTTTTGTGCATAATTCAAAACCAGATAAAATCATGCCATCAGTCCAAGACATGACTTTGCCAAACTTTTCTTCTGGCGTGTCTATTAGGGTAATCATGTTGCCGGTTGTTTTCCCCATCTTAATTCCAGAAGGATCAGCCAGTAACTTGTTAGTCATGACAAACTTTTCTTTATTTTTTACAGACTTCATTAAAGTTCTACCAGCTAACATGTTAAATGTTTGATCATTGCCACCGATTTCACCGTCAACATCCATGGCTACAGAGTCATAGCCCTGCATGAGTGGATATAAAAATTCATGTAACCCTATTGGTTTACCCTCATTTAAACGCTTCTCAAACATATCGCGTTCTAACATTTGTTGAACAGTAAAGTTAGCAGCTAAATCCACAATTTCCCCAAATTTTAATTTTCCCAACCAAGTATCGTTGTATCGGAGTTCCGCTTTATTCGATCCAGTAAAGTCCAACAAAGCGGCCGCTTGTTTTTTATAATTCTTACAATTTTCAAGAACTTGTTCTTTGGTAAGTGGTTTTCTGGTAGCCAATTTATCAGTGGGATCACCAATCATAGCCGTAAAACTACCAATGAGCATAATAACCTGGTGTCCTAATTCTTGAAATTGGCGCAACTTCATTAAGCTAATAGCATGTCCCAAATGTAAACATGGGCCAGTTGGATCTATTCCCAAATATAAGGTAACCTTGTCTCCCTTTTTTAACTTTTCTTCCAAAAACTTTCTATTGGGATAAATGTTTTCAACTCCACGCGTGAGCAATTCGTCAATTTTTTTAGAGTCTGTGTCAATTTTCATATTTTTTTCACCCACCCCCCGTATTTAATACGGGGGGATACGGTGTTTATTTTATTTCGGCAAGTTGAGCTTTAAGTTTCACTATTTTTTCTTTAGTTTCTTCTAATCTCTTTTTATCTGCTTCCACAATATTGGCCGGAGCGTTTTGAACGTATTCCGTATTGCCCAATTTTTTTTCTAAACCAAGCACATATTTTTCTGCACCGTCTAATTCTTTAGTTAAACGATCTTTTTCTTTAGCAGTATCAACTACCCCGGACAAATCAACATAAATATTTCCTAAAACTGTCACTCCTGCCGAAGTATAACCTTCCGGCTTTTGGAATGAAGCAACATCTTTTATCACATTAACTTCCAGCCCATCCAACTTTACGCTTTTTATGATAACTTCTTTATTCTCTTCCAAAAGTTTCTGACTCTCTTGACTATCAACAACCATTAAAGCCATAAACTGCTTAGTATAAGGAATATTAAACTGAGCACGGACATTTCTAATCCCCACAATAACTTGTTGTATCGCCGCAAATTGGCGTTCGACTTCTTCGTCAATAAACCGTTTATTAGTTTCTGGCCAAGGGCTGACAATCAACGGGTGTTCTTGCTTTAAATTACTCCAAATTTCTTCGGTAACAAAGGGCACAAAAGGATGCCACATAGACAGAAGCTCTTTCAAAATACTCATCAATATAGAGTCTTTATTCTTCTCAATTTTAGCAATTTCCAAATACCAATCAGCCAATTCGTACCAAGTAAAATCACGTAAAAGTTCCCCAGCTTGAGAAAAATTGTATTCATCCAATAATTTAGTTACCTCGCGCTTTAAAGTATTAAAACGAGAAAGAACCCACCTATCAGCTAAAGTAGCTGTCTTTATTTTATTAGTGTCAACCGAGATATCTTCAACAGAAGTCAAAATAAAACGTGAAATATTCCACAGCTTATTAACAAAATTTCGATAACCCTCAATTTTTTCGTCATATAGTCGGATATCATTACCAGCGGTATTACCAATAAGTAAACTTAACCGGACTGCATCAAAACCATATTTTTCGCCAGCCTCCACGGGGTCAATGGCTGTCTCGGGTTTTGATTTGGACATTTTTTCTCCGTCTTTATCTCGAATTAAACCATGTAGATAAACATTTTCAAACGGAACTTCGCCCAAAACATAAGTCGTCATTAAAATCATTCTAGCCACCCAGAAAAAGATGATGTCATAGCCTGTTTCTAAAACTGTTGTTGGGTGGAATCGTTTAATATCTGGAGAGGAAAAGTCCTGGCCATCCCAATCCTTGGGCAATAGAGTCGTAAAGGTCCATAAACCCGAAGAGAACCAAGTATCCAAAGTATCTTCATCTTGCTGCCAAGTATTAATATCCATTGTTTCTTCGGTCACCACGCGTTCCTTTTTACGAGATAAATCTACCCAAAACTGTCCACCTACTGGAGGATAGCCCAAATTAAATATTTCTTCGTCCGACAAATCCGTCCCATACCCCTGAATAATTCTAGTCGGATCTCCGTGAGTTACTATTAAAACTTTTTTGTCCTTATAATTATTTTTGATTTCATCCAAAATTGAATTGACACGCGTCTTTAAGCTATCAAAAGACTCCATCCCCTGCGGATTGTCATAATGCCACGCTTCAAAATCTTCACGCAACTTAATAAACGGCCCACCTGGTAAATCTGGCTGACCATCGAACTCACCCATGTCGATTTCGCGCAATCTTTTGTCCAAAATAATTTCGGCACCAAAAGCCTCAGAAAATATTTCAGCGGTTTGCTTGGTCCTTTCAAAGTCGGAAGCAAAAATAACATCAAATGTATGACCTTCTTTTTTAAGTCGCGCCGCATCATTAGTGATATCGGCAATCCCTTTCTTAGTCAAAGTGTTTGTCCGTCTATTTACATTTGAATCCAAGTATTGTTGTGCATTTGTTTCTGCTTCTCCATGCCGAGAAACCAAAACTAACTGTGGTTCTTCTTTTTTATACCAAACCGGGATACGATGTCCAAACCAAATTTGCCTGGAAATGCACCAGTCACGTAAGTTTTCCATCCACTGATAATATGTTTTTTCAAATCGCTCCGGTATAATTTCTATTTCGCCTTCTTTTACAACCTTCAACGAAACCTCTTTAAGCGAAGCACCATTTTTGAAATATTTATTGTCTTTCTTGGTAATTTTTTTATTAACATCAATAAACCACTGTGCCGAAGGCAATGGTTCTACAACAGTTTTACAACGATAACAAACCGAAAGTTTATTATCATAATTTTCATCAACTTTTTCAATGAGTCCCATTTTTTCCATATCCGCAACAATGGCTTCACGCGCTTCCAAAGTAGTCATGCCAGCATATTTACCACAGTTGTCCATCATTTTTCCATCCTCATCGATAATCTTTTTAACTTTAATACCATGCCGCATGGCCATCTCGTAGTCGATTACACTATGCCCCGGAGTAACTTTAACCGCGCCTGAACCAAAATCCTTATCAACCGCCTCATCAGCAATAACTGTGATTTCAAACTCCCCCAGGACGCCAGGGATCATATATTTTTTGCCAACCATGTCTTTATAACGCTCGTCCACCGGATTAACCGCTACGGCCGTATCCCCCAATTTTGTTTCGGGTCTGGTTGTCGCTAAAACAAAAGGTCCATATTTAATCCAATATAGTTTACTCTTGGTTTCTTTGTATTGAATTTCATCATCAGCCAGAGTGGAATGGCACCTTGGACACCAATTGACAATTCTATAACCGCGATAGATAAGTCCATCATCATGCATCATCTTAAAAACCTTCTTAACCGCCTTATTTCGTACTTCATCTAAAGTGTAAGCCTCGCGACTCCAATCTAAACTCGAACCCATCTTTCTAATTTGATTATGAATGGTAGATTTCGACTTTTCGGCATATTCAGCGACACGCTTTAAAAATTCGTCTCGACCTAAATCGTGGCGCGTCTTTTTCTCTTCTACGTAAATCTTTTTTTCAACCACATTTTGAGTTGCAATAGCCGCATGATCTGTCCCCGGTAACCATAAAGTATCAAAACCCTGCATACGTTTATAGCGAACCATCAAATCTTCGATGGCCAGCATAGAAGCATGACCTAAGTGCAGAGTACCAGTAACGTTAGGGGGGGGCAAAACTATAGAAAAAGACTTATTACTTTTTTTATTTAAAATATCTGGGTTAAAAAATCCTTTTTCCTCCCATTCGCTGTAAATTTTTGATTCTTTGTCTTGCGAATTGTAGGCCTTATCGATTTCCATAATAAAAAATATATTAATTTCACCAAACTAACTGGTAAAATAATACCATATAACCCGCAAAATTACAATAAAATTGACACATAATAGCACTTGTGGTTTTCCCCACTTGAACCATTGACACTGACTACTCTTTTCTATACAATAACTTGATTGTATAGCTTAGAGGCGGTTATCCTTTCACTTTCATTTATGGCTTTAACGCAACAGCAACAACTTTTTGAAACGATTCAGAAAAGTCAGTATCCCCTCATCACCTTTCACAAGGAAGCCACTGGTGATGTAGTCGCCAGTAGTTTGGCACTAGGACGCTTACTTCAAAAATGGAATCGCCCTTATGATATTATTGCTCCGCAATACCAATTGCCGGATAATTTAAAATTTCTAGAAGGGGCCGAAAAAATTAAAAATCAAACCTCAAATCTAAAGCAAATTATCATTGCCCTCAACAACCCAAACATTAAACTAAAACACCTCGAACATGTTGAACATGATTCCCAACTTAAGATAAAAATTCAGCCCGAAGGAATAAATTTCTCTAAATCCGATATCACGATTGCAGAAGAAGCCTATAAACACGATCTTATTATCACTCTCAATACTCCTGACCTAATCTCGTTGGATAAATTCTACGAAGAAAACACTGAATTCTTTTTCAATGTCCCCATAATTAATATCGATTATTCGCCTGAAAACGAACATTATGGACATATTAACCTGGTGAATATAACTTCGACCTCTGTGGCAGAGATAATTTACGATTGGATAGAATCTATTGACCCCAATATACTCGATGAGCAAATTGCGACCCACCTATTAACAGGCATGATCGAAAAAACCAAAAGCTTCAAAATCCCCACTATCACTCCCAAGAGTTTAAATATAGCTAGTCGCCTTATGGCTGCCGGTGCAGAACGCGACTCTATCATTAAAAATCTCTATCAAACAAGATCTGTTAATACGCTCCGTTTATGGGGTAAAACCCTAATGACGCTAGAAACTGATCCTCGTCAAAAAATAGCTTGGGCCGAGATTAATGAGCAAGATTTCATTGAAACTAGAACCGATGAAAAAGATCTGCTCGGCGTACTTGATGAATTAATCAGCAATATTCCGACAGTGGAAATTTCTATTGTTTTTTTCCAAAAATTTAATCAAGAATTTGCTTTAATAAAATCTGAGAAAAATTTAGATTTAAGAAATTACTTCAACCGCTATAATCCCCAAGGACAAAAATCTTTAATTCGGTTGCCGTCCATACCAAACAAACAAGAAATTATTGAAGTTGCCGCACAGACCATACTATAAAGCATCTCGACAAACACTTATGTTTTTGCTATTATAAACGCAGTTCATAAAAATTCCTTTAATGATAGGCTTGCCCGGAAGTCGGGCAAAGCCCGTACTTCCGGGCCTGTAGCTCAGCTGGTTAGAGCACCACTCTTATAAAGTGGGGGTCATGGGTCCGAGTCCCATCAGGCCCACCAGCCTTCGCCAAGGCTTCGGCTGGCGAGCCAGTCGAATATTTTACGAAGGCCATCCTTTGAAGCTCCATGAGAGCAGAGAAGAATAAATGCGTATGTTATCAATAAAAAATTTGGACGCTTAGCTCAGTTGGCTAGAGCGCCTCGTTGACGTCGAGGAGGTCAGTGGTTCGACCCCACTAGCGTCCACCATTCTTCACGCAGTGAAGAATGCACTTCAAAGCTGTTGCGAAGAAGTGCTACGTTTCGAATGGCAAGCCATAAACGAAAAAGAGAAATAATCTCTTTTTTTGTTTTATATTGAAAATTAGACAAAAAAGAGTATAATAATAACTGCATTATACTCACCTGGAGAATGTCTGGGTTTGCCCCCACACCTAATCACAACATTACGTGATTAGGTGTGGGGGCGACTAGCTCAGTTGGTTAGAGCGTACGATTCACATTCGTAAGGTCACTGGTTCGATCCCAGTGTCGCCCACCATTCGTAGCTCGAAGAGCGAAGAATGGTAGCGTTAGAAGGATAAGTCAAAATAGCCATTTAATTAGCTATTTTTTTATTTAAAATTAGACAAAACACATATTGACAAATCATTAAAAGTATGCTATAATACTCAGTTCGAAAGAACAAGGTAGAATCGTTCACAACCACTGAAGGAGGTTCCCATGGCTCGCGAGACGATCAGCATCCCCACCAAGGTCGCTGGACGCAACATCCGGTTCATCACGCACACCAACCCCCACGCCGACGAGATCCTGGCGCTCTTCCTGATGGAGGAGTACGGGACGCCCGAGTTCCTGCGGCAGCACTGCCGCAACGGGCAGATCGAGGTCGGTGTCGGCGGCGGCCCCTTCGACGACCACAACAAGACGGGCGAAAAAGCCTCCAGCGCCAAGCTGGTCGCCTCCGCGCTCAACGTGGTCCGAGTGCCCCAGATCGCGGGGCTGCTGGCCTACGTCCACCGCATCGACTCCGAGGGTGGCGACCTGCCGTTCAACATCTGCGCCATCGTGAAGGCGATGGGCCAGATGGAGTGGAACGAGCAGGACGTCATCAACTGGGCCTGCCGCGGCTTCTGGGCCAAGGCGCAGGAGCTCCAGCCGACCAAGGACTTCAGCCTCCAATACGTCGCGATGCTCCTGATCGCCCGTAACGCCGAGAAGGGCACGCGCTGGCTCGACTTCGGCATGAAGGCCCGCGTGGACGAACACAAGTCGTTCTTCGTGGACGCCAAGGCCGACTTCGAGGCCAAGGCGCACACGAAGACCATCAGCACGGCCAAGGGCAACCTGAAGCTGTGCTGGGTCGAGAGCGACAACTCGGCCATCGCGCGCTTCGCCCGGTCCGAGTTCGGCGCCAGCGCCGACATCGTCGTCGTTCGCAAGTCCGGCGGCAACGTGGCCATCATGGTCGACAAGCGCCGCGGACTCGACCTGGCCGACCTGGCCGCCGCCCTCCGCGCCGAGGAGCGCCGGCTCCGCAACCTGCCCGCCATGGACCCCGCCGCCCTGCGCGCCCCCAACACCATCGACGACTCGTGGGACGTGTGGCACTACGCACACGGCTGCATGCTGTTGAACGGGAGCCACACGGCCAAGGGTATCCCGCCCACGGCCATCCCGTTCACCACCCTCGTCGCCATGGTCGAGAACGTGCTCAACCCGACGTTCTTCGACTCGGAGCACGCCGACATGTGCCGCACGGGCATGTGCTCGGTCACCCTGGGGCTCCCCTGCCCGCTCTCCGCCTACGGGTTCAGCCGCTGCCGCGCCATCCAGGGCGACTCCGCGAGCTGACCGCTCGCTCAAGCGTCCCTCACACGGGACAGGTCCCCGCATCGACATCGGTGCGGGGACTTCTTTTTTTGCTCAAATAACTGTATTATTATATTACCTATGTGTCTTACTTTGCCTGCACAAATCATTACTCTTAATGGAGCTAAAGCAAAAGTTAAAACTCACTCCGGACAGATACAAGAAGTCCTAGTGAGCGCTGTTAGTGAACCGCGGATCCATGATTGGCTCATGATTAATGGCAATTTAGCTGTCCAAAAAATTTCTCAAGAAGAAGCCGAAGAATTAATAAATATTTTAAAATAATATGAACCTTAAACAAAAAGCTTTAAGCCTCGCGCTTGGTACCGCGCTTATCAGCGGCTTAGCGGTATTCTTTAATAGTTTTGCAGCCAAAATTATTACTAACTCCAGTGTTTTAACAACAGCCAAAAACATCCTGGTCGCACTTATCCTTTCTTTGATCGTGTTAACGCCCCTAATTTTTACAAAGGTAAAACAACTTACCAAAAAGGATTGGTTAAACCTAACCCTCATTGGTCTTATTGGTGGCAGTATCCCTTTTCTCCTCTTTTTTAAAGGCTTAACTATGACCTCAGCCATCAATGCTGCCTTTATTCATAAAACTCTGTTTATCTGGGTCACGCTATTAGCCATCCCCTTTCTCAAAGAAAAACTTTCTAAAGTACAGTGGCTGGCTCTGCTTGTTTTAATTGTTGGTAATTATTTCTTAGTTGGGATAAAAAACTGGAACTTTGGCTGGGCTGATTTATTAATTTTAGTTGCGACTCTTTTCTGGGCGGTTGAATTTGTGATTGCCAAAAAAGTGTTAGCCTCTATTGATGCTAAAATTGTCGCCTGGGGCCGAATGTTTTTTGGCTCAATTTTCTTAATTCTATTTTTACTATTCACAAATCAAGCTACTAATCTTATCAATTTAAATGGCCAACAATGGCTGTGGCTTGCAATTAGCTCCACCTTTCTTTGTGGTTATGTTATTACCTGGTACCAGGCACTGGCTAAACTCCCCGCCACAGTAGTTACTAGCGTTTTAGTGGTAGCCTCGCCCATTACTTCTGCACTTTCTGCTATTTTTGTAACTCATAAATATTCATGGCAACAAGCACTTGGTTCTCTTATTCTCTTAACAGCTACCATGGCCTTCATCTATGTCTTTATCAGACGAGAAAAAGCTCGAACTATCAGCGCAAAATAATGGGTTATTGATGTGTGCACGCTATGCTTTCATGCCCAACAAATTACAATATTGTGGTGGTCCTAATAATAATGAGCTCTTTGCCTACAATATCGAGAATACGACTGACCCGGGGTTAAATAAACTGCTTAAAGAATTTCAAACGCTCTTCCCCTACTTAAAACTAATCTCTGAAGCCAACAGGATTAAAGATCCTTTTGATTATTCTGTAGTCGAAGCTTACTGGATTGGTAATAAATTATTGGACAATGTTCCACTAAATCGACTCTATCACCACTTCATAGACAATCTTTCCTTAAAAAAGAAATTAACCCCACGTGATTTTGAAATTCTCGTTGGGAAAATTCCGCAAGGTGCTATCCCTCATCACTGCTTTCATGTTTTAAATATTTATTTTAGAACCGGTCATTTAGCCGTTCCCCATACTCTAACCTCAATGGATAGTTGTCGCATCAACTGGGGTAAAATAATAAAGATCGAAGACACAGAAGTAACAGTTGAGACACAAAGGCTGAACTATTATGACAATAAACTAACCCTAATACCCCATACACAAAAAGTTTTGTATAGATTACTAAATAAGAGCTTTATCTCTTCACCTAAAGAGCAAGAGCTAGTCAGCTTCCATTGGGGCTGGGTTTGCGAAAAAATATCTTCACACCAAGTGTTAAATTTAAAAAAATATACCCAGGCCTGCCTGGATATAGCTAATAATATTAAAACTAAAGCAACTCTAAACTCTTGACCTCCGCCTCTAAAAAATAGCGTAAATATTTCTTTAAGAAAACGAACAGCTCATTATTAGAAGTTTTGTCCAAACTAATTTGTTGCAAAAGGTACTCTTTCTGGATCTTTTTTGTTATAAGAAAGCATTTCTGTGAAATATTCATCTCGCCACCATGGCAATTTTTACAGACAAACCCTTTGTCGTTAAAACTGAAACGTCTTACTTGTTTTATTTCTTGCCCACACTTCACGCACATATCTGTTTTAAAATCATAACCCAAAACAAACAAAATTTTTATAATAAATAAATTGATTAACAACTTGTTAAAATTAACATCGTTATTTTTGTTAACTTCAACCTGGAACCATTGCCACACCTCCCACAGCAAAGCACTTGGGACTCCCAAGGGAAGTGATTTTACCATTATTTCCTTAATAGCTGAAAGTGTATAATACTCTTCCACGGTTTTTAACTCCCAGCGCTCAACTAAATATGCATGAGTTATTTTATTGACAACTTTACCTTTAACAAAAACGATCTCACATATCCCCAAACTCGACAATGGCCCAACTAGTTTACTCTTTATTTTACGCGCTCCAGCAACTACCACCTCAACTTTACCATAATCCTTGGTAAAAAAAGAAAAAAGGAGATCTTGCTCCCTCCAATTTCTTTTTGTTAGAACTATGGCCTCTGTTTTAAAGGCTTGGTCCATATAATTTAAATCTGATCAAAGTATGTTTGCAGTATCTCGGCTGCTGCCAAGTCGTCATCGTCTTTGCTTTGATGTCTCGGTCTTTCTAAATTCTTTTTTACGGCCAACTTAGTCGAAAGTCGTTCATCAACAAAGCTTGTTGGTATTTTTAACTTACTTAATTCCTTTAAAAAATTTTCAAAATCCTTCGAGATGAATTCTTCCCCAGCTAAACTTCTAGGGCGGCCTAAAACAATAAGATCAATAACTTCCTCTTCAATAACTTTTCTCAAAGACTCTACAACCTCTGAATACGTCTTGAACTTAATTATTCTAAAAGGAGTCGCTATTTTAATCCTGTCATCACCAAAAGCAACACCCAATTTACTTTTCCCCCAATCGAGACCTAAACAATTCATATTATTTAAAACCAATTACTTGATACCCATATTTCTGCACAGATTCTTCGTCCCAGAATTTTTGACCTTTTGTTTTTACAATACAAGTTACTTCCTTCTCAATTTGCGCACCGGTATAATCTGCTCTGTCTGGATCCCACTCCCTTAAAACAAAAATATCTCCGACATTACACTCCCAATCAGCTAAGCGTAACTCAAACTTTTTATCGCCAGACATGACCATACTAAAATATTCCGGTAGAATTTTCTTTTCTATTCTCATATTACTCTGTTAAAACTTCGCAGCCGTGCTTTGTTACAACAACAGTATGCTCTTCATGCGAGCAAAAACAGTTGTCTCGCATAACCACGGTCCAACCATCTTTTAATGTTTTTACACCATACCCCCCCATACTGACCATTGGTTCCAAAGCTAGCACCATACCCTCTTTCAACACAACATCTGTACCGTGGGTATAATAATTTGGAATATATGGCTCTTCATGAACAGCATGTCCCACACCATGTCCAACCAAGTCGCGGACCACACTGAATCCTTCACCTTCAATGTATTCCTGAACCATCCCGCCTAACTCATTCAATCTTACACCTGGTTTTATAATTTTAATCCAAAGCTGCAAAGCTTTTTTCGTCACCTTTACTAGTCGCTCTACTTCCGGAGAAACTTTCCCCACAATTACAGTCGTGGCCATGTCTGTATATAATCCCGTTTTTTTAGGGAACCTCATACCAGCATCAAGTGTCACAATGTCACCTGGTTTTATAATATATTCTTTAGGTATTCCATGTACTAATTCACAGTTTACCGACGTGCACAAAGTCGCTGGAAATGGATTCTTTGGATCTCCGTAATCTTTAAATGAGGGTTCCCCCCCAGCCTCCAAAATTAAACGTTCCGCCATAGCGTCAAGCTCGTAGGTTGTTTTACCGGCCTTTGTCTCTGCGGCAACTTTTCTCAAAACATCTGACAAAATTTTTCCACCTTGTCGCAGTAAAGATATTTCTGATTGACTTTTCAAACGTATCATTTTAGTTTTTCTATTATATTTACCAATTCTTTATTTATAGTTTCTATGGAACGGTCTCCATTTATGGTGTGGATTTTATAACCCCCATCAGTCTTATAAAAATGCAAAACTTTTGCTGTTTGCTTCAAATATATTTCCTGTCTTTTAACTATAACATCAAACTTAGCATCAGAGCGAATTTTTAATTTTCTGCTACATGTATCACAGATATTACTTTTTTTGGGGGGATTATACTTAATATGGTATGTTTTGCCACATATACAATATCTTCGCCCCATAATTCTTTCTACTATTTTTTTTGTCGGCAATGTAATTTCAAAAACTATTCGCTCAATCTTTTGTTTATCCAATTCCATGTCCAATGAAACTGCTTGATCAACGTTACGAGGGAATCCATCAAAAATGACATTCCTTCTCGTTCTTTTTAATCTCTTAAACATTACTTCACAAATCATATCATCTGGCGCCAATTGTCCTGATTTTAAATATTCATTTACCCGCTTCCCCAATTTTGTTTTATTTCTAACCTCGGTACGCAATATCTCACCAACTGAAAAATATTTGACTGGGTACTTTCTTGTTAATAATTCTGCTTGTGTCCCCTTGCCAGAACCGGGTGGTCCAATAAAAATTAATAATTTTCTTTTTTTATTCATAAATAATATTTTCTACGCTTATTGTAACAAAAAAGCTGGTCTCTGACCAGCTTTTAGTTCTCTTTAAAATCCTTCGTAATCACGCATAGTTAGCTGAGCTTCAACTTGTTTAATCATTTCAATAACTACGCTAACTACGATCAGTAAACTGGTTCCACCAATAACCATCGAACTCATACCAGTGGCGTTCTGCATCATTAATGGGAGGACTGCAATAATACCCAAAAACAATGCGCCTGTTAAAGTGATCCGGCTAATAGTGTTCTGCAGGTACTGGGCAGTATGATTGCCTGGTCTAATTCCAGGAATAAATCCACCATTCTTCTGCAAATTTTCTGCGATTTGGTATGGATGAAAAATAACTGCGGTATAAAAGTATGTAAATCCAAAGACTAAAATAAAGTACAAAATCCCATAAAACAGCTGATTATTAAATACCGAAATGATTGTTTGACTTATATTTTGTACTACACTGTTTTGCACCCTCAGCAAAAATTGAGCAATCATTGGAGGAAACAAAATTATTGAAATTGCAAAAATTATTGGGATAACCCCAGCTGTGTTTACTCTAATAGGCAAATGAGTATTTGTGCCACCATACATTTTCATGCCGCGAACCCGTTTAGCATAAGACACAGGAATATTTCGTTGTCCTTCAGTAATCACCACAACACCAACAATTGTAATTAAAGCAATAATTCCAAATATAACAATATTTGTTACTTGTTGCTGGTTAAAGTTCAACGCAACCTCAGACAAAACTTTCGGGACACGAGCCACGATACCAGCAAAAATCAAAAGTGAAATTCCATTCCCGATTTTCTTTTCGGTAATTAATTCTCCGATCCACATCAAGAACATAGTCCCCGCCGTAATTGTTATAAGCATGGCACTCATACTAAAGAAATCCACGTTTTCAATAATCGGTTTTGGAGAACTTCTAAGAAGAGAAATCATCCCATATGCTTGCAAAAATGATAATGGCACAGTTGCTATCCTGGTATAAAGATTAACCTTTTGACGTCCGGCGGGTTCTTTCATCCACTCTTCAAGTTTAGGAATAATCATGGCCAATAGCTGGAATATAATTGAAGCAGTAATATAAGGAGCTACCCCCATCATGACAATGGAAAAATTTTGCATACCCCCGCCAGAAAAGATATTCATCAATCCTAAAATTTGGTTAGAAGAAAAAAAGTCCTTCAAATTAGCCACATTAATACCAGGTATAGGTATATGTGCAGCCAAACGAAAGACTACTAGCATTGCTAATACAAACAAAATTTTATTACGTAAATCTTTTAACTTCCAAATTTGGGCGAGTTTTGTAAGCATAATATTTTTAATTGTTGACTCCAACGATTATTCCTTAGTCTCTGAGTCTAAGATCTTACTACCAGCAGCCTCTAGTATTTCACGTGTCTTTTTTGACACCAAAACTGAAGATACTTCTAGCTTATTTGATAGCTTTATTTCTTTTACATCTGCCAACAGTTTAATTGGAGCTTCCATGTTTCTAACTAATCCGCTATCCAATAATGTCTTTGGATTCAGCTGCGTTTCTTTTGTAAAAACCTTCTCTAAAACACTCAACTTAACTATTTGGTTTTTGGGACGAGGGCTCTTCATACCTTTAAACTTAGGTAGATTCAAAAGATTTTGTCTAAAACCTTTTAATTTTAAACCCTTTTTACCGCCAGAACGAGCACGTTGCCCCTTACCACCACGACCAGCAGTCGTACCATGACCAGAAGCATTGCCACGCCCTAAATTTTTGCGGTTTTTATGCTTGTTACCTAAATTATGTAATGTTACTTCCATATTTTTTTACTTAGCTTCCTTTTTAGTTCCATTCTTAGGCTTTTGTGTCTGAACCTTGACTGGTTCAACTTTTCTCTCAGTTTGTACTTTTGAGACCCTCTTTATATCGCGTGTCTTAAACGAGGTCAAAGCACTAATAAGGGCCTTCACATTACTAACCTTATTATTTGTACCCATTATTTTTCCAACTACATTTGGTACACCAGCCAATTCCAACATCACTCGCATAGCTCCGCCAGCCTTAATTCCCGTCCCCTTTGGTGCTGGTTTCAATAAAACTAGAGCAGCACCTTCCTTCATTAAAACTTGGTGTGGGATAGTTTCGTTAACAATAGGAATTTCAACTAACTCCTTTTTGGCCTTATTAACAGCCTTTGTAACAGCAATAGTAACATCAGCGCCTTTAGCTAAACCAAAACCAACTCGGCCCTTCTTGTCACCCAAAGCAACACAGGCACGAAATCGCATTCTTTTGCCTCCAGCCATAACACGAGTAACACGAGCTAAATCAATTATTTTTTGCTCGAATTCTTGTGGCTCCTTTGCCGGCATTCTTCTGCCTCTTTCTTTGCCAGAGTCTTTGCCGCGTGATTTTTGTTCTTCCATATTTTACTATTCTATAATTAAAATTTTAACCCTCCGGCTCGAGCGGCTTCTGCTGCCGCTTTAACTCGGCCATGATATTGATATGGCCCTCTATCAAAAACGACTTTCGAGATCTTTTTGTCTTGTGCTTTCTTTGCAATTTCAGTTCCTACCGCAGAGGCAACTTCTACACCCTTTTTGCCTTTGGTTGTTACATCCTTATCACTAGCCGAACATAATGTAACACCCTTTTTGTCATCAATAATCTGCATATAAAAATGCTTTAAACTACGAAAAACTGAAAGACGTGGTCTATCCGTAAGACCAATTATTTGCTTTCTTGTTCTTTGTTTCCTTAAAATAAAGTTTAAGCGTCTTTTTTGTAATTCTCTTTGTGGCATATGTTAATTATTCTGACTTAGCCGCAGTTTTTCCGGCTTTACGTCTTAAAACTTCATCAGCATATTTAATTCCTTTACCCTTGTATGGTTCAGGCTTTCTGATCTTTCTAATATTTGCGGCTGTTTCTCCTACTAATTGCTTATCAATCCCCGTTATTGTAATAACATTGTTTTCCACCTGACCAACAATGCCCTCGGGCAACTCAAAGTCTACAGGATGTGAATATCCAACATTCAAAATTAATTTTTTTGTTCCTTCCATGCGGGCTTTAAACCCAACACCGTTTATTTCCAATTTCTTTTCAAAACCAGAAGTCACACCAACAACCATGTTATTGATCAAACTTCTAAACAATCCCCAAAGAGCATTTTCATTACAATCCTCTGGTTTCTCGACTGTGACAAGAATCTCTTTATCTTGAAACGCAACCTTAACCAAAGGATGAACTTTTTGAGTTAAAGTCCCCTTAGGCCCCTTAACCGTAACTAAATCCCCTTCGATTTTTACTTCGACTTTATCTGTAATTTCTATTGGTTTTTTGCCGATTCTTGACATATATTCTATCTAACTTGTTAGTAAACTTCACAA
Organism: uncultured Gammaproteobacteria bacterium; assembly: GCA_964565345.1. Lineage (GTDB taxonomy): Bacteria > Patescibacteriota > Patescibacteriia > UBA11705 > JABHMO01 > GWC2-39-14. Next base: position 346 of record CAZMEQ010000016.1, on the reverse strand, counting down.
ATTACTTCTCCACCAACTTTTACTCGCTTAGCCTCACGTCCAGTCATTATACCTCTCGAGGTAGAAACAACCATTGTCCCAAATCCATTCAAAACTGGCTTTATCTCTTCATGTTTTATATACAACCTTCTTCCTACAGTACTAATACGCTTAATACTAGAAATAGCTGACTTAGAATCTATATATTTTAAACCTATAACTAACATCTTTGTGTTATCTTCTGACAATTCGACACTGGCTAAAAAATTTTCTTTTTGTAAAATCTTTGCAATTTCAAATTTAATCTTGGAATATGGTACCAAAACTTCTTTCTTTTTTGCCATCGCTGCGTTGCGAATTCTAGTTA
>CAZMEQ010000015.1:0-19803 GCA_964565345.1 uncultured Gammaproteobacteria bacterium | reverse complement strand
GTTTGATTAGTTCATTAATTGGTACGTCGGTCCAAAGTTGCCATCTTTTACATGCGGTCTCGGTGTCAATACATTTATATCCAATAGAATTGAATATATTGGTAAGTGATTCATTCGGTTTATCTTTTAACCAAATAGATGATCCCAACGTATAGTTATTGCCTTTTACTCCGAATATAGCATTTAATCTTTCTGGGCCACAGTTAAAGGCGGTAAAAAGTTGTCCTAAAAATCCAATGTTTTTGTATTTGGGATCAACCGGATAGTTAGATCTTCCTATGGGAGTTTCTGTCGGTTCATCAGTGCACAAACTAGAATTGTTGTTATTTGTTTTTTCAATTGTTGTTGTGGCGACGTCTTCTTTCTTGGTCTCTTGGTTAGATTCTGTTTTGTCTATCTCTTCGCGTTTTGTTGTCTCTTTTTGTGCGACAGGATAGTAGTTGGCTAAATCATCTGAGTCAGCTTTTCCCCTAAGAACCATAATTCCACTAATGATTATAAGTATTGCTAACACCCCGACAATAAGCAGACTGATTTTTTTTGACATTTTTACGTTTGTGATTAAGTCCATATGGTTTGTTTGGTGCGTTTTTTTAGTTTTGTACAATAATTTTTTTTACATGGGGCGATGCCCAGCTTAATTTTATTAATGTCATTTTAGGAAATCAGTCCTTCGTAGTCTGTAATGATTTCAAATAATCCGATTGTAAACATAATTGATTTTATTCAAAGTGAAAATTGTAATTGCGTTTATCGTTTTGCGATATTTGACGTTTAAATGAAGCAAAACAAATTGAAATCTTGTTTAAACTGGGCAATTTTGGCGGGGTTGAATTAGACATAGTTAATTATTTTACTGCTATAATTTTCCATCCCATTCTTTATAGAATTCATCAAGAAACTGTTCCATGTATTTGTGTCTATGTTTAGCCATTGCTTTCCCGGTGTCTGTATTCATCCTGTCTTTAAGTAAAAGAAGTTTCTCGTAGAAATGGTTGAGTGTCGGTGCATTGCTATTTTTGTATTCTTTTTCGGTCATCTTAAGGTTTGGCTTGATCTCAGGATTATAAATTCCTCTGCCTTTATAGCCACCATAATTAAAAGTTCTTGCGATTCCTAGAGCACCCATAGCGTCTAATCTGTCTGCGTCTTGAACCACAGCGAGTTCAGGCGATTTGAATTTTTGAGTGTGCTGACTGCCTTTGAATGAGACATTTGAAATAATATTTTCAATATGGATTATAACAGTTTCTTCTACATTTAAGGAAGTTAATAATTCTCTAGCTTTGCGCGGGCCGACTTTATCATCCCCATTATGAAATTTAAAATCCGCTATATCGTGCAGTAAGGCGCCAAGTTCAACTACATAGGTGTCAACACTTTCGGTTCGAGAAATATGTTTGGCTAATTGCCAGACACGATATATATGCCACCAATCATGCCCGCCTTCAGCATTGAATAAAACTTTTTTGACAAAATCTATGGTTTTTAGAATAACAGTTTTTTTATTCATAATATTAGAAATTATAAATAGCAGTTAACGTTTGCGTGAATGCGAACTTGCGAGGGTAGTATAATAGGCCCGCAGGCTCACTCCCGCGCAAGTTGGGTGGAGTGAGCAAAGCGAACTAATAATGGATTTCTCTAACGCTTGTAGTTCGTCAGTGCCAAGCCTATAGGTTCTATTGTTTTTAAGTTTTATTTCGACAGCATCAAATCTATAGACATTGTAAAGACCTGTTTTAGGTCCTAGCTAAAATTTTAGTTAAATTCTAGACATTAAAGTTAATTTTTCTCAAATTTTCTAATTGTTTATCTGTTAATTCCAGGTCAACAACCTTTCCGATTCCAAGCTTTAAACCAGAGGCATTTAGTAGTCTAATTAAGGCTAACTGATTCATAAGCTGGCTTCGTAATCGTTTATCTTGATTAATTCTTTCTGGGTTATCAGCAAGGGCTTGCATTACCTCGGCCATAACTTCTTTATTTTCTCCTTTAACAACGCTTCCCAGTTTGAATGTCCATCTTCCTTTTTCTTTGTAAAACAAGACATTCTCTTGGCCAACTAAATCAATAAATCTACCCGAAGCTTCAAAATAATTTTTAAAGCGTAATAAAAATTCTCGCATACAATCCGCAAATTCTGCATCAGTATCAACTAGTTCAAAAATTGGTTTTAATTTGTCGTTAAACTCTAAAAAATCTTCTTCATTGAATTCTTCTTTTCCTAAAAGGGCTTTATTCATTTGGTCATAAATTTTCTTGCTTTTTCCAAGGTTCGGGTTCTGTTCAGTGTAGCCAGTACTAAAATCTTTTTTGTTTGGGTCTTTAAAGATATCACTGGCTTCTTGTATTGAAATTACACCTTCAATGTCTTGAGGAACGCCATCTTTTTCCACGCTTATCTTCTGTACCATTGCAGTTTCACATAAGCATTGATTATGTCCAAAAAAAATATATAATTGCTCATTTTTTTCGTTTTCTGCTGTAACATATCTATCCGCCACTTGTCGAATATCTGGTGGCAAGTTCGCCTGACCTAAGCCCATCGCTTTCTCAAGGGCGTTACGATTTAGTTTGATAACGAATTTGGGATTTTGTGGATATATGAAAACTTCATGAGTTCCACCATGCCCAATCCTTTGTAATTGACTAAAGTCAATATGTTCCCCTCTTGATGGTAGTTCGCTAACAAAAGATTGAATTTGCGCTTCTCTGTTTTGGGCAGTAAGCAGTTCTCTGATGTTTTCAAGTTTCTGTTTATCAACTATTCTTTTTTGTGCAAATTCAGCAATATACAAGGGTGTTTCACTTTCTTGCATCGTTGGGTCCACTGTCAAATTATTCCCCGGCTTTATAATCTCTGTGTTTGCCTGTGGTGTTTCTGTGTTATCAATTAGGGGCTTTAGTATGTCCATAAATATTTTAAAGTCTTATGTTTAAATTCGGCCGCAAATTAAATTATGGCGTTGGGATAGAAAAGAAATTAGTATTTTAGCTGTCAAGTGTCGCTGCAAAGTGTTTTCGTGTAATGTTTCACAAATGGCATGATATACCAAGGTACAGCTTGGTTGCAGTATAATTATTTTATCTCCTGCCTCCCCTTAAGGGCATTACTAAGCGTCACCTCATCTGTATATTCAATATCCGAGCCCATGGGGAGCCCTCGGGCTAGTAATGTAATTTTAATAGTTGAGTTTTGAAGTAGTTTTTTTAGGTAAATAATAGTAGCTTCGCCTTGGATATCTGGACTAAGGGCCAAGATAAGTTCTTGAATTTTTTCGCGCTCAATTCGTTCTTTAAGTTTATTGATAGTTAAGTTTTCCGCAAAAACATTTTCAATCGGATCAATTTTACCACCTAATACATGGTATAGACCGTGGAAAATGCCAGTATTTTCGATAGACAATAAATCTTGGACATCTTCGACCACGCAAATAGTAGAACGATCACGTGTGGAATTGGAACAAATGGGGCAGAGGCCCTCGGCTTCCGCAAAATTATAACAGTCAGGACAAAAATAGCGGTGCTCATGCAAGTCCGCTATACTTTTGGCAAAGGTTGTAAGGGTGTGTGCCGGTTGTTTTAATAAAAAATAAACAAATCGTTCTGCTGTTTTTCGGCCTATGCCCGGTAAACCGCAGAACGAGTTGATAAGTTGTTCGATCTTTTCGGGGTAGCGTCTCATGTTAGAGGCCAAACATCCCGCCCATTTCGCCGCGCATTTTTTGCGCCATTGCCATCTGAGCGTTACGGGTGGCATTATTTACCGCATCTTTAAGAACTTTTTCTAAGTTATCTTTATCGGTTAAGAGTTGTTCGTCGTTGATAGTTAATTCTTTAATTTCTTGTTTACCGTTCATGGTGATATTAACACCTCTATATTCGGAGCTAATAGATTCCGCTTCCATCTTTTTTTGTAAATCGTGCGCTTGTTTTAACATTTTTAGTTGATCAAACATATTTAGTTTTCATTTAAATTTTGTTCAATATTTCTAAAGCTGGCTTTAGTTTCGTCAAAGAATAGTTTTACTACACCGGTTGGACCATTGCGGTGTTTGGCAATATGCACTTCGGCCAAGTGTCGTTCTTGAGCGGTTAATTCTTCGATACGGTAATTTCTATCCGCGGCCTTACGATAAATGAAGAGTACGACGTCGGCATCTTGTTCAATGGAACCTGATTCGCGCAAGTGCGAAAGTTTTGGAATAGCGGGTTTGTTCATTTCTACTGCGCGAGACAACTGAGAAAGCGCTAATACGGGTACGTTTAATTCACGCGCAATTCCCTTGAGCGCACGGGAGATTTCAGCAATAGCTTGTACTCGGTTTTCGGCATTGGTGCGTGATTCCATCAGCTGTAAATAGTCGATAACAATAAGACCTAAATTATGTTCAGATTTTAAACGGCGGGCTTTAGTGCGAATTTCCATGACATTTAAAGAAGCTGAATCATCAATGTATATTGGTGCCTCGGATAAGATACCCATAGCGTGTCCAATGCGAGGAAAGTCATCCGCCTCTTCGCGGTCAGAAAGTCGGCCGGTACGCATTTTCCATAAATCAACATTTGCTTCGGCGCAAAGCAGACGATCGACTAATTGTTCCTTAGACATTTCCAAGCTAAACAAACCAACCGGCACGCGGGATTTAACGGCCACTTGACGCACCATGTCGAGCGCAAGAGAGGTTTTACCACAAGAAGGTCGTGCCGCCAAAATAACTAAGTCAGAATTTTGTAAACCAGCTAAGAGATTATCGAGTTGGGTAAATCCAGTGGGCACACCGCGTAATTTTCCAGCACTGCGATGTAATTCATCGATACGATCAAATGTTTCGCCCAAAACACTGCTAATAGGAATAAAACTTTGTTTTAAAAAGTTTTGAGAAACAGAAAATAATTTTTGTTCGGCATTATCAAGTGTTTCGTCTATATCATTTTCTTCCTCGGAAGCTAAATTCATGATTTCGGCCGCGGTGGTTTGTAATCTTCTTAGCGTCGCTTTTTTCTTAATGATATTAGCGTATTGGACTATGTGGCTAGAGGTGGGCACAATATTGGCTAAACTAGCGATATAAGTTCGGCCACCGACTTTTTCCAAAACATTTCTTTCTTCTAGGGCATTAGTTACAGTCAGCAAGTCAATCGGTTCTTGCTTAGAGTAAAGGGTTTGCATTATTTCGAAAATAAAACGATGCGCATTTTTATAAAAATCTTCGGGGTTAACAATATCAGCAATCTTGTCAAAGGAATTTTTATCAAGTAAAAGCGCACCCAGCAGTGATTGCTCGGCCTCTAAATTTTGCGGCGGAACTCGTGAAGTATCATTGGACATAGTACGCTTATCTTATTATATCTGGGATCTTTTACAAGTTGATAAGATCTGGATAATTTAGCCTCTTCTATAAAGGCAAGTTTCCTTTGAACTAGTCAATGTTTTTTTGTAAATCAATGAGATTTTTCAATAACATCGCTATGGTCATGGGGCCGACTCCACCGGGTACTGGTGAAATGTATTTTACTGTGTCTATAACATCATCTAGGTTTACATCGCCCACAATGGCGCCATCATGTAATTTATTAATACCCACATCAATAATAATAGAATCTTTTTTGATCATGTCCTTGGTAATAAAAAAGGCAATACCAACCGAAACAATAAGGATGTCAGCTTCCTTAACTAGATTTTTCCAGTTTTTATCTTCTGTGGTCACAACCGAGACATGATTATCTTGCCCCCAAAAGCATTTAAAAGGATCGCCAAATAAAGTGTGATTGCACAAAACAACAATATTTTTATTTGTAATCTGTTCGCCCGTAGCTTTTATCATTTCGTAGATGCCAAGGGGGAGTGGCGGAAGCATTTTGTAGACACACTTTTTCATGTTTTCTTGGTTGCGGGGATGAAAACCATCAATGTCTTTGCGGTAATCCATGGCTTCAATAATTTTATCGGTGTTTAAGTGATTGGGGAGTGGCAATTGAATTAAAATGCCCGCAACTTCATCATCTTTATTAAGGAAGTTGATACAGTCTAGAATTTCTTGCTCGCTTGATTGTTTATCGAAATTATATTGATGAAAAGGGATGCCGCATTTTAAACAAGCTCGTTTTTTTAATTTTACATAAAGGTGCGAGCTGGCATTATCGCCAATTAAAAGAACGGCTAATCCGCGTAAATTATTTTTGTCCCGTAATGAATCTCGTGTCTCGCGAATAATTTTGTCGGACAAGGCTTTCCCGTCAATAATTTTGTTGTCAATTAAAATCATAAATTATTCAGTTCTGGGTAAAGCGGAAAGCGGCTGGTTAGGGTAATCACTTCTTGTTTTATTTTACTTAATTTTTCTGGATCATCTTTTGCCTCAATGGCCGCATTAATTAATTCTCCTACTTGGCTAAAGTCAGATTCTTTGAATCCGCGGGTGGTCATAGCTGGAGTCCCAAGTCTTATGCCTGAAGGATCCATGGGTTTTCGTGGGTCGTCTGGAATCATGTTTTTGTTGCAAGTTATATTAACCGTATCGAGCAAGTGTTGCGCTTCCTTACCGCTAATATTTTTATTGCTCAAGTCAATTAAGAGTAAATGATTATCGCTGCCACCAAAACAAATTTTATAGTCATGCTGTTTTAGTGTTGCTTCAAGTGCTTTAGTGTTTTTTAAAATTTGAGTAGCGTATTCTTTGAATTCAGGTTTTAAGGCTTCGCCAAAGGCTATGGCTTTGCCGGCGATGTTGTGCTCGTGTGGTCCGCCTTGGAAACCAGGGAAAACTGATTTATCAATTTGGGCGGCATATTTTTCTTTACACATAATCATGCCACCGCGGGGTCCGCGAAGAGTTTTGTGTGTTGTGGTTGTGACAACATCAAAAATAGGGACAGGGTTTTTCATCGCGCCGCCTGCAATAAGCCCAGCAATGTGCGCTACGTCGGCCATAGTCAAGGCCCCAACTTCATCTGCAATTTGTTTTATTTTGTCATAATCAATTTCGCGCGAGTAAGCAGAATAACCAACTAGAATCAATTTGGGTTTATGTTCTAAGGCCATTTGGCGTAAATTTTCGTAATCAATATAGCCAGTGTTCAAGTCAGTTTTATAACGAATAAAGTTAAATATCTTAGCCATGTGCGTAACCGGGTGGCCGTGGGTTAAGTGTCCGCCGTGTGAGAGGTCCATGCCCAGGATGGTGTCGCCTGGATTTAGTAATGCTAAGTACACAGCGATATTGGCTGGTGCGCCCGAGAGCGGTTGGACATTAACATGTTCAGCATGGAATAATTGTTTGGCGCGCTCTATGGCCAGGCTTTCTACTATGTCGACGTTTTCGGTTCCACCATAATAACGGTTGCCAGGGTAACCTTCAGAATATTTATTGGTTAAAACACTGCCCAAGGCTTCGAGGACAGCCAAAGAAACAAAATTTTCCGAAGGAATAAGTTCAATAACATTTTGTTGGCGTTTTAATTCCATTCGAATGGCATTAGCGATTTGGGGATCTTGTTTGTCTAAATATTCTAGTTGCATATAAGTTATTTTATGGTGACCGAATATTCATTGCTATATCGGCCGCATTTATTAGTTAAATTTTCACAGATGCGAAAGTAATATGTTTGTCCAGGTGTAAGTTCGGACCAGGTATAACTCGAGCCAGAGCTTATACTTATTTTCTCGTTAGCCGGATACATTGTGTTGGAGGTATTACCTTTAAGCACATAAACTCCATTGGTAGCAGTAAAATCACTAATGAGCCAGTTTAAAGTGACTTGGCTACCATTATTTTCACCTGATAGTAGAATATACCCCTTCGGGGATTCAGCAGTTGGGGTGGTTGGTTTGTCTGCTTCTTGTTCCTCTGTTTCTTCTGCAATTTTGGAGTTTATGGTTAGAATCACTTGATTACTGTAAAACTGACAAGTTTTTGATGCCGCTTCAAACGCGCAGAGTCGAAAGTAATATTGGCCATCTTCAAGATTACCCCAAGAGTCTTTGTTCTCTGTGATTTTAACGGGATGTTCTTGATCGGACGGGTAGATGAGTGTCCCTCCCTTTTTGCCCATGAGAACTTTGATTTCTGAAATATCCTTTAATTCACTGCCAGACCAACTTAAGTTTATAGATTTTTCTTTGACCGTACCACTTAAATTTAATTCGGCTGGTATTTTTGTTGATGTTATTTTCAGAACTTTTTTATTAATGTTTTTGTCTTTCTTAACTGTAATGGTTATTTCATTGAGTTTTGCGCCCAGTTTATAATTCATTTCGAATGAACCATTTTTATTTTCTATTTGTTGGCCATCGATAAAAATTTCAGCGCCTGGTTCGGTGGCCCCTTTAATTACAATGGAATCTTGTTCGGTGGTCATTTCGCTTTGCGTCGGTTCAGTGATAACAAGTTTGGTGGCTTTGGCAAAAATACCCAGATAGAAGTTTTGGGCAGTGTCTTTTTCAATGTTCCAAGTGTACCAGGCCGAACCAAGAAGTTCGCCGGTATCAATTGTTTTAGAATCAATCATTTTATCGACAGCGAGTGACGTGTTAATAGTGGCTTCTGTCCCTTCATCAATAGTGCGCATGTTTAGAATATCTTCGCCGCGGTATACTTTTGCTTTTACTTTATTTTCAGTGACGACTAACTTAGTATTCCCACCACTAATAAGAACATTAAAAGCAGTGCCCAAGGCCGTGAATTCCACATTATCATTTCGAACACGATAAATTGCGGGTGATTGATCATTAACTCGATGGAAAACCTCACCCTTTTTTTGCTCCACTATAATGTCAGCTAAACCAATTTGTTTGAGTTCGATTTCCGAATTCTCGTTTAGGCGAAGCAGGCTTCCATCTGGTAATTCGATAATAGTTTTGGCAGCGCTACCAGTGCGGATGCTTTCGCCATTTTTGACTTGATAGTTATTGGCCACCTCTAGCCATTCGGTGCCAGGACTAAGTAATTCGACCAGGCCCGAGACATCAATAACCTTGGCCGACAGAACCGGAACGTTTGATTCATCTGAGTACTTTGGCGTATTGGCTGCTTCGTTGTTGTCTGTTTTTTTTATTGACCAGATAATGAAGCTTACAACCCCAATGATTAATAAGAGAAGTAAATAAAAACCCTTCGTTTTGTAAAAAGGTTTTTTATAGTAATTAAAATTTTTGCCACTGGCGTAGCGCGTGCCAGAATACATTTTCATATATGAAAAGTTAAAGATTCAAGCTATTAAACTAATAAGATTTTAGCGAAAATAGGGTTATTTTGCAAAATTACAACATAGGTTGAATTTTTTTAACCATATATGTACCGGATTGATGAAATTTAAGCTTTCGGTAGAACCCGCGTACCCCAACGCCCGAGATGACGGCTATTTTTTTGAATCCGGCTTTATGGGCAATTTTTTCGGCTTCTTGGGTTAATTTAGTGCCAAATCCTTGATGTTGAATGCCGGCTTGTAATTTTGTAAGTGGGACGAGTCGTCCATAGGTATGAACTTCTCGGATTAAAGCACAGCTATCAATTTCTGAAATGAAGTTCTTTTCTTTATGGTCAGGTAATCTTAAACGCAAAAAAGCATAAAGTTTCTTTTTGTCGCGTGAGGCGAATTGTAAAAAGTATTCAGTTGCGTCAGAGGCTTGATATTTGGTAACAAATAATTTAGCTTGGCTTAGTTTTTTGATATCTTCACGCGCTTCGCGGCAACGGATGCATCGACAATACTCCTTTTCTTCTTTTAGTTTTTGTTGTAGCGCTTCGCGGAGGTTGGTTATTTTATTGCCGGCCAAAATGCTTTCTTGGGGAATGTCTCGAATGAGTCGGATAATCCGGACATATTCAGGAATTATTTTTTTGATATTAAATAAAAGGTTAAAAAGAATTTTTTCTGAATAAGGTTTGTATTCTTTCTTTTTCCAGGCTCGCTCTAGACCAGTGCCCCTGGTTACTACGGTAGGATAGATTTTAAGCATGTCTGGTTGAAAGTCGGGGTTGGAAAAAAGGATTTTAAAATAATTTAAATCTTTTTTGGGGGTGGCTCCGGGTAGGCCTGGCATCATATGGTAGGCGATTTTGAATCCAGCCTGTTTAAAAAGTTTGGTGGCTTTTATGACTTTGGCTAAACCATGCCCACGTTTATTGAGTGCTAAAACCTTATCGTCTATGGCCTGGACCCCTAATTCAACTTTAGTAGCGCCTAACTCGCGCCAAAATAAAATTTCTTTTTCGGTGACATAATCTGGCCGTGTTTCGAGTGTCAGTGCCACAATGCGATGTTGGGCGGTTTCATTTATTTTTTGAGCTTGGTCTAAGTTTTTGCTAGTACGACCATTGCAGGCATCAAAACATCTTTTTACAAAATTTTTTTGATATGATTTAGGGAAATAAGACCATGTCCCGCCCATGATAATCAGTTCTATTTTGTCGGTGTTGTGGCCATTGTCATTTAATGCGCGTAAACGTACAGTTACTTGCTTAAACGGATCGAATTTAGTCAGGGCCGCGCGCATCACGGCCGGTTCGTTGGATAAATACGATTTGGGTATGTTTTTTTCGTCCGGGCAATATGAACAGTGCCCTGGGCAGGGATAGGGTTTGGTTAATACCGCTATTGGTGCGACACCGGAGAGAGTCCTAATTTTTCTTTTACGCAATAAATTTTCTAACTCATTATTTTCGATGATAGTTTTATTTTCTAAGCGTTCACGATATAAAGACAAAAGTTCGGCATTTGATACCATGCCGAGCTTGTGTTTATTAGCAAAATCTCTTTTTATCTTATTAAGTCTGTTCGCATTTTTGATTTTGAGTTTTGCTAGTTTCTCGAGGAGTTGTTCGGTGGAACTAACCATTAGTATATTGGTTTGAAACTACTTAGAATTTTGTTGAATAATTGTTCGTAATTTTTAATGTCAACTTCATTAAGAATAGAAAATTCTAGGCCTATAACTTTTTTGGGGGTAATCATTATATGAACGAAAATTCTTTTACCTTTGTTAAAGGTTATACCTTTGAATTCAGCAATAGTATCGTATTTTAATGTTTGCTTACGCGCTGGCTTAATTCCGATATTGAATGTTTCTACATATTTTTCTGGATCATAACTTTTACTTGTAACGTCAAAATCGTTTAAAGCCAGAATTGTGCCCGTTGTTTGATACACCAAAATATCTAATTGTGCCGAACCAAGTTGATCTTCGAGGTGTGTTTTGTGTATTACGTTACTTTTAGGCGGATCGACAATTTCGCTGGTGATTTTCCAGTTTCCGGGATAGTCCATTTTATAATGTTCGGCGATTTCATATTTGGTGCCGACAAAAGTCTCTGTGATTTGCGCAAGATTAGCATTGGTGATCCCGGTTCCAAGGGAACGCATAATGGCAAAAGCATCGTTTGGTCGGCCTAAATAGTATCTTTTATTGTCAACTGGATTTAAGTACCAAGCTTCACCGTTTTTTTGAACTTGCAAAAGTATGCGGCCTTCAAGTTGATAAATTAAATTTGAATTGGTTTTGAGTTTGCCTGTTCCTAATGGATTGTGCCAGCTTTCGATTTCCGCTTTATCAGAATAATCATCGTTATCAGTATCAGCATTATCAATACTGGTGCCTATGGCAATTTCCAAGCTGTCTGGCAACCCATCGAGGTCAAAGTCGGATCCCCCATAGTTTAAAATACCAATAGGAATTTGTTCTAAAGTCGCGTTGGAAACGCCAAGCCCTAAATTACGCATAACATTAAAAGCATCTTGCGGCCGGCCTAAATAATAGCGTTGATTATTAACTGGATATATGTACCAAGCTTCGCCGTTGGCCTCCACTTGTAAAAAAATTTTACCACTGTAACTGGCCGCTTGTGTTTTGTGAGTAGGAATCAAAGTTAAAGATAGTCCCAAAAAAAGAAAGCCTAGTTTGATAATTTTATTCATATATAATAATGTTTTTAACATACACATTGTCGCGTTTTTTAGGGTTTAAGTCAACCTGTGGTACACGGAGGCAACCATGGCCGCTCCAAGCAAGGAAATGCTAGAACAGGCAACTCACGTGGCCGAAACCATCGCACGGATGGGTCGGGACTTGTTCCGCGGTATCTGGTTAACTGACTGGCGAGGCTGGCGACTGGTCTACGACATCAAGTCGCCGGGAACCTGCGACAACGATTGTCAGAACTGTCGACTCTTTCAGATGAACCAAGATCTGTTGGAGATGGAAAAGGGCTTGCCGTTCAAGCTGGCCCTCTTCCCATGGGAAACTCAGATCGACAAGGACCACTACGGTCCAGAGCCTTACCTCAACTGCAAGACTGCCTGGCGTCAGGCTCAGTGCTTCGTCGTGTACATGTTGCAACACCCTGAGTGCGTTGATGCCGAGCACCTGCAATCCGAACTGGAGCTGGTACGCGATCTGCGTTGCGTCTATGAGACGGGCATACTCCCGGATCTTAGGCGTATCCAGCAATATATCGTTTTCACCACAATCCAGGGCTTGGAGTGGAAGCGACGGCAGCTCATGCCGGACATCTTGGCGCGCTTGCGCTGGGATGGACGCCAGTTCACTTGATCCCGCTCCCTGCCTGACACCTCGGGCAGGGGATTTTTTTATGTTGCCTTTTTTTGAATCAAAGGAGTATGATAGTGATATGTTCCATGTAAACCGAATTAATGAAAAAAATAAAGAAAGTTATAATAAAGTTGCTAAACATTTTTCGGCAACGCGGTCTTATTTGTGGCACGATTTAACGCCTTTTATTGATTATATCCAAGATGGGGATAAGGTATTAGATGTTGGTTGTGGCAATGGTCGGTTGCTTAGTTTGTTAAAGGGGAAGTCTGTAAAATATCTGGGCGTTGACTTTAGCGAAAATTTAATTGCCGAAGCCAAACAAAAAAATCCTGGTTCAGAATTTAAGGTTTTAGATATTCATGAGTTGGGTAAATTGGGTGAAAGATTTGATGTTGTTTTTTGTGTTTCTGTTTTGAATCATTTCCCATTTAAGGATCAGAAAAAAATTATTCAAAACATTGGTTCTGTTTTAAAAACAGGTGGCCATTTACTGTTGGTGAATTGGAATATGTGGAACTTAGGAAAGAAAAAAAATGTGTGGAAGCAACTCTTAAAAAATCCAGTTAAATTTATGTTTCGGGGTGGTCGTGGTATTTGGACTAAGTGGCAAGGAGGATCTGATGTGGTCGATTTGTATTATTATGCTTTTAATAAAAAACATTTGCGTAATTTGTTAAAATCAAATGGATTTGAGGTAATCAAAAATTATTATTCACATAAAGGAGGTCATTCTTCATGGCTATTTGGGGATAACATTGTTACCGTAGCTCGTTTTTGTAGTTCAGAATTAGAACGTCGTCAAAGTAAAATTCATGGATATGGAATTTTTACTAAGCGTGACATTTTTAAAGGGGAAACTTTTTACTATATTCCTCTCACTAAACTTAGTTACCACAATTACAAACGTTATGCGTACATTGGCAATGGCCAATATGTGAATGATCAAGCTGTGCTGAACTGGGTTAACCATTCATGCAATGCAAATGTACGGCTTGATATTAATAGACCTGATCCGGTGTTGGTTGCTTTGCGCGATATTAACGCAGACGAAGAGATTACCTGTAATTATGATATTACTGAAGAGGTTGGTGTGTATCGTAAGTGTTTGTGTAAAGAGGGAACTTGTAAGGGACATTTTGGACAAGATAAAAATTTAAAAGCAAAGATGTTTAGCTAATAGAATAATGAAAAAAATCCGGCCCCGCTGCGAGTGTGCAGCGGGGCCGGTTGTTCGTCAGGCATCGGCGTCGGTCGGCTTGGATGGCTTGCGCGTTAAGACGTACATGTCGCCGGGTGGGTCGTTGTGCAAGAGATCGTGCACGTTGGTCGTGCGGACCAGTGTCCAGGCCGTGTCGTCATCTTCGCGACGCAGCAACCAGAGCCCGACCTCGAAATCGTAGGTCGGGACAAGCTGAGTCATGTGAAGAGGAGCATCTTCCTTCTGCTGCGCCGTGACGCGCAGTCCGTACTCGGAGGCGACCGCCCTGAGAACCTTCTCGAAGACCAGGCGAGCCATGCGACGCGCGGAGCGATCGGTGCCGGACGTGATCATCGCGGTCAAGCTCCAGTCGCCATCGGACAGATCTTTGAAGAACTGTTTCACGTAGGGGGCGGCGGTACAGGAGGGGAAGTTAAGCGGCACGAACATGATGGCACCCGAAGTGGTTAATCTCGTTGCCACAAAGCAACATTCGAAATTATCATATTGATCAATCATTGTCAAGATAAGCATTGAATAATGGAAAACTTTTCTAAATGCAATTTTTACGGTAAAATAGATATAGATATGGATTTTGGTAATATAAAAAAAATATACATTTCCGGAATAGGCGGCATAGGCGTTTCGGCCCTAGCGCGCTATTTTTTTCATAAACAAATTGAGGTAGTCGGGTCAGATAAGGTGCGTTCGGAAATCACTGATCAATTAGAAAGCTTAGGCATAAAAATTTACTACGAACAAAAAGCGGAAAATGTGACTTATGCTTGTGATCTTTTTGTCTATTCAGCCGCTGTCCCCGCCGATAATCCAGAGCGTCAAAAAGCCAAAGAATTGAGTATCCCTCAAAAAAGTTATTTCGAAATTATTGGCGAACTTAGTCGCGATTATAATACTGTGGCTGTTTCTGGTACCAACGGTAAATCAACTACCACGGCCATGATTGCGGATGTCCTTTTGGATGCGCAAAAAGATCCGACCGTGATAGTCGGTTCGCAATATGAAAAGCTAGAATCAAATTTTCATTTTGGGCAATCAAATTTATTTGTGGTTGAAGCCTGCGAATATAGAGCCCACATGCTATTGTTAAAACCCAAGTGCATTGTTTTAACGAATATTGAAGAAGATCATTTGGATTTTTACCGCGACATTAATCATATAGTCCAAACATTTCAGCAATATGTTAATTCTTTAAAAAGTCCGGACGATTTTTTAATCATTAATAATGATGACATCAATACGCGCAATTTAACTTTGCCTAAATGTCATCTTGTTCGTTATGGTTTAATTCCAGGTGCGGATGTGGTGGCTGGGCGAGTTCGCAAAGAGCCGGGCAAACAGATTTTTGAAGTAGTTTATTATGGTCGTAGTTTAGGCGAGTTTGAGTTGCAAGTGCCAGGGAATTTTAATATTTATAATGCTTTGGCCGCGATAAGTTATGCTTTGTCTTTAGATATTCCCGTGGGTGTTATCCGCGAGTTTTTAAAAAATTATCGTGGCATTTGGCGCCGCTTTCAAATAATTCGTAATGATAAAATCACAGTTGTTTCTGATTATGCTCATCACCCGACAGCTATTGCTAATACAATTGAGGCGGCTAGGGAATTTTTCCCAGGGCGGAGATTACTAGCTGTTTTTCAGCCTCACCAAAGAAATCGTACGCAAAAATTATTTGAAGAGTTTAAAGAAAGTTTCTCTAAGGTGGACTTAGTCGTTCTTTCTGAAATCTATGATGTTGCCGGCCGCGAAGCAGAGAATATAAATATAAGTTCAAAGGATTTAGCATTAGCAATCATAGAGGATGATCCAGTTAAGGAAATCCACTATGAGCCTAATTTGACTCAAACTATCGAAAAAATAAATTCATTGATAAAAGAAGATGATGTGGTTTTAGTTATGGGCGCTGGCGATATTTATAAGATTGTAAATCAAATAGACATTGTGCCAAAACAAGAATAATACAAAATATGTGCGACGAAAAATTGGTTCGCAAGTACAAACGTTTAATTAAAAAAGAAAAACAAAAAAAGCCTAAAAATAGTGCAACTTTGGCTCAGCAACAAGCCCTGATGAATGTGAATAAGCGTTATCGTCAAGGCACAAAGATTAAAGTAACCGTGAATTTATAATTAACTAATATCGTGGTACAATTGATATATGCAAGAAGAATTAAAGGAATTGACCAAGCTCGACATCCTGGTCAACGAACCACTCAAAAACCATACAACTTTTCGAGTTGGCGGTCCGGCCAGCTACTTTGTTAAAGTTAAAGATAAAGGCGAGTTACTCTTGGCCTTAAAGGCAGCCAAACAAAAGAATTTGCCTTATTTTATTTTAGGCGGAGGCAGCAATGTTTTAGTGTCGGATAAGGGTTTTGATGGCTTGGTAATTAATGTTTTGACCGGAGATTTTGGCATCAAAGGAAATACAGTTACGGCTTTTGCTGGAGCGATTCTCTCTCAGGTTATTCGTGGGGCCAATAAAGAAAATTTAGGTGGTTTAGAATTTGCGGCTAATATTCCGGGTACAATTGGAGGTGGGGTGCGTGGCAATTGCGGGGCTTATGGCAAGGGGGTGGGAGATTTTGTAAAACAAGTCGAGGCAATATGTTTGGATGGGGATGAAGTAACTTTGAAAATTTTGGATAAGGAAGCCTGCCTGTTCTCATATCGTGATAGTATTTTTAAAAAAAAGCCTGAATGGATAATTGCAGAAGTCGTTTTAGAGCTTACGTCATGTGCAGTTCCGACAGAGGAATTGCAAAAAATGGATGCCGAATGGGAGCAACGTTGTGCGAAGCAACCATTGGACCTGCCGAGCGCTGGCTGTACCTTTAAAAACTTAAATTTCAATGGCCAAGAGCACGAAAAATACACCGGTTGGCAAGCAAATGGCAAGTTAGCAGCTGGTAAATTTATTGAAGAATCAGGCTTAAAGGGTATGCGTATAGGTGGTGCTATGATTTCGGACAAACATTCAAACTTTATTGTGAATGTAGATAATGCAACTGCTGATGACATTATACAGCTCATTAGTTTAGTAAAAACACGTATTCGTAATGAATTTGGTGTCCAGTTGGACGAAGAAATTCAATATGTTGGCTTTTAAAATAAATAAAATATATGAAAATCAACATCAAAGCCACCAAGGTTACTTTAAGTGCGGAGCAAAGAGCGCAGATCGAGGCTAAATTTTTAGGTTTAGGAAAATACTATGACCGCGTTTTGTCTGTAGATGTTGAGCTTGGTAAAGAAGTATCTGGTCAGCGTAAGGGAGAAATATTTTTTTGTGAGGCTAATGCAAACGTCCCAGGTAATTTATTACGCTATCGTAAGTCTTTTTCTGCCTTGATGCCTGGGGTAAACGCTGTTTATAAGGGTTTGCAACAAGAAGTGAAAAAAGAAAAAGAAAAGAATCTGGCGAAATAACTATGTTTTATCAGGAGGTATTTAGAACGATTCAGAGTTTTCGCATCAATTTTGTTGTTAAGGTTTTGATGATTTCGGATTTAATTGTGTGTGCGGCGGGGAATTTAGTTGGTCCTATTTTTGCAGTATTTGTGGCTGATGTGGTGCCGGGCGGTAGCATCGAAGCGGTTGGAATTGCTGCTATGATTTATCTTGTTACAAACTCAGTTCTAGAAATTCCAGTTGCTATTTATGTCGATCGCACCAAAACACAAAAGGATGATTATTATACTTTAGTAATTGGAACACTTATAGGAGCTATTCCATTCATGTTGTATCCATTTGTTAATGCTGTTTGGCAAATTTACGTTTTGCAGGCTGTCTCTGGGGCTGCTGCTGCCTTGGCTTATCCTGGCTGGAGTTCACTCTTTACTTTTTACATCGATAAAAAACGTGCTGCCTTTGAATGGAGCTTGTATGATGTCTTAATTGGAGTCGGGATGGCTGGAGCAGCTGTGCTGGGAGCATTTTTAGCAGAGAGATTCGGCTTCCCACTAGTTTTTAGCATTATAGGTGTATTAACCGCGCTTGGAGCCGGTATTCTTTTTGCTCTGCAAAAACACATTAAAATAAAAGTAGCAAAAAATAAAAAATAATTTGAGCTTATGTTTCATCGCAGTATCCTCCGAGGGTTAAAAAATTATCAAGTTAATACCATTATCAAGGTGTTGATTGCCTCAGATTTTTTGGTGTGGTCTTCGGCAAATTTGGTTGGTCCAGTTTTTGCGATTTTTGTGGCCGATGTCATTCCTGGGGGGAGTGTGGCGGCGGTTGGTATTGCTTCCATGATTTATTTTGTGACAAAATCAGTGGTAGAAATCCCTATCGGCACTTATATAGATAGAAGTAAATCGGAAAAAGATGATTTGTATTCAGCTCTTATCGGAACGATGTTAAATGCTGTCACTTACATGCTCTATCCTTTGGTTGGTGCTATTTGGCAACTTTATTTATTACAAATTGCCGCCGGTGCGGCGGCTGCTATTGCTTATCCGGGTTGGTATTCAATTTTTACGCGACACATAGATAAATCCAAAGAAGCTTTTGAGTGGAGCCTGTATGATGTCTTATTAGGCTTAGGCATGGCGGCAACAGCAGCGCTGGGGGCCTTGATGGTTGATAAGTTTGGCTTTAATGTTGTCTTTTATATGATTGGGATTTTAACGTTTAGCGGAGCAATGCTGCTTTTTATTATTCGTAAAAGAATTTATTTAGGAGGTGGTATCAAAAAATAATCTAAAACCGGGCATTAGATGAAACTGCCCGGTTTTTTTATTTGACCTTGTTTTTAGAGAGTAAAAGTGTTAGAATTTAACTGATTAATAATCCATTTTATGAGTATATTTACTAAAATTTTTGGTGATGCTAACGAACGGGTAATAAAGGCGATACAGCCTTTGGTAGAAGAGGTTAATTCACTGTCATCGGAATTTGAAACAATGTCCGAAGCGGAATTAAAAGAAGTTACCACTAAATTGAAAACTGAGTTAAAAGAAGGTAAAAGTTTAGACGATATTTTACCGCGCGCTTTTGCGGCCATCCGCGAAGCTAACCGTCGTGTTAATAAGGTTAGACATTTTGATGTTCAGCTTATTGGTGGTGTTGTATTAAATCGCGGTGAAATTGCCGAAATGAAAACCGGAGAAGGCAAAACGCACGTAGCAGCCTTATCTCTTTATTTAAATTCTTTGGAGGGGAAGGGTGCACATCTTATTACCGTTAATGATTACTTAGCCAAACGTGACGCTGGTTGGAATGGTCGTGCTAATTATTTACTGGGAGTATCGACTGCTTGTTTGGTTCATGATCAAGCATATATTTATGATCCTAATTATACAGATAATGATGCTATTGATGAACGATCAAAAAATTTACGACCCTGTACACGCAAAGAAGCTTATTTGGCGGACATTACTTATGGGACAAACAGTGAGTTCGGCTTTGATTATTTACGCGACAACATGGCTTCGGATTTAGCTCAAACCGTACAACGCGAATTGCATTATGCCATTGTTGACGAAGTTGATTCAATTTTAATTGATGAAGCGCGTACTCCGCTTATTATTTCCGCACCGGCTGAAGAATCAGCTTCTCTTTATCAAAAATTTGCACAGATAGTTCCTAAGCTCAAAGAAACAGATGATTATAATGTGGATGAAAAAATGCGCGCTGTGACTTTAACAGATGCGGGTATCGAAAAAGTTGAAAAGGTTTTAGGCATGGGCAATATTTACAATGAGGGCGGTATTGAAATGGTGCATCATTTGGAACAAGCCTTGCGTGCTCAAGTTCTATTTAAGCGCGATAAAGATTATGTCGTAAAAGATGATGAAGTTATTATCATTGATGAATTCACTGGCCGTTTGATGGAAGGCAGGCGTTATTCTGAGGGATTGCATCAAGCGATTGAAGCTAAAGAAGGAGTTTCGGTCCAAAAAGAAAGCCGAACCTTAGCCACCATCACTATTCAAAATTATTTCCGCTCATATAAAAAATTAGCTGGTATGACAGGTACTGCGGCCACAGAAGCTGAAGAGTTTAGTAAAATTTATAATTTGGATTTG
>CAZMEQ010000014.1:0-20669 GCA_964565345.1 uncultured Gammaproteobacteria bacterium | reverse complement strand
ACTATCCGACTTGCCACTTCGAGTGTGGACAATTAAGGGTAGGTGCAACTCATTCGCCAGATCTATGTGTTGTTGAAAAACTTTCTTTTGCTTTTCAATCACCTGAGCACGATCATTCTTTTCGCTAATGTGAAAATAGTCCAGTCCAGTTTCCCCGATAGCCACCACATGCTCTTTTTGAGCTAATTCCTTGTAAGTATTATAGTTAAATTCTTCCTGACGAGTTACAAAGGTTATTCCCTCTTCTACGACTTCTGCGTCTTCCAATTGAATGGGATGCAGACCCACTGCCGCAAAAACTTTGGTATATTTAGTCGCTAGTTCTACGGCGCGTCGACTAGTGCTAATTTGTGAACCAACAGCTACGATTGCTATTTTATGATCCAAAGCTTTTTTAATAACCAAATCATAATCTTCTTTGAATGCACTAAAATTGACATGAGCATGTGTGTCAATCATATGAAAAAATTTAAAAATTATTTACGTAAGAATAATGGTTCTCCCTTATCTAAACTTGTACCATCGATAAAAGCGTCGATTTTTTTTGAATTTTGGATGTCAGTTACTTCCACATTTAAACGTCTTAAAATTTCTATCCCTGTTTCAGGCAAAACAGGCAACAGAGCAACAGCTAAATGTTTTAGTATTTCCAAAAGATTTCTAATAATCTGATTTACCTCATCCGACTTCCCTTCCTTAGCCTTACTCCAAGGTGTTGTTTCTGCTACATAATTATCGGCCCAACTAACCAAGGCCATTATCTCTTTAAGATTTTCGTAGATTTTATATTCGGAATAATTAGTTTCGATAGTTTGCCAAAAACTTGCTACATCAAAATCAGCATTATACTTACCAGCCGGAACTTTATTGTCACAGTATTTTTCAGCCATACTAATGACACGGCTAACTAGGTTGCCAATGCCATTAGCCAAGTCCGCATTGTATTTGATAACAAATTCCTCGGCTCGGACATCACCATCTTGGCCAAATGGGAATTGGGACACGATTAAATAACGTGCCGCGTCAACGCCATATTCTAAAACCAAATCATTGGGGTCAATTACATTCCCCAAAGTTTTGCTCATTTTTTTGCCATCTATAGTGAAATAGCCATGGATAAAAAGCTCCTTTGGTGGTTCGATTTCAGCAGCAATAAGCATTGCTGGCCAGATAATGGCGTGAAACTTTAGAATATCTTTGGCTAGTAACTGGGTATTAGCAGGCCAAAATTTAGTGAATTTTTCATCATTAGGATACCCTAAAGCTGAAATATAATTGAGCAAAGCATCCACCCAGACATAGACTGTTTGGTCTTGATCAAAAGGTACCGGTATCCCCCATTTTACCTGTTGGCGACTGATAGCGACATCTTCTAGCCCTTGTTCTATAAAAGAAAGGACTTCTGTTTTCCGTTCAATCGGCAAAACTTTTATTTCATCACTTGAAATTTTTTCTTTTAGCACTTCACCAAAGTCTGATAAACGTATGTACCAATTTTTTTCCTTCAACAATTCTGGAACTTTATTGTGATCAGGGCATTTCCCCTCAATCAAATCTTCTTCTTTTTTATATGACTCACAACCAACACAATATAAACCTTCATAATCACCTGAATAAATGAAATCATTTCCCTTCGGAGTTTTGGCGGATTTTAATTTTGTTAAAACCTCTAATACAACTTTTTCGTGACGTGGCTCGGTTGTACGAATAAAATCATCATTGCTGATATTTAAATTCTTCCAGGAAGATTGGAATAAACCTGAAATTTCGTCAGTAAAAGTTTGTGGATCTTTGCCTTCTTTTTCTGCCACTTGTGCAATTTTGGCGCCGTGTTCATCAGTCCCGGTTAAAAACCAAACGTTTTCTTGCCCCAACTTTAAACGATAATAACGGGCCAGAATATCAGCCACTATTGTTGTGTAAGCGTGCCCAATGTGCGGCTTACTGTTTACGTAATAAATTGGAGTTGTTATGTAATATTTATTCATACTAAATTTTTATGAATCTTAAATGCGGTGTGAATAAAATATTTTGCTTTAGGCCAGGCAAAATTATAATCTTCGACTTCATCTTCTCCCACCCAACGGTATTCTGTATGTTCCGCACTTAGCTTTATTTCCTTATCCTTTAACTCAACTAAATTAGCGATTGTACAAACAGGAATACGCCTATGCGGTGTGTACCAAATATCATAATCTACTGCCGCCAATTTTGTATAATTATCTATTCCCAATTCTTCTTTAAGCTCTCTCGCGAAAGCAGCGTCCCGCATTTCGCCCACATCGACCCGTCCTCCTGGAAACAACCATTCATTATCTCTTAATGCATTTTTCAATATAAGTATTTTGTTATTTCGAATAACTAGCGCGGCTTGGCTGACCCAGAATCTCTCTAACTTTTCTTCACCTGGTCTAAAGTCTAACATATTTACTTGCTAATTATAACTGTAAACTCACCCTTAGCTTTTTGCTCTATTTCAGGCATGACTTGTTCTAATGTTCCGCGATAAATTGTTTCGAACTTTTTTGTTAGCTCTCGCGCGATGCAAACTTGGCGTTGCCCCACCACTGGGATTAAGGCTTGAAGAGTTTTAACAATGCGATGCGGTGATTCATAAAAACCAATGGTCATGTCTGAATTTTGAATTAAATTAAAAATTTTTGTTCGCCCACGCAGGGGCATGAAACCTAAAAACATAAAATGGTCAGTCTGAAAGCCCGAAATGCTAAGTGCTGTTGTTATAGCCGCTACGCCAGGAATCGGCGCAACAGGAATATTCATTTCGACTGCTTTGGCCACAAACTTGTTGCCTGGATCAGAAATCCCCGGGGTACCGGCGTCAGTAACATAGGCAATATTTTCATATTGTTTTAGTAAAGCTTCCATTTTTTCTTCCGAGGAGTGTTGGTGCAAAGAAACCAACGGCTTGGAAAACGCAAAATGTGACAACAATTTAACTGTTTGTCTGGTGTCCTCACAGAGAATGGCATCTACCTCTTTAAGCGTTCTTAAAGCCCTAAAAGTGAAGTCCTCGAGGTTGCCTATGGGTGTTGCAACTATGTATAGCATATTACTCGAATTGTACTAAAATTCGCTTTTTTTGTCTATTTTATTGATATTTTAGCCATCCAAATTGACAAATCAATTAAATTATGGTATCATATAATCATCGTACTGAGCCGCCAGGCAAAGACGAGGACAGGCTGAACTTCATGCCCCCGTCGAAAAGGAGTCTTATGGAGAAGCTAAGTCAGAAGCGTTAGGGGCTGGTAACACCTAACGTGGATCCAACACATCCGTTACCCGGCGGTGGATACCCGTCGAGAGCTGAGCGAATCGCGCCAGCACGGATCCAGAAGCGGTCAGGGCACCTCCTACCGCTTCTTCTTTTTGCCTTGACAAAATTATTTAAATAATGTATCTTTTTTGTACGCCGCTCTTTTCGTGACGTTTTAAGAGCACCGACCAGACGCGGCTACGCGCTCTGGACCCGTCCAACCAAACGTCACCAAATGGCCCCGAAGATTTCTCTTTCAAGAGGAGGTCCCCTTGAGGCGATGCTTTCCCAGTGGCTTCTTCTAGTGCCTGTCCAACTGGGTAGGAGCTGAGGCTCCACGCCCACCGACAGCTGCCGTGGCGCTTCCACGAAGCCACGCACGCACGCTGAACAGCAACACGCGGCTACGACAACGAGTCAACAGCCGCACTAGCACGGAGGAGGTCCGCCCTATGAGGCGACGCTACCCCAGTGGCGACACCTAGCCGCCTTTCACGTACAACACGCGACCGCAAGGTCAACACAGGTCCCGCCGGACCGCACCCTCGTGTGCGCGTCCGGCCTTTTTTTATGTGCAAATTTAAGTTATGATTATTAGACTAAAAATAATTTCATAAATATGGAGTTAATAATTGCAACACACAACGAAGGCAAAGCCAATGAACTTAAAAATTTTCTGAAACTTTTTAAAATCACAGGAATATCCTTAAATGAATTGAACGTTACAGAAGATGTTGAAGAAAATGGTAAAACCTTTAAAGATAATGCTTTAATTAAAGCGAACTTCTTTTCTAAACTGACTAATAAACCCTGTATAGCCGATGATGGAGGAATAGAGATCGATGCTTTAAATGGAGAGCCTGGAGTAAAAAGCCGCCGTTGGAAAGGCTATCGCATGACAGATCAAGAGTTGGTTGATTATACACTCGAAAGATTACAAGATGTTCCTCCAGAACAAAGAACCTGCCGCTTAGTTTCGGTCTTAGCGTTATGCCAACCAGAGCAAGAACCGATCTTTGGCACTGGCACAATTGAAGGCAGCATAACAGAAAAACAGACAATCCCATTCGAAGAGGGATATCCATTCCGCGCCATTTTTTATGTTCCTAAATTTAACAAAATGCTCGGGGAGCTAACTCCATCCGAGCACGAAACAATAAATCATCGTTTCGAAGCTTTGAAACAAGTCATTAGCCAACTTCAAATTTCTACTTAACTACTTCTTCTATTTTCTTTTTTGTTGTTTCTAATTGATCAATCTCATTTGTTGTTTTTTGATAAACCGCCTCAGCTTTTTCGTATTTTGTTTTTAAATCTCCAGCTGTTTCTTGTGTCTTATCTATTAAAGCCTCACCTTGGTCTAGGCTTTTTTTAATTTCTTCCTTTCCCTGGGGCAAGACATCCTGAACCTGTTTTTTCCTCTCTTGCCACTCGCGATAGACTGAATCTTTAATATTTATCACAAAATAATAAATCAATCCCAAAGAGAGTAAAGTTAGAATCAAAACACTCAGACAACAAAATTTCCCTCCAAGTTTTTTCTTCTTAGACTCAGAATCTTGATTGTCAGGGCGTTTCTTGAGATCCATTAATGCTTCGCGTTTCTCTTCTAAATACTCTTTATTCTGACGTGCATATTCTTGCTCTCGTTGTTCCTGGCGATTGGAATGCTGCATACTTAACGACGTAAACTAATATCGTACAATACTTCTTCACATTTATGTTGATTTTTCTTAGCTTGATCAAACTTTGTTCTTAAGTAACCACCAAGGTTTTGTTCCATAAGCTCGTGAACAACATCACCTATAACTTCTGCCGCCGGCTTGAGTTTTTCGTCCTTTTTTTGGGTGGCCCAAATTATCATTTTTCGCAAAACTTCTCCAGTAAGATCCGACATACCCCCTATGTACTCATCAGCTTCAACGTTTAAATCTTTTATCCCCGTAATTTTACCAGTCGTACAAAAATCATGAAAAAGCTTAGCTTCTGAAAATTCTTCAACGGCTGCTTTCCAGGACCCCTCCATTCTTAAACGAAAATCTTTTCCAAAACGTTTTTCCAAACTTTGTAAGCCCTTCTTCGCCTCTTCCAGCTTCATCTTGGATTCTTCAAAATTGTCTCGATGTAAAGCAAAAATAGATTGTTTGGCTGCATGTTGGGCGAATGAACTTTCTGATATTATCTTGCGACGAGATATATCAAAATCAGCTTGTTCCTTAAAAACTTTGTTCCAAAACTTTTTGTCTAACATACTAATTTAAATATTTATAAATATTATTAACGTGCTCATCGTAATTTTTACTATAAATTATTTCTCCTGCTGGGGTTGTTAAAAAATACCAATAAGGATTTTTTGTGTGATATATTACAGCCCTTAGAGCTTCTATACTTGGACTACAAATTGGTGTTGGTGGTAAACCTGGATACTTATAACTATTATAGGGAGAATCGATTTGCGTGTCTTCTCTTGAAGGGCGAACGGTGCCTTTTTTAGTTATGTAATTTACAGTGGCATCAGATTGCAAAGCCATGCCAACTTCTAAGCGTTTCAAGAAGACATCGGCCACATTTTGTCTATTTTCATATCCATGCATTTCTTTCTCCACTATGCTAGCCAACTTCAAAATATCATAAACATTTCTCTTTTGTACTTTTACAACTTCACGTAATTCCTGATCAAACTTAAAATGAAAATTATCAATCATTTTCTTCACTATATCCGCAGCGGTAGCGTGTTTGTAAATTCTATAAGTATCTGGGTACAAAAAGCCCTCGAGATTTTCCATGTCTGGTTTTTCGCGCAATAGGGGCCAATCATTTTCAACACTCAGTTGCAATAGCTTGTTCCCTTTTATGCTTTCACAATATTCAATAAATTCGTTTTTTTCTAGAACCTTATTTTCCACCAAATAATCATCAATCTCCTGAATATTCCAGCCTTCTAAAATTTTAATTTGAGTTTCTCCAACCTGTTGTTGTTCTCTTAGTTTTTTTACTACATCTTTGAGAGATAAGTTTGTTTTCAAGGTAAAAGTACCGTCAAAAAAATCATTGCGGTAACCCTTAACAAAGACATAGGCATTGAACCAAAAAGACGATCGAATAAAGCCCTCTTGATAAAGATTTGTACCTATAACTCGTACCCCCTGCCCAGGTTCAACCACAAAATCTTTTTCCCCAAAACTATTATCATTTATTTTTGAGGACTGAATATTTAATAAAACAAAAAAGACAACAATTAAAATTGCTATGACAATTACAAAACTCAAAAGTCTTTTTAGCATAGTTACAAATATTTGTTTTTAGAGTTTCCTTTAATTTTGGCAACAATCTTTTTTACATCCTGAGATTTACCTTTGGGACAAATCAATAAAACATCGTCCGTATCAACTACCACTAGATCACTTAAACCCAATAACGCAATAATTTTATCTTGATTTCCATAAACCAAACAATCTCGTGAATCTTCGGCCACCATTTCACCAAAAACCACATTATTATTCTCATCTACCGCTGCCTTTTGAGCTTCGTAAAGGACATCAAAGGCACCAACATCACTCCAATCGAAGTCCCCCTTTATAATCAAAACATTTTCGGGATTTATCTTTTCTGTAATCACATAATCAAAAGATATTTTTTCCATCGCTGAAAAGTGCTTATTTAAAGAATTAGAATCATTTTGTTCTAACGCCTCTATAACTCCCGACAAACATTCATAATGTTGTGGGCTGTGTTCCCCAAAGGCCTCCAAAATCTTACGCGGTGTCCACATGTAATAATTAGCGTGCCAAAGGTAATCACCTGCCTTTAAATAATTTTTAGCGATTTCAAAAGCTGGTTTTTCGGCATGTCCTAAGAATTTAAATGTTTCTATGCCATCAGACTCGCTAAGACGTTCTCCAATATGTGTATAACCTAAAACAGTACTGGGGAAAGTCGGCCACACTGCGATATCTAACATTTTTCCTGTTTCTTTAATCATTTTCTCGGCTATTTTCAAACAACGGATAAATTTTTGTTCGTCACCAATAAAATGATCGGCCGGAGCATAGACAAAAGGTTCGTCAGGATCAAGACGGAAAAGATGTGCTGCCACCAGCCCCATGGCTGGAGCTGTATCACGCTTCTCGGGCTCAATAATATAGTTTTCTTTGGGGATTATTGGAGCTAAATTTTGTGCTTGTTCTACTAAATCTTTATTTAAACAAACATAAATATCTTGCGGAGAAAAATTTAATAGGAATCTCTTCACTGTTTGTTCAAATAGAGTTTCTGCACCAATAATTCTAGTGAACTGTTTTGGTTTTTTTTCGCGGCTGAGTGGCCATAATCTAGTTCCACCACCGCCAGCTAGTATAACAACTTTCATAACTCACTAATTTGTTATTTTATATATAACAACCATACCATTAATATCACAGCCAAACCAATTCTATACCAACCAAAAACATTCAACTTATGATGTTCAACAAACTTTAAAAAATATTTTATTACTATAAAGCCAACTAGGGCCGATATCGTAAAACCAATAAACAAGCTTATCATTTCCGGTGGAGGCAGTTTTGTCCAGGCAATATTTGATAGTTCTAATACCCCAGCTCCCAATACAACTGGGATGCTAAGCAAAAAGGAAAATCTAGCGGCTTCACTACGCTTTAAATCCAAACTCATGCCTGCTATAATAGTAATACCTGAACGCGAAACACCGGGGATAAGAGCCAAAGCTTGAGCGCAACCAATATAGAGAGCCTTGCCTATACCCATTCCCGTATAATCACGTGTTTGTTTAGCAGTTTTCTCAACAGCAAAAAATAACAGAGCCACTGCGACCAACATAATTACCACAATTTCAACTTGTCTAAAAGCGCTAACCGAATACTTACTAAACACAAAACCAAGAATCATAGCAGGAATCGAACCATATATTATGAGCATTATATCTTTTAAATCACGCTGATTGACTTTCTGACTTGGTCTAAATATAGTTATTATGGCCTTAAGATATACAAAAATTTCCTTTCGGAAAAATATTACTAAAGCCAAGGCTGTCCCCAAATGCAATGCGACGTCAAAAGCCACGGTATCACCAATGTGAAAATCTAATATTTCATGTAAAACAACCAGGTGTCCGGAACTGGACACAGGTAAAAATTCAGTGGCAGCCTGGACTATACCAGAAATAATTGAATATAAGTATAACAACATAATTTATGAACTACATTTATTTAATTGCACCGCTAGCCAGCGCTTTACTCGCACAAATTATCAAGCTCATCATCAACGGGGTCAAGGGAAAGTTTTCCTGGAATGATTTAAATAATTATGGCGGAATGCCCTCATCCCATGCCGCTCTCGTTATTTCGCTGGCTGCAGTCGCTGGATACTACGAAGGTTGGGATTCTATTGCCTTTGCCACCGCCTTCATATTAGCCCTGATAGTCATCCGTGATGCGGGTGGTTTTAGACGAGTACTCGGTTTCCATGCTGAAGAAATTAATGACATCATACACACGCTAAAACCAACTGACTCCGCCAAACATGAACACTTAAATGAAATTATTGGTCACACACCTTTACAACTTTTTGCGGGCGCTGTTCTTGGCTTGGTAGTAACTATAATCTGTATATTAATCTTTTAATTACTTTTGACAAACTGGGCAAAAAGACGCACTGCGACTGCCCAGTTTTATTTTTGTAATAATGCCCTTTTTACACCTGACACATTTTTTCTTTTGCCGACCGTACACTTGCAAATGTTTCTGAAAATTGCCTTTATGCCCAGAAACATTAACATAATCATGAAAAGTTGTTCCTTTGTGTTTTATTGCCTTCTTGATAACATCTACTATAGCCTGATACAAAGCTTCCTGATCTTTCTTAGTCAAAGATTGAACCAGTCTGGTGGGCAATAATTGAGCCATAAACAAAGATTCATCCGCATAAATATTACCTAAGCCTGCTATTAAATTTTGTTCCAGCAAAAAAGATTTTATTTTTTTTCGGGGAGAGCGCGCTAAAAGACCCTTAAAATGCGCCAAAGTAAACTTTTTATCTATTGGCTCATATCCGTATTTTTGCGTTTCATCGGACAGCCC
The DNA here is from genome assembly GCA_964565345.1 of uncultured Gammaproteobacteria bacterium. Taxonomy (GTDB): domain Bacteria; phylum Patescibacteriota; class Patescibacteriia; order UBA11705; family JABHMO01; genus GWC2-39-14. The sequence continues at coordinate 11,297 of CAZMEQ010000014.1, read as the reverse complement.
CTTGGCATCGACAAGTTTCATAAAGCCAAACTTGCGCACGTCATTAAAAAAAAGTTTAGTCCCATCATTAAAAGAAAAAGTAACGCGCGTAAATTTGTTTGGCAAGTTCTGTGGGCTAGCTATAGGGTGCCCACCTGCTATTATCTGGTTATTTTTTGGTTTATAGACTAACTGCCCCGTCATTTTAAGATGCACCACTATTTTTTCGCCACTTTTTAGCTCGAATATTAACAATTTTGAACGACGACTGACTTTTTTTATTGTTTCTCCTTCTAAGCTAGAAACAAATTTTTCTGTGTTTGGTAAAATTTTTTTGCTAAAACTCGGCTCAATTTCAATAGCCCGAATTCTTTTACTAACTAAAACAGAATTCAAGCCACGTTTAATTATTTCTACTTCTGGAAGTTCTGGCATATTATATAAGCGGTCTTCCTGTCATTTCATTTGGGACATTAATACCCAACATTTTTAAAATAGTAGCTGGCACATCAGATAACAACCCAACCGGCTGGACCAAACTCAAATCATTACCAATAATCTGTACGTCGTTAACTGTTTTACCTTCATACTCCCGCCCAATAATGAGACATGGTACTGGATTAGTACTGTGTTCCTTGTCGATCTCACCAGTTTGTAAATTAACTAATTCTTCGGCATTGCCATGATCAGCAACAACCACGGCCTTACCTCCTTTAGATAATATTAGATTAACCACTTCGCCTAAACATTTATCAATATACTCAATCGCTGCTACCGTCGCTTTAACATCGCCTGTATGACCAACCATGTCCGGGTTTGCAAAATTACAAATAATAAAATCGTATTTGTCTTTTAATATTTCTTTTGTCAAATTTTCAGTCACTTTTTTAGCCGACATTTCTGGAGCATCAGCATAAGTTGGAACTTTAGGCGATGGGATAACAATTCGTTCTTCACCCTCGTAAGGGTCCTCTTCTCCGCCGCTAAAAAAGAAAGTTACATGTGCATATTTTTCTGTTTCGGCAATATGCAATTGGTGCAAACCCTTTTGACTAACAATTTTAGGCAACGAGGTTTGAATTACTTCCTTAGGGAACGCAACTTGCACGGGCAATCCCGCTTGATATTCTGTCATTGTTACAAAATGCAAATTTTGAATTTTCTGTGGCCTATTCATTTTATCAAACTGCTCATCCACCAAAGCCGAGGTTAACTGCCTGGCGCGATCTGCTCTGTAGTTGAAGAAAATGACTGCATCATTATCCTCGATAATTGCAGTCGGTTTATTTTCTTGGCCTATAATGACAGGTACAAACTCTTCATCATAAACCTTATTAGCATAAGATGTTTCAATGGCTTCTAGTGGATCGCCAAAATATTCTTCTGCTGTGCCTTTAGTCAAAACATCAAATGTTTTTTGCACTCTTTCCCATCGGTTGTCTCGATCCATGGCATACAAACGACCGTGCAATGAAGCAATTTTTCCTACAGCCAATTCCTGAATCTTGTTTTGCAAGTCTGTAATGAAACTCTTACCGCTATTGTAAGCGGAATCACGCCCATCTAAAAAAGCATGAACAAACACTTGATCGACTTTTTGTTTTTTAGCTAACTCCAATAAAGCAAAACAGTGTGTGCTCATGGCATGAACCTTGCCTTCGCTAACCAACCCCATTAAATGCAACTTGGAATTGTGTTTTTTAACATGATTCATGGCATCGATGAATACGTTGTTTTCAAAAAATTCTCGATTATCTATTGCTCTATCTATTCGGGGAAGATTCTGATAAAAAATTTTCCCTACACCTAAGTTCAAATGCCCCACTTCCGAATTACCAACTTCACCCCAAGACAAACCAACAGCTTCACCCGATGCCAACAATGTCATCGCCGGATAACTAGCCACATAACGATCGAAATTTGGGGTTTTGGCAAGACTAACACCATTTCCCTCAGAAGGGGTCGCCACGCCCCAACCATCTAGAATTATTAAAACTACTGGTTTGGATATTTGAGCCATAATTATTTCAGAATTAATGATTTATTCAACATACTAGGTAATTCCGTTATCTTCATAATTTCATATATGGTTGGAGCGATATCACCTAAAACGCCAGAACGCAGCTTAATTTTTTGCGCATTATTGCAGACTAGCATAAATGGAACTGGATTAGTAGTGTGCCCACCCCAAATTTCGTTTGTCTCCAAGTCAATCATTTTTTCAGCATTGCCATGATCAGCCGTTACAATTAAAGTTCCCTCCTGCTTTAAAACTTCCTGGTAAATAATCCCCAAACATTCATCGACAGCTTCGATCGCCTTAACTGTTGCGTTAAAGTCACCAGTGTGGCCGACCATATCAGGATTTGCAAAATTTAGTGTAATAAAATCATATTGTTTTTTTTGTAAAAATGAAACTACTTTCTGTGTTAATTCCTCTACTTTCATACCCGGTTTTGTAGCATAACTCATAATTACATCTGAATGAATGTGTAAACGGTCTTCTCCATCAACTTTATCCGCATAACCGCCATTTATGAAATATGTAACATGAGCATACTTTTCCGTTTCCGCCATATAGAGCTGTTTTTTTTGAGACAATATAATTGGCAAGGTGTAACGGATATCAGCTGAAGGAAAGGCTGAATCAATACTGTCTAAATCTGGTCCAAAATCAGTTAAAGTGCAAAACGCAATATTTTTTAATATATGTTTTCTGACAAAAGATCCAGGATTTTTTTTATTAAAATCTGTTTGGACAAAAGGTTTGGTTAGTTGCCTTGCTCGGTCTGATCTTAAATTAAAGAAAATTACTCCATCATGATTTTTAATGCGAGTCTCCAAGCCTTCGGCTTTAGTGCTAGCGATAATAGTCGGCTCAATGTATTCATCAGTTTTATTTTGATTATAGGCATGAGTTAAGGCATCGTGTGGCTCTTTAAAAAACAAGCCTTTGCCAGAAACCAAACATTCGTACGTTTTTTCGGTGCGATCCCAATTTTTGCCCCGATCCATAGAATAATAACGTCCTATTAAACTAACAACCTTGGCTTGCCCCTCAACACGCTGCAAAATATTGTTAATAATTTTGATAGTGGCAAACTGTTTAGAATCACGTCCGTCTGTAAAAAGATGCAAAAAAACATCCTTGACGCCACGCATATAGGCTAAATCAACTAAAGCATAAAGATGGTCTAAATCAACATGAGGGCTTTCATTATCCGAAACCAATCCCATTAAATGAAGACGCGATTTATTTTTATTAACGACCTCGATCACATTATTTATGGCAGTATTTTTATAAAAACGACCATCAGCAATCGCTTCAGAAATCAACACAGAATCCTGCTTAATAATTCGCCCCCCGCCGATATTCATATGCCCTGCCTCAGAATTACCCACTTGATTATTAGGTAACCCCACATATTTACCATGAGCCATAAGCTGTGTATGAGGATAATGCTTCCACAAATAATCAAAATTAGGCTTATGTGCAAATTCTATCGCATTAGCTTTATTTTTTGGGGCTAAGCCCCACCCATCCAATATAAGCAGAACAACTGGTCCCATATTATTTTTTTAATTCATCTTCAATTTCCATTAAACGATTATATTTTTCAACACGTTCAGAGCGAGAAAGGGATCCGGTTTTGATGAAATCTGAATTAACAGCAACTGATAAATCAGCAATAAAGGTATCAGCGGTCTCACCTGACCGATGAGAAACATTCACCTTATAGCCATTTTTTTTAGCTAAGTAAATTGCATCTATTGTTTCTGAGACGCTGCCGATTTGGTTCAATTTAATTAAGATGGCATTACCAACTTTTTCATCTACGCCACGTTGCAATCGTTCTACGTTAGTCACAAACAAATCATCACCCACCAAAACAACCTTTTTCCCAATCTCCTTTGTTAATTTTGCCCAATTAGTCCAATCGTCTTCGGCCATGGGATCTTCTATAGAGAGCATTGGATACTTCTGCATCCACATTTTCATGGTCGCAATCACCTCATCAGGAGTTATCTTAACCTTTTCTGTTTTATCATTCAAAGCATAATTGCCAGAGGCTTTGTCGTAGTATTCGGAGATAGCTACATCTGACGCACAAAAAGCATCCTTACCTGGTTTGTAACCAGCTTTTTTAATAGCTTCGACAATAAAATCTAAGGCTTCTTCGTTTGTTTTTAAATTTGGGGCAAATCCACCTTCATCCCCAACTAAGACTTGATAACCTGCGGCCTTCAACAATTTTTTTAAATTATGGAAAACTTCAACACCAATTTGAATTCTTTTTTTCATAGTGGTGGCCACTGGGACAACCATCATTTCTTGTGCTGTTAAAGAATTATCCGCGTGCTTACCTCCATTGATGATGTTCATGGTTGGCAAAGGAAATTTCCAATTCTTTTCTGGCAGTTTATAGGTCCAACGAAGATACTGATACAAGGGCATCTTTTTGGAAAGAGCACCAGCTCTAGCTACAGCCATCGAAACAGCCAAGATAGCATTAGCCCCTAGCTTAGATTTATTATTGGTGCCATCTAATTTTAACATCAAACCATCAATTGCTTTTTGTTTTGTTACCTCTTGTCCTTTTAAAGCCGGCGCAATTTTTTTATTGACATTATTTACTGCTTTTAAAACTCCCGTACCCAAAAAACGCTTTGGATCACCATCTCGTAGTTCATGTGCTTCGTGCTCACCGGTTGAAGCGCCAGACGGGACAGATGCTTTGGCTATTAAACCGTTTTCTAGAATAACTTTTGCTTCTATTGTTGGATTACCACGAGAGTCCAAAATTTCACGTGCAATTATTTGTTTAATCTTCATAAATTTACAAAATTTTATTTTATTAATAATGGCTTAATACCCGGTAAGACTTTACCTTCCATAAATTCTAGCATGGCTCCTCCACCGCTGGAAATAAAATCATAATACTTACCCATTTTAGACATATCAATAGCGTACAATGTTTCACCACCCCCAGCTATACCAACAGCTCGTCCTTTTGCTCTGGCACCAATCATTTTTGCCACCACCAAAGTTCCATGTCTAAATTTTTTCTCTTCAAATAATCCCATAGGGCCATTCCAAACAATAAACTTGGCCGCACGAATAAAGTCTGAATAATGTTTCATAGTTTTGGGCCCTATATCTAAAATCTTTTCTGAAGCCGAACATAATTCTTTGTCTTTAGCCACCTCAACGAATCTGACATTTTTAAATTTCGCATCTGTCACAGCCACATCCAAAGGGATAACTACATTTTTAATCTTCAATAATGACTTGGCCAATCGTAAATAATCTTTATCGTATAGCGAAGCGCCGACTTGATAGCCCTGGGCGGCCAGGAGTGTATTTGCCAAACCGCCCCCGATTAAAACTGCATCGTAAATCTTTGAAAGTTTTTTGATAAAATTTATTTTCGTTTCAATTTTTGCGCCACCGATAATTGCTATGGCCGGCTTTTGCGGTGTTAAACTACTAGTTAAGTACTTATATTCTCTAGCTAAATTTAACCCTGCATAACTGGGCAAAAATTTTGTAATAGCCACCATAGAAGCCATAGCGCGATGACAAGCGGCAAAAGCCTCGTTCACAGATACATCAGCATAACTAGCCAAGGTTTTTGCCAGACTCAGATCATTTGCGTCTTCTCCCTTTTCATAGCGGATATTTTCTAGCAACACGACTGCGGATTCAGTTTTATTGATAGTATTTTTTAACTTAATAGAAATTTTATCTTTAATGAAAACAACTTTATATGGTTTTAATTTCTGGCTTAAATATTTAGCCACGGGCGCCAAACTCATAGAAGACACTCGTTTCCCTTCTGGACGTCCCAAATGGCTCACTAAAACAACTTGATTATTATTCTTTAATAAAAACTCAATCGTGGGTAAAGCGCGCGTTATTTTAAAATCATCTAAAATTTTATTACCCTTTAAGGGGACGTTAAAATCAACTCGCACTAAAACGCGTTTGTTTTTAATTTCTACTTTTTCAATTGATTTTATTTTCATATTAATCGCCGGAGATTGAAATTAGTTTCCAATCGCTTCCTGTTACCTTATTTATATTAATTTGAATGTCCTTGGAAAAAAAATCACGCCCGAGCATACGCAAATTAAAATCTAAATTTTCAGCTGAGATATTTGCTCCATGTTCTACAATAGAGCCCAGGTCAATTTCAACTTTTTTAATAATTTTTAAATTGCTCTTCTTGGCATATTCAAGAATAAGTTGAAACACCTTATTGGCGACATGAATGTCATGCATATCAATGAGTCGCGCACGAAATGCAAGGATCGTAAGCGCGAATTAATGTTTTAATAAGTTTAATTTGTTGTTTATCGGACAATTTTTGTATTTGCGGTAAGTACTCTCGCAAATCATCTTCCAGATTATTTAAAAATATAGTCGTTGGAGAAATAATATTAGAATGTATTATTCTCCCCTCCTTATCCAACTCATATTCATGATAAAGCAAGCCGCGCGGGGCTTCCATAACAGCAGCTCCTTTGCCTGGTCTGACTTTGAAATCGACCCTTAGCCGACCTAAAAAGCCAGGCCTAATACGCATTTTCCTGTACTGATTATAATATTTTTCAATTTCCTTAAAGCAATGAATAATTTCAACAATTTGTGCGTATGTATTAAAAAATGAATTATAGCAAGGTCTATTTTTTTGTATTTTAGACCAGGCCTTTTGAGCTTCTATGTGCAATTGTTTAAAATTATTATTAACTCTAGCCAAGGCTCCCACCATAATTGAACGATCTAAGTGTTGTACTCGTTTGACTCTTTCGTACGGCTGAATCAACTCCTTAACATTATACAAAAATTCGCCTGGTTTTGATAGTTCGTTGTTATCGTCAAACAAAATCATTCCGTCATAAATGGCATATTCCTGTTTGTCTTTTAGGCAAATATAATTTGTTGGCCGTATAAACTCCGGCATTTTGTATTTAGCGGCAAAATTAAATAACCTTTGTGCTTTGCTTAAAGCATCTGGCAACAGTTCCATCAACTTACTTAGTTCTGCAAAGTCTGGCTCCACGTTAAAACCGCCAACAACGCTATTGATTGGGTGAACGGTTCGACCGCCGATAATACGTGCTAATTCAACTGCAAAGTCGCGCATTTCCAATGCCAAATTGCATTCTTTAGGATATTTTTTTACAAAATCAAAATTATTACTAATCCCAACAATATCCGGAAACGCCAAAAAGAAAGCATGTAAAGCATGGCTATGTATAAATTGGGCATTAATCAAAATTTTACGCAACAATATCACTTCATCTGTAACTTTTACATTCAATGAATTTTCTAAAGCTTTAATACATGTTAAATTATGAACGATTGGACAAATTCCACAAATTCGGGAAGTAATGACTGGTGCCTCAAAATATTTTCGATTCAAAAGAATTCCTTCAATAAGTCTAGCCCCTTCCTCTGTTTCAATTCTAGCTTCGGCAAAATCATTATTAATCAAAGCACCCACAAAACTCATGTGGCCTTCTGTTTTTCCGAGATGATTTATTTGAATCGTCTTCATAATTATTCTCGATATTTGGTTTCGGTATAAAATGTTTTATTTTTGTAATTAACAATCATGAACCGAGATCCTTCAAAAATATTCTCTGGCAATTGCTCGATGTTGAACCATTCCCAACGCACAAACTTATCCGGTTCCATAAGTTGGGGGTCGCCTATTGTTGTTTTTGCAACAAATCCCAAAACGACAAAATGTTTATCATTAGTATCGATGTATTTCATCTCATCTGAAACCGAAATCATATCAAGGTCGCTCACATCTAGCCCAACTTCCTCCTTAGCTTCACGTTGCGCTGCCTGAGCCAACGATTCACCAAATTCTACGCTCCCCCCCAGGAAAACTCCACTCACCAGCGCCATGCGATCCTTGCCGTAAACCTAAAAGAACTTTATTCTCTCGCATAATCATGACGCCGACTCCAACTTTGGGATATTTTTTATCCATATTTCTAACCGTCCTTATTTATTTGTGCTTTAATGCCGAAAATCTCAAGATACTTTGTTATCTCACGATCAGAATATTTCTCCCTCAATTTACCGACCAAATTCCCAACCTCGGCAGCCTCCACCAACCCTCGACAACCCCAACAACCCTGTTTCGATTTAAGGCAAACTGCTCCGCAGCCTCCACAAGTAATCGGGCCCAAACACACTTCACCTTTTTGCAACAAACATTCATAACCACGAATCTGACATTCATAACAAACCGGGTTCTGAGGAATTTTCTGTTTTTTTCCAGCCAGAAAAGTATAAATAAAAAGCATAAACTCTTTGGCCGTTATAGGACAACCGGGTATATATGCATCAACTTTAATCAGCTTATCCAGCGTTTGTACATCATAGTTTTCTACTCCCACACCATTATGATAAACATGATCAAAGATCTTATTTTTATCATGATATTCCTTAATATGATAAATACCACCCAACGAAGCGCAAGCCCCAAGCGCAACAACCATTTTAGAGTTTTTTCGAATTATTTTTACTTGTTTTCTATTCGACTCTGTCAAAGGACTCCCTTCAATAAAAGCAATATCATATTGCTCCGCCTCAAAATGAGCATCATCCTCAAACAAACGACAATTAATAATATTAACTTTATTGTTAAGCGCTATAAATTCCTTAGTTTTATCTAAGATAGCAAAATAGCACCCTTCACAACCAGTAAGAGAAAATAATCCGACATTTATTTTTTTCTTATTTACGGACATACTGATTTAAAATTTTAGCCGCTTCCTCAACTTTATTACAAATAAAAAAATATTTACGTTTTTCACTCTTAACTGTCAATTTAATTCCACGCCCCCCACAAGGAACATATCCAACCGTATTATTCAAACCATAGCGAATACCATAGCCATAATAATTTGAGAATTTGAAGTCTTCTATTTCAACTTTGTCGATATTATCAAAATTTATTGTTTTCTTTAGGAAATAAAAACCAAAACTAACATACTTATCAGTAATTTTTATTTGCATAATACGAAAAAGCCACAAAACGGCCACATCCATTAAAGCAACTCCAACCAAAACCGGAATAACAACGTTATCAACTGGCTGTTTTGCTTTCAAAAAAATAACAATACCTATAATTATCACAGTAATTACACTTAGCCCCAAAACAGCGATAACAATAGGACTACTTTTAACTTTATCTTCAAAGATCACATTTTCGATAACCATATTATTATATGTATTTAATGGAACGTAAAAACTCAGCATCAAACACTGGGCCATCTTTACAAACATATTTCGATCCGACTGCACAATGTTGGCAAACTCCAACCCCGCAATGCATACGCTTTTCCAAAGACAGAAAAACATTTTTTAAATCTACACCTTTTTCCGATAATGCTTTTACAACAAACGGGTACATCACTGCCGGACCGCACAAAAACACTAAGGCATCGGGCAACAAGTCTTTTTGTTTAATTAAATCAGTTACAAATCCTTTCCCCCGACTATAAGTCTTTGTCTTAGGTTTTTCCATGACTATGTTCAAATCATGCTTTTTACGCATTACACCATAATCTGACGTAAAAACTAATGAGTCTTCATCGCGGCAACCGATAAAAACCTGCATCTTGATATCTTTACGATTTTTGTTTTCTTCGTAAACTGATCTTAGTGGGATATAACCGCAACCACCACCGATTAGAATTAAATTTTTGTTTACCTCAGGAAAACCATTACCAAAAGGTCCCCGCACAAAAACAGTATCATTTGATTTAAGTGAAACTAATTTTTCTGTCAGTTGACCGACTGCGCGGATAGTCAATGAAAAATATTTTGATTGATCTTGAGGACGTGAGGAGATGCTAATAGCGCATTCCCCAAACCCTGGCAACCCAATCATCATAAATTGACCTGCTAAAAGCTTAAACTTGTTTTGATCTTTCAGTTTCAAAAATAAAGTTTTAGTAATCGGATTTTCCGTTGTTACTTTTATAATTTTTGCAGGTATTATTTCGTAAACGTTTTTCATGCTGATTTTTTATTTTGCTGCAAATGTACTAAGTTCTTCTGGATATTAATTCCTACTGGACAAACCTTTGTGCATCGGCCGCAACTAACGCAACCAAAATACGAAAATTCATCTGGAATGCGCACAAACTTATGATAATACCAAAAATATAAACGTTTTTTTACTGAATCTAAATCTTTAACTCCCCCAGCAGTTTCTGAAAATTCTGGGTAGAAACAAGACGTCCAGCGTCTTTTTTTGATAATTTTATTTTCTTCAAAATCATCATAGGCATCAAAACAAAAACAAGTTGGACAAACTATGGAGCACTTACCACATGACAAGCAAATGTTGGCGAGCTCATCCCAAAGAGGATCATTTTCATTCAAATCAACCGCATTGTGATTCATTGCCAACCTTGGACTTGGACCTTTCTCTGGGACCAAACCTGAAAATTCAATATTCTCAAAATCATCTATACCATTGGACTCTAATAACTCCTGTCCCTTATCTGACCCAGCAAAAAATAAAAAATTATTATCCTTCTGACGTTCAATAAAAACATCAAAGCAAACGTGTTCTAAAATGTCTTCTTCAAATTTTTGATGGAAAACTTTATATTTACGAAAATCAGCTTCAAGCCCATTCGAAAAACCAATAACATAAGTGTTTTGTCTACGTTTCTGGTAATAAACGTCTTTTTCAAAGACTTGTTCAAATAAAGTGAAGGCCTGAAGATCTAAAACATTAAGCCCCAGCGCTATTTTAGCCTTAGATTTATTCGTGTTTTCCTTAAATGTGTTTTTTTCAAAAACACCTAATTCTTCCGCGGCAGGAGAAAACAAAACCTTAAAAGAATTATCTGGTAAATCTCCAGACCAATCTATCTCTTCTTTTTTTAAAATTGGTGCAACCTTAATTTTACCCTCTCTTTTCTTGGGAGCGTAAATTAAATAATTCGTTAATAATTTTTCAATAAAATCATTAACTTCAGCCTTTTTCATATGAGTTAATTATAGCAAAAATCTGATGTTTCCCCAAACTTTTTCTGTGTGCAAAATACAAGTAAAATTATTGACAAAACTGAAGTAAGGTGCTAATCTTTTTTGCTAGGGCAAGAAGCTCTAGTCCACAACCTGGAGGGAAACCATGTCCGGGAACCGCACCATCGTTCTCCCCGCTTCGCTCGCCGGGACCGCACCGGCCATGATCAAGAACGTGTTCTGGCTGATGATCTTCGCGGGCCTGTTGGCCCTGTTCAGCTTCATGCTGAACAACCTGCTCGACCGACTG
>CAZMEQ010000013.1:0-21960 GCA_964565345.1 uncultured Gammaproteobacteria bacterium | reverse complement strand
CCCAGTGAGGCGGGTCGTGCTCTCACACCCGCTACCCGTCGTTGCCTTGGTGAGCTATTACCTCACCAACTAGCTGATAGGACATAGGCCCCTCCCTGACCGATAAATCTTTACTGCACCAGCTTATGCCAGTGCAGACCATCGTGTATTAGCTCAGATTTCTCCGAGTTATTCACGAGTCAGGGGTAGGTTACCAATGTGTTACTCACCCGTTTGCCACTCTCATTCTATCCGAAGAAAGAATAAGCGTTCGACTTGCATGCCTTAGACACGCCGCCAGCGTTCACCCTGAGCTAGGATCAAACTCTCATAAATAAGAAATTTGATGACCAACCGGAATATATAGTTGGTCAAAGCTCTATTTTTTGTTCCGCTTTTGAAGGTCATTGTTATTACTAACAATGATCGGAACGACCTTATAAATCATTGAATTGACAAATGATTCCTTACCACTATTCTATTGTCAACGTGCATGTGTTCAATAGTATAGGGTATTTTACGAAAGCTGTCAAATCCTAGCCAGAGGGTGTTTTAGAGAAACAAAAAAGGCGATATTTCCGCTAATTGCTATAAGAAAAGTCGTCTTTTTTAGGTCCTTATTTTAGGTGGTTGTTCTGGGTCTGTTTACTTCCCTCCAAGCGGTAATTTTTTTGTGGTGGCCAGACAGTAAAATCGTCGGAACTTTTAATTTTTTGAGTGTTATTTTGCCCGTTTGAGTCTTTTTCCTGTAAACGAAAATTTCTGGTCTGGAATATTGAGGATATTCAAGGTATCCAGGTGTTGAATGGGATTCCTCGGCGAGTGATTCGATCTTACCTAAGACTCCTGGTATCAGTCTGGTGACAGAGTCGATGATTACCGCTGCGCCGAGCTCGCCTCCGGTTAAAACATAATTTCCAATGGATATTTCTTCATCTGCAAATTCAGTAATTCGTTCATCGTGGCCTTCGTAGCGTGGGCAGATAAAAATCAATTGATTCAATTTAGAAAATTTTTGGGCCATTTGTTGATTCCAGATTTTACCTTTGGCGGAAAGTAGGATTACTTTAGATTTTTTTGCTCGTCGAATCTTTTTTAACGCCTTGTAAATTGGTTCTACCATCATGACCTGTCCAGGCCCCCCGCCATAAGGCCTATCATCTACTGTGCCATGGTTGTCGACAGCATAATCACGTAAATTGTGCATTTTAAAACTGACGATTTTTTTCTCTTGGGCAATACGAATCATGCCCTTGTTTATGTAAGAGTCGAGAATTTCGGGAAAGATTGTGAGGATGTCGAACTTCATATGTTTTTATTGTTTTAAATGTTGTATCGTTTCCTTTGTTTAAAGCAGTTACTGTCTCAGTTATATTGCCGTATTTAGTACGGCATACAGTTAGAGTTATATGACATGGCTTGATCCGGTGATACAGGTGAGGCTTTCATATTATAACTGACTATTGGCCAAAAAGAAAAACCACATTTTAGTGTGGTTTTTCTTTAATTGTATTTAAGAACGTTTCGCTTAGATTTTTAAATCATCAACAACGTCTGTATCAATTCTTTCTTCGCGTCTTACTCTTGTTGAACCTTCTGGTTCATTGATCTTTAAGTTCACGCGAGCGTTGTTTTGTGCACCGACAATCTTTAATAAAGTGCGGATTGACTTTGCAGTTTGACCTTGTTTACCAATGACATAACCCATGTCTGCTGGGTTGATATCAAGAGTTAAGAGAACACCTCGTTCATCAATAGTACGAGTGATTTTGACATCGTTAGGGTTCTGTACGATACCTTTTACGATGTACTCAAGAAAGGCTTGATCTTTTTCCATAGGATTCTTTACTCACGATTAATTTTTAACAAGATCGGTTCAAATTTTTTGGGATTTATCCCTTATTGTTTTGAAAGATCTAGAAACATTATATCAAATAATATAACTTTTGTCAATCAAAGATTAAGCTTGTGGGGCTACTTCTTCGGCTGGTTTTTCTTGTGCTGCAGCTTTTTTTTCAGCTTCTGCTTTTGCTGCTTTTTCTTTTTGGGCCATGGCGTCTTTTCGTTTCTTTGTTAAAGAAGAAACTCTTTTTTTGTGACCAGATAGAATCCCTTGAGAAATGAAAAGATTATAGATGGTTGTAGTTGGTTGAGCGCCTTTTTCTAAGTAAAATTTGATGCGTTCAACTTCTAATTGAGCTTCTTTGGTGCGTGGATTGTAGTTACCTACATTTTCTAATACCCGACCCCAAGGATCCTTTAGTTTATCAACTACAACTAGACGAAAATAAGGATAACTTTTTTTGCCTGTACGTGATAATTTTATTGCTAACATAGTCTTTCTTAATTAAATAAACTAACTTTGAGCTTTGACGGTGTCTTGATAATAACTTTTTTTTATAGATAAGTCAATGCCAAGTGATCGCCTGCCCAAAATGGTTTTAGTGGGGAGTCTATTGTGTTTTTGGTGCGCTTGTGTTAATCTTGTGCTCACGTTTGGCCTTTTCTGCCAACAAGTGGGGAAGGAGAACAGATAATTGACAAAATGATAAAAATGTGCTATTATGTTGGGTCTGTTAATTAATACTAAAATAGTATCCTGCGATCTTTTGGGCTAGATCCCGAAAGGCCAAAAAATACTAATTTTAGCAAAAACCTTGTATGAATTTACTTAAGGTGATAGATCCATCTCTGTCTAAAGAAATTAAAGTAGCCTTGGCCCTTATTCTTATAGTCTTTACTCTTAATATGACTGTGCCTCAGACAGCCTATGCTAAAACATCCTTTTTGGAGGATGAGGTAAGGCAGTTTGTTCTAAAAAGTGCAGTTCCATTAGACTTATTGACTGAGCGTTTTATTGATGAAGAATTTGGCTTTGATAATAAGCTGGAAGAAGCAAAGGTTTTGCGAACTCACACAGTTATTGCTACTGCCTATTCAAGTACTCCCGATCAAACAGATTCTACTCCTTGTATAACTGCAAATGGTTTTGATGTTTGTAAGAATGGAGAGGAGAATGTTATTGCTGCTAATTTCTTGCGCTTTGGCACCAAAGTTCGTATACCCGAACTTTATGGTGACAAAGTGTTTACAGTTCAAGACAGGATGAATCCAAAATACAGTGCACGAATTGACCTTTGGAAAACTTCCAGAAATCGTGCGATTGACTTCGGAAAAAGATTAGTGAAAATTGAGGTCATTGAATAAGTAGAATAAAAAATTCCTCGCAAAACGGGGAGTTTTTTATTATGACAAAAACTTTTCCTGCTGTTACTTTTTGTAAGCAAAAAGTAACCAAAAACTTCTGGGGGTTACGAAACTCACTTTGTCTCACAAAAAAATGAATGGTGTTTTGAAAACGACGTTCGAACATCTTCACCCCCAGACCCCCAAGGTGGTGCTGATTAAGTTTTTAAACAACCTTTACTGGACTTTCTTTTTTTGTTATCATTAAGTAGCAAAATATAGTTAACGCCTGATCGCCCCACCTTCGTTTTCAACTTCGGTGGGCAGGCAAGTGTTTGCGGCGAAGTAATTAACTAAGGCCTGATCGCCAAGTGGTAAGGCAACGGTTTGCAAAACCGTCATTCGTCGGTTCAAATCCGACTCAGGCCTCCAAAATTGCACGAAAGAATAGAGCCAGTCATTGGGTCTGTTTTTTTAACTCAAAATTGGTATAATTTTGTATATGTCTAAGAAGATTCGTAAATTTATCATCGTAGATGGCAATGCCCTATTGCATAGAGCTTGGCACGCCCTACCTCCAATGACCACTAAAGATGGCCGAGTCGTTAATGCTGTCTACGGTTTTTTAACAACTTTGTTTAAGGCTTTAACAGAATTTAAACCAGAATATTTAGCTGTGACCTTTGATCGTAAAGAAAAAACTTTTCGTCACGAAGCTTTTGCGGAATATAAAGCACAACGAGAAAAACAACCTGATGAATTTTATAATCAATTACCAATTCTAAAAGAAATTTTAGAAGCGATGAATGTTCCGATATTTGAAAAAGCAGGTTTTGAAGCAGATGATATTATCGGAACTTTATGTCATGAAAAAAGCGTTGATAATGACGAAGTCTTATCAATTATTGTTACCGGAGATAAAGATGCTTTGCAGTTGGTTGATGATAACACTCATGTTTATACTTTACGTAAGGGCATGAACGATACCATTATTTATGATGAAAAAGCAGTTAAAGAAAAATACGAAGGTTTAACACCAGCTCAACTTATTGATTTTAAAGGCTTGCGTGGCGATCCTTCTGATAATATCCCCGGCGTCCCAGGCGTGGGAGAAAAGACGGCCCTGGGTTTGGTTAAACAATTTGGCTCTATGGATGAAATGTACCAGAAAATAAAAGTTGGGGAATTTAAATATATTAAAGTTACAGAGCGATTGTATAACTTGTTAATTGATAATAAAGAGCAGGCTTATCAAAGCCGAGAGCTTTCAATGATAGTAAAAAATGTTCCAGTTGATTTTAAGTTAGAGAATTGTGTTTTGCAGACATACAATAAAGAAAATGTGTATCGTTTATTCCAGGATCTAGAATTCAAGAGTTTGCTTAATAGATTGCCTTCTTTAGGCGGCCAAGCTGAAGAAGAAAAGGTTGCCCGAACTGAGCGCCAATCTGGTCATGACTATAAACTTATCCAAAGTGAAGATGAATTTGAAAGTTTTTTTAAAAAACTCCAAAAACAAAAAATGTTTGTTTTTGATACGGAGACTGATGGGTTAGATGTGATAACGTCAACGCTCTTGGGAGTTAGTTTTTGTTGGGAAGAGGGTGTGGCGTATTATGTTGAGGCGAAAAAAGAATTTTTAGAAAAGCTCAAATCAATTTTTGCTGATCCCAAGATACAAAAAGCTGGTCAAAATATGAAGTTTGATATTAAGGCCTTGCGTTGTGCGGGGCTAGAAGTTGAGGGGATTTGGTTTGATACCATGATAGCTTCGTATTTATTAAATCCTGGTACACGTAATCACAATTTGGATGATATGGTTTTCCGCGAATTGGGTTATCAAATGACTAAAATAACCGATCTAATTGGCAAGGGGAAGGGACAAACAACGCTCGCCTTTGTTGATAAAAATAAGGTGGCTGATTATTCGTGCGAAGATGCTGATTATACCTTTAGATTAATTAAACCACTACAAAAAGAATTGAAGGAAAATGAACTCGAAAAGCTATTTAACGAAATTGAAATGCCGCTGGTCGAGGTTCTAGTGGAGATGGAATTAACTGGGATTAAGATTGATGAGGAACATTTAAAAGAGTTATCAAAAACATTAGACAAACAAATAAAATCAATTACTAAAAAAGTTTATAAGCTGGCAGGGCAAGAGTTTAATATTAGTTCTCCGCTGCAACTTAAAGAAATTTTATTTGAAAAGTTAAAGATTAGCCGCGAGGGAATTGGAAAAACGAAGACGGGCATTTCTACTGCGGCAAATGAATTAGAAAAATTACACGATCAACATGAAATTATCCCCCTGATCGAAGAGTACCGCGAATTAACTAAGTTGCAATCAACGTACATTGATGCTCTACCTAAATTGATTAACTCTAAAACCGGGCGTGTCCATACAGAATTTAATCAGACTATTACAGCAACAGGGCGGTTGTCATCTTCGAATCCTAATTTACAAAATATTCCTATCCGCACAGATTTGGGGAAGGAAATTCGCAAAGCCTTTGTGGCTGATCGTGGTTATCGCATCCTTTCGGCTGACTATTCGCAGGTTGAGCTGCGCGTAATCGCTTGTTTGGCCAAAGATAAAAACATGATGGCGGTTTTCCAAAAGGGAGAGGATATTCATGCTTCGACGGCAGCGAAAATATTTGAAGTGCCTTTGGAAAAAGTAACTAAGGATATGCGCTCCGCTGCCAAGGAAGTCAACTTTGGTGTTTTGTATGGTATGGGCGCTTATGGTTTAGCTTGGAGAAAAAAGATTTCACGCGAAAAGGCGCGCGAGTTTATCGAAAAATACTTTAATACTTATAAAGATGTTAAAAAGTATTTAGAAAAAATGAAAGAAGATGCGCGAGAAGATGGTTTTGTTCAAACCTTATTTGGTCGTCGTCGTTATTTGCCGGAAATTAATTCTGGGGTCACCCAAATTCGGTTGGCAGCTGAACGCATGGCTATTAATATGCCAATTCAGGGGACGGCCGCGGATTTAATGAAGGTTGCGATGATTGAAGTCTACAAAGTTATTAAAGATTTCAACAAAAAAATAAATAAACAAGAAAGCAAAATCAAGATGATGTTGCAGGTGCATGATGAATTGGTTTTTGAAGTACCGCTTGAGTTAGTAGATAAGCTGGCTAAAATTATTGATGAAAAAATGGAGAAGATACATAAGTTAGAGGTTCCTATTAAGGTTGACACCGAAGCTGGAAAAAATTGGCAGGAGATGGAGAAATTATATTAAATGTCACCCCCGCACCCGCATTTAATGTGAGGGATGCGGGGAAAAAATCACGCACCCGAGCAGTTGCTGCTGGGTGCGTTTTGGTAGTAACCGTGGTTCGTGGCTACTCAGTCTTGTCGTAGTCGTTCTGTTCGAGGAGCTCCGCCGCCTGCTTGAGCAGGTGCAGCGCTTCTTCCGGTTCTTCCGGGAAGTGCTGCAGGAACTCGTGTGTGTTGACCATGGACGCGAAGAGGTGGTAGATCGGGGCATCGAAGACCATCTCACCTTCGCGCGTGTACATGTAGGCGTGCGGCTTCGGCTCGGTGCATCGCGTGCAGAGCTGGTAGTTGAAGTCCCAGTCCTGGTCGGTGAGCGGGGCGGCCGCGATGACCTCGCGGACCTTGGCCCAGTTGGGCAACAGGTTCAGGCGGTCGGCCTGCGCCTGCAGGGACTCGGTGTCCGCGACAGGCTTGTCCTGTCGTGCTGCGAGGAAGGACTGGAGGCCGGTCTGCGTCACGAACAGGTAGAGCGACTCTTCGTCTTCCACCATGAAGTAGGGGATGCCAAGGGTGTCCAGCAGTGCCAGCTTGGTCTCGGAGTGCATTCTCAGCATGGGACTCTCCTTGCAGAGGGAACTAACTGACCGCCTCGTCTTACGACGTCCTCGCGGGCCAGTACGGTTACTTTGAGGAAAGAAAAATTTAATGATTTTAAACTCTTTTTTCTGCAAAGTAATTTAGAAGATAAATTATCAAGAAAGTTTTTTCTTGTCAATAAAAATCGGCGTCCGCTCCGTGAGAGCGAACGCCGGGTGTGGCTAGCCGAGGACGCCAGCGCCGATGAGGATGGCCACGATGAGGCCCATCACTCCCTCGCCGACGATGCCGGCGGCGCCGATCGACTGGAGGGTGTCCTCCGACGTCTTGAAGATCTTCGGAACGACGACGCAGAGCAGGATGGCGCCGCCGATCAAGGCGGCCAGGGAAACGGAACGTTCGGACTTCTCGCGCGCTTCCATTGCGCACCTCCACAAAGGGGGTTGTCGAAAGAACCCAATCTCCCACACTTATGGGAAATCATCATAGCTTAGGATTTATTGGCTAATTTGAAAAATGTGATCAATCACGTTAATATGAGGTTATGGCCGAAAATACAAAACAAATTTTTTTTTGGTATGGTGCCAATGACTATGAGATTTATGAACAACTTCAACGTTGGACAAATGTTTTTGTGCAAAAATATTCTGGGTTGAATATCTCTAAGTTTGATTATCAGGACAAGGGAAACAAGGATGACTTATTAAGGGACATAAAAAATGCTTTACAAGTAAATTCGTTATTTGGGAATAACAAAATGGTAGTGTTAAAGAATTTTTTAGACATAAAATTAAACAAAGAAATTCAGGAGTTGTTGATTGATTCACTGGGAAAAATAAAAGATAGTTTTTTTGTGATATTTATTGAGGCAGATAAGCCAGATGCACGGGGAAAATTATTTAAAGAGATAAAAAATTAGAAAAAAAGAATTTAGCGGAAGTAAAGGAATATTTGTTGCCACGCAATCAGGATTTGCTTAATTGGGTTAGTAAAAAAGCACAAAAAGAAAAAGCAAATTTTAATAAAAAAGCATTAGAATTGTTAGTGGCTATGGTCGGTAACGATTTGTGGCAATTAGACTGCGAAATTAGAAAGTTAGCGGCTTTTAAAAAGGGAGGAGAGATTAATAATGAAGACATAGAGTTGTTGGTAAAGGGAAAATTTAATGATGATATTTTTCAGTTGATGGATGCTATTGGGACCAGGAATAGGGTTAAGGCGTTAAAACTATTTCAGGATCAAATCGATAGTGGCGCTAATGATGTGTATCTTCTAACTATGCTTGAGCGTCAATTTCGAATAAATTTGCAAATAAAGGAACTCTTAAATGAGGGCGTGTCAGTTCCGAACAATATTGCTTCTGAGTTGGGGCTACACCCATTTGTAGTGCAAAAAACGATGCAACAATGCCAAGGTTTTTCTTTGCTACAGCTTAAAAATATCTACAATAAACTATTAGATTTTGAAATAAAACTAAAGACAACTAAAATAAATTTTGAGTTACTCTTTGATTTAATGATTGTCGGGCTGAAATAAAAAAGTCCTTGTCCCCTTCGGCAAGCTCAGGGTGACAAGGACTTTTTTTGTTAAGCTTTTTGAGATTTATTGAATTGCTTCATTATGCGTGATTTCTTTCTTGAAGCTGTGTTCTTTTTGATCAATTTCTTTTGAGCTGCTTTGTCGATATCTTTTAAAGTCTTGCGAAGATCCTCGACTTTGACATTTTTAGCAGTAATAGCTTGTTTAGTCTTTTTGATGCTAGTTTTTAAAGCGGCTTTTACAATACGATTTTTTTCGTAACGTTTCTTACTTTGGCGTAACGCCTTATAAGATTGTTTCTTCATTGGCATATTAGTCGAAATACAAGTTAATTTTATTGTTCGTTCTGAAGTCTAATGATTGAGGCACTTCAGTTGAGAATAGAATATCCATTTTTAGCCAATAAGTCAAGGGTTATTCGGTTTTTGGCTTTTCGATTTCTAAAGTCTCAACTTGTCCTCCTTGCCCGGAAATATGTAAAACATCTTTGTCGATTTTTTTGAATTCTCGGTAAGCGGAGTTATACATGTTGACGGTAGTACCTAAATTATTGCCCATTTTCTTCATGTAATCGTCATAGGCCAAGAGGTGTTGTTGTAGTTTTTGTACGTTCTTAATTATTTCTTTAGTTTGTTCTTCTATTTGCATTTTTCGTAGACCATGGATAACGGTTTGGAGGTAAGCATAGAAAGAGGTCGGTGACACAATGATAACTTTCTTTTCATTAAAAGCATATTCAATTAAATCGCGGGTATTAACTTTTACGGCTCCAACTTGGTTGATCAAAAGATCATAGTAAATCCCTTCGGATGGGATAAACATAAAAGCAAAGTCAGTTGTGCCTTCGGTTGGTCGAATATATTTTGATGTTTCATCAATTCTATTTTTAAGATCTTGTTTAAAAAGTTTTTCGAGTTGTTCGTGACGAGTCGGATCTTTTTCGGCCAATATTTTATTATAATTTTCTAAGGAAAACTTGGAGTCGATGGGAATAATGTTGTCCTTGACTCGGATAATAGCATCCACGATTTCGCCATCAGCAAATTTATACTGCATTTGGTACTGATTAGGGGCAAAAACATTTTTTAATAATGTTTCTAAAAAGTATTCGCCTAAAATACCGCGTTGTTTGGGGTTTTTTAAAATATTTTCGAGGCTTTGTAGCTGCTCGGCAAACCCCATCACTTGTTTATTAGTTTCATCCAGTTTGGTAAGACGTTCAGTGACATCTTTGACAATTTGTGTGCTTTGAGAAAATTGGTTTTGAATTTGTTTTTGCATGTCGCCTTGCTGCGAATTTAAGGTCTGACGGAGTTCTTTCATTTGCTCTTGCATCAGCAAAAGAGATTCCGGTTCTTGTTTCTCTTGTCTAAATAATAGTAGGTAAAGAATAACTGCGAAGCCAGCGATGATTAATATTGTTTGTAGTGTGTCCATATTATTATGTTAGTACATTCATTTTACAGCAAGATTTGATAAAAGCGAAACATAGAGGGTTTACGTCGCCTGGGTTTGTGCTATAATTACACTATATTAATCAATCTATTTATGGCCAAAACAAAAACATTTAATGAAGCAACAAAAGATTGGCGGCTTCTTTTAGCGGCCGATATTGTGGTTTTTGCTTTTATTGAACAGAGGCTCAAAGTGCTTCTAGTGCGACGTAAGTTTGAACCGGGAGTAGGGCAGTGGGCTTTGCCCGGTGGCTTTGTGCGTGAAGACGAAAGTTTGGAGGCCGCTGCTTTGCGTGAATTACATGAGGAGACGGGATTAAGTCAAAGTGCTTATTTGGAACAGCTTTATACTTTCGGGGAAGTAAAACGTGATCCTCGTGGCCGAGTAATATCCGTCGCCTATATTCATTTAGTAAATCATCCAGAAAAGATAAAGCTACGACCAAGTGATGATGCTGCCGAAGCAAATTGGTTTGATATTAACAATTTGCCAACTCTATCTTTTGGAAAGGCGCACCGTGATATTTTAGAATATGCCTGGCAGCGTTTAAAATGGAAATTAGAATATAGTAACGTGGCCCTTTCAATGTTGCCGGAAAAATTTACTCTTACTGATTTACAAAAACTTTACGAGGCTGTATATCACAAGAGTATTGATAAACGTAATTTCCGTAAAAAAATATTAGCAATTGATTTTGTTGAACCAGTAGATCAGGTTAAACAGGAGATGGGGCGTCCGGCACAATTGTATAAAGCTAGTACCACAAAACTTAAAATTTATAATCACGTGATTTAACAAAATGCTAATTTAGAGCCCCGAGCGATCGGGGCTTTTTGTTTTTAGAGGAGTGAAAACGGCTGTTGATAAGTGTGATAAATACACCAAAATAAGTGTATTTTTTTATTTAAATTTAGAACAAACTTCCCAAAGTGAATTTGGGGGTGTTGACAGGGTGTATAAAATACACTATACTGGGAATGTAAGATAAAAGTGTCAAAAGAACACTAACTAAATTACTAACATTAATCTTATGTCTAAATTCACAATTACAGCCTCTAGAAATTTCGCCAATGGAGCTGTCTATGCACTACGAACTGAAGATGATTACCCTATTGAAACAACAGATACCTTTCTCCCCATGATTACACGAGATGCTGAAGCCAGAGGGACCAACGAGTTAGTTCTAGCGAACTTTGGCTCACGTAAGGACCGTTGGATGATCGGAGTTTCAGTCATGAGTGGTTGTCCCGTTCGTTGTCCCTTCTGCGCTACTGGAGCTTTAAAGAAATGGCGTAACTTAAAAGCCGAAGAGATCTTAGCTCAAGTGGACTTCATCGTCGAAAATAATCACAACAAATTTAAACCAGAAGAAGCTGAGGAATTCAGAATACTTTTTACCAGAATGGGGGAGCCAGTCATGAATAAAGAAGAAGTCCTCAAGGCGGTCAAGCTTATTAAAACAAAATACTCTAACGCAACGATTGCTCTAAGTACAGTTGGGCCAAAGGTTGGTACGCAGGAGTTTTTCGAAGGTGTTAAGCACCTTATAGAAGAGTTCCAAGATGATTTTATCCAGTTTCAATTCTCAGTTCATTCCACTGATGATAAACAACGAGATTTTCTTCAACCAGTTAAGAAATATCAGTTAGCCGAAATTAAAGATTTCGCAGATGAGTGGAAAAAAGTTTCGAAGCGCAAAGTAACTCTGAACTTCACCCTCTGCGATGACAATGAGTTCGATGCCGAAAAGATAGAAAAATATTTTTCTGCTGACTCAATCTTTATTAAGCTCAGCCCACTCAATGAAAATAATATCTCTAATAAGAATCATTTGTCTGGTGTCATCACCGCTAAAAATTTAGCCTAATAAATAACATATAAAAGTATGAATCGCGAAAACAAGTTAATGAAACAAGTACAAACACTAAAGGCGCATGGTTACAAGTTAGCTCTCGCCATTGCAACTGAAGCTGAAGTCAAAGCCGGTGCGGCTTGCGGTCAGTTATCAATCATCAATGAGACTAAGTAAATTTTTACGTCGGGTCTTCCATCATATGGTGGAAGGTCCAATCGTGAGAAGTTATCTCACAGGTTCATTCCAACATGGAGGCTATCATGAAAACGAAGCGAGCTCTGGTCCTGGTTGATCTTTGTGGCGCGTTCTTCAAGAACGGCGGCCTGCCTGTCCCCGGTGCCGAGGACACGATCCCTGGCATCAACAAGCTCATCATGGAAGGCGACCAGAACGGTCAGTTCGATCTCGTGGTCGCGTCCTACGAAGAACACCGTCCCGGCAACTTGTACCTGGCTTCCACGTACGGCGTGGCGCCCTTCACTGATGTGGTCATCGATGGTAACCCCAAGCGGGTCTGGCCGGACCACGGCATGACCGGCACGGATGAAGCCAAGTTCTACCCGGGGCTCCGGATTGACCTGGTGGACGCCATCTTCCGCAAGGGCTATGACCTGGACACGCACCCCTACTCGTCCTTCCCGGGTAAGCTCATGTGGAACGGGGTCGAGCTCCCAGTCGACCTGGTCCAGTTCCTGCGCGCCAACGGCGTGACCGAGATAGTGGTGGTGGGGCTGGCCTTTGACTACTGCGCAGGCGAGACGGCCTTGGACGGGGTCAAGTTCGGCTTCAAGACCACCATTCTGCGGCCATTCTCGCCGGCCATCGCAGACGAGTCGGCTCAGTTCATGCTCAAGCGCTTGCTCGCTGCTCGCGTCGAGATCGTGAACTAGTCATCTGGGCGAATTACGTCACACGTAATTCGCCACTCAATAAAGGTTGTGAAGATTCGCAACTTTTTAGAGAAAACAATATGAATAAATTAATAAAACTTGATTATGGTTCTGGTTATCAACCTAAGCCCGGATTCAAAACAGCTGATATCGTTGGTCGCCCAGATTACTATATTAAAGAGTGTGTGGTCCTAGATTTACCAGATCAAAGTTGTAGCTTGGTTCGCATGAAGAATGTTTTTCATCATGTAATGGAGACAGAAAAGTTAAATAAAGAGATGAAAAGAATACTTAGCCCCAATGGAAAGTTAATGGTCGTTGAACCAGCCGAAGAAAATTATGAATCCAATAAATTTTGGGACAGACTCTGGTATCGAGGCATAATACCAAGACCCGAAATTGTTTGGAGCGAAGAATATCGAGATCCAGAAAAATATTTTACAAACTTTAAATTAATAAGTAAGAAAAAAAACAACCCATATGAAATTTTTATCTTTACGCCACGACATTAAAAAAATGTTTGGTCTACGAATTGTTCTAACTTATCAATGCAATTATCGCTGCAAGTTTTGCTACCAGCACAAAAAAACCGGTGCGGTTATGCCACTTGTGGAATTCAAACAGAACATTACTAATATTGCCGGCGAGTATACACCAACATACATTACTTTAATGGGTGGGGAAGTATTCACTGTCCCAAACTTTGCGGAGTATATTAAGGTCTTACGCTCCCAATGGCCAAGTGTTTCTATCTCAGTCACCAGTAACGGTAGCGGCACGGTCGCGTTCTATAAAAATTTATTTGCTGTCGGAGTCAATAATCTGACTTTCTCGCTTGTCTCTTTGGATGAAGAAGAGTATCAAAAAATTGTTGGGGTTCCTGTTTCGAATCAGGCATACCAAAAGAAGATCATAGAAGTGGCTAAATTCGGTCAAGTCAGAATTAATTCTTACATTTATCCTCACAACGTAGAACCGATTTATAAGTTCTGCAAAAAGAATGATTTAAAGCTAACATTCTGCGAGGAATTGAAAGCAGAAAATAAGGAAGTTTTCTCAAAACTGGCGGTAGCGAATAAGTTTGAAGTTAAGCAACAGAGTAAGTTCGAGATTATATATAGGGACAAGGATGGCTTTGAATTCTGGAACTACTTACATCAAGACCATTATGATTACAACAATGTTGTCATGATGCCTGATGGGAGTTTTAGTGATGACTTTGGTGATGTGGTAGCTCAAAAAGGAGATAGATTGCCAGAAGCAATTAAAGTTGAGATAAATGAATTAGCAGTTTTAAAAAAATAATATGAATTCAAACAAAAAAATAGTCATATTCGGCGGCAGCTTTAACCCACCTGGTCGTCATCATAAAGAGATCGCCATGGCTTTAGCCAAACAATTTGATTTGGTAGTTATTTTGCCTTGTGGTATGAGACCAGACAAAGCGAGTTCAGCTCAGATAACGGATGCTCATCGTCGTGTCTTGGTTGAAAAAACATTCCAGGGATTAGAAAAGACAGAAATTTCTTTTATTGATTTGGAGCACGGAGAATATACCAGAACATATGAATTGGATAAAATATTGCAAAAAATATATGGCGATAATTTATGGTATGCAGTTGGTACGGATTTGATACAGGGCGGGGCGACTGGAGATTCCGAAATCCAAAGTAAATGGTTCCGTGGTCCTGAATTGTGGGTTAGTTTGAATTATGCAGTGATTACTCGTAAAGACATGCCGGCCAGCCCTAGCGATTTCCCGCCAAAAAATATTTTAATCCAATTTGACGAGCTAGGGGCAAGCTCAGAGATTAGAAGGTTTCTTAGTCAGGGAAAAAGCATCAAGGATCTGGTGCTACCAGATGTTGAAAAATATATTGTCAGTAATAATTTATATAAAAATAATTAACAAAATTTATATGTATAAGTTGAAGGAAGAACAAATTAAAGAGTTAGTAGAACGCGCCACCAACAGTCTTTACAATTATTGCAAAGAAAACAGCTTACATTTTTTGGTGACAGGTTCATCAGGCGGACTAGATAGTGCTATTACATTAGGTTTAGCTGAACGCGCTTGTAAGTTAGCTGAAGCTGATAATTACAAACTAGTTTCTGTGGGTCTAATTATGCCCTGTCATTCAAAGCCAGACGCAGAACGTCTAGGCCGAGAAGCGATTAAAAAGTTTAATGCCAAAGAAATTAAAATTGATTTGTCGGATGTATATGATTTTATTGAAAATAATTATTTAGATGCAATTGAGGGGTCAGTTTTAGATATTCGCCGTCAAGCAGGGTTAGCACCCGACGATGCAACCCTGGCCTGGGATTTAAAAATTGCTCATGGTAATTTAAAGGCTCGTTCCCGCATGATGTTGGGAACATACAATGTTTCACGTTTGCTCGGTTCTGGTTTAGTTTTGTCTACGGATAATCAATCAGAGTGTTGGATGGCTTTTTGGACTCATCATGGAGATGTTGGTGACTTTGGTATGATTCAGGAATTATTAAAAGGGTTGGAGTTGTTTGATATCGCTCGTTATTTAGAAGTCCCAGCCGAAATTGTGGCTGCCAAACCTGATGATGGCTTAGCTATTGCTGGTGGTGACGAAGATCAACTTGGCGCAACATATCCCAATTTAGACACCATTATGATTTCACTAATTCAAAAAGGTTTTGATATTGATGGTAGTCGTGAGCAATTGAAAAATTTGCCAGTGATTGAAGGCTTTGATCAAAATGTTGTAGCCAGTTTAGCGCGACGTTGTTTAAACGGGGCGCATAAACGGCGCGGGTGTCTGAATCTTACCAGAACGGAGCTTGGCGTTGCTGAGATTGATAGAATAAGTCTGTAAAAGTAATGTGAATACTTCAGGCTAGACAATTTATCAATTTGGTGGATATACTGATATTGAGAATTAGAATTTAATCTATTATTTATGAATCAGTTAAACGTTTTAAATTTGGTTGGTTTGTCACTTAATACGATTGCATCTTTAATATTGTTGGTGTCATATCTGAATATTAAGAAAAATGTAAACGATGATTTGGTGACAGAAATGGATGATAATGGCAAATACACGCAAATTAAACATTTGAAGGAAAGAACGACTGGATTACTTGCTTTTACTTTGTATTTGATAGGGTTCATTCTGCAGCTTCTGTCGTTGGTTTTGAGTTAATACGTCTATTATTAAGGAGCAATATATGAACAAGCTGACGTTGTTTTGTGCCGCATTCGTTTTTTGTGTACTTTTTATGTCTGGCTGCACTGTTAATATTGAAAATGGAACTCCGAAAAAAGTTAGTACAACTTTGTTTGATGAGCAGTTTAACCAAACAGAAGATAATCCACAAAAAATTGAAAACACGCCTGCAGGTGAAATAATATTAAAGGGGGCTGCGGAAAATAACGACGATTTGATTACAATGAAAAAGTCTTGTGCAAGTTACCGGAGTGATATTATTACGAAAATGAATACTACAAATTGGAGTAGTTATATTGTTGATGAAGTCTTTTTTAGTCCGCAGAAACAAAGTTGTCTTTATGCTGTTTTCGCTATGCAAAATAAACGGAACGTCCCATATTCTGCTTATATAATATGGGATTATTTTACTGGTGAGATGCTTTTTTATCGTGATACAACATTAACGAACGATCAGGATCTGTCGGCTATATACAAGAATGCGCGTGGATATCTAGGCGGGATAGAACAGCTGAAATATGATGAACGAGATTGGAACCTGGATTAATTGGAGGTGGTTTCTTTAAATAAATTCGTCCCGTCACAATTGTTGTGGCGGGACGTTTTGTTACCAGAGCCGCAGCTCGCGCTTGGTGCGGCGCACGGCGCGCAGTGTGCCGTTGTGCTTGCCAGGATTGTCCGAGAGCTTGGCCACTTCCACCAGCTGGCCATTCACCCAAACCCGGTACAACTTGATGACCATGTTCAAGGGCTTCACGCCGACATCGTTGCTAAACCAGGTGCCGATGCCGAAGTTGATGCGGAACATGGTGCCAAAGGTCTGGAGCAGGTCAATGACTTTCTCGGCCGAGTCGATCGCATCACTGTAGGTGAGCGATTTGTCGGTTGTTGGAAGTTCAAAGCGATCGTACCAGCCCTTGGCTTTTTCCGTGAACCGGTAGGGGCTGCCGCTATCCTGACGGAGACCAGCAAGGCGCGTGGCAATGTCTTTCCCGATGTCTCGGAAAAAGACGTCCGAGGTGAAGGTATCAGGCAGGGCGATGGCGAGTGCGCCATTGAATTCGTCCAGCCAGGATTCGATGCCACGCTGATTAGCGAGACGAGTTCCGAACATGGCTTGGTGCGCCATGAACCATTCGTGCGCTTGTGTACCAATCGGCTTTACGTTGTACTTCATGGCTAGGTAGACGTTGCTGGTGCCGATAAACGAACCACCAGCATTCTCGACCATGTACGCTACCACGCGTTCTTGAATTTCGCGCGAGTAGCGACGGCGCGTGCCGAATTCAGCGAACTTGGCACCGGCCGCAACGAGCTTGGTCTTCTTGTCCATCAGGCTGGTCTGGAAGTATTCTTCGTTCACTTCCTGACCCGTCATGATGAAGTACAGCTCACTCACGAGTGCGAGGAGAGGGACTTCCCACAGGATGGTCCGGAACCACGGGCCCTTGATGCGCAGCTTGATTTCACTCCCACGCTGCACAACCTTCACGTCCTTGGCACGCAGTTTGAAAGTGCGCAGCAGTTCCAGAAATTCCGGACGGAAGAATTGGGTGTGCTCGTTCGTCTTCAGCCAGTTGAATTCCTCTGGCGTGAGCGCGAGCTCGGCGACTTGCTGAATCTGCGAGCGCAGAGCTTCGGCAAATCCTTTGGGGAATGGCGTCTGTCCACGATTGGTGAAATTGTATTCCACCATCAGATCTCGGTATTGGCGCCAAGCGCCCTGCATCATCGTGAACTTGTACAGGTCGTTGTCCAAGAGAGAGGTGATGATGGGCTGTGTCTGTGTTTTCATGGGGTACTCCTTTGTAATGCTCTTGGTGTGTTTTATACACTTACACTTGTTGATTTGATTGTAGTGTATTTTATACACAATGTCAAGAGGCAAGAAGTCATTATTGACAAAAACGCTATTTTATAGTATATTTATATGGTTACTAAAAAAGAGGTGATCCATGTGGAAGTTCGTCGTTTTTCTTAGCCTCCTGTTGGGGCTGGTGCCGGAAGTTTCTGCTGCCAAGCCGGTCACGGAAGTCGCGGTGACCAAGTTCAAGGAACGACTCGTGCGCAAATACCACCGGAAAGACGTTCCGTACGTCTACTTGCCGGAGGTGGTGGGGAGGGTCAACTACCCGAACCTCAAGCGCCTGGAGCGCAACTGGGACAAGCTTTCGCGGAAGGTCCTCCGTAGCCTGTACCAGCAGTTCAAGGACGCGGGGTTGGAGCGGTTCTTCTGGCTCCAGCTCCAAGAGAGTGCAGCTGATCCCAACCGGGAGAGCACGCAAGGTGCTATCGGCCTCTACCAGGTCATGCCTGGAGTGGCTGGTAGCGTCTGCGGCCTTATGAAGGCCGATCTCTTTGATCCCCAGAAGAATGGCGAGTGCGCTCTGGCCATCATGAAGCGCTGTTCGCGGTTCAGTGGGTGGCAAGCGCAGGCCATCTGCTACAACGGCAAGGTCGAGATCTGCCCGTGGAAGGGGTACCAGAAGTGCTTGGCGCGCAAGGCCAAGGCTGGGAACCACCGGGTCCTCGAGTCCTTGCACTTCCCGATCAAACTGCTCATGTTCGAGCAGGTCGGGAAGGAGTTCTTCGCCGACGACTTGTGATTCTGCGCCGGCCATCCCTCGTGGTGGCCGGCGTAATCTTTTTACGTATTGCGAGCAAGTCTGTGAAAATTTACGGAGCAATCTTCTCCAAAAGATTGTCAAAGCATTTTTAAGATGATATTCTTTTAGCGATAATATTTTCTTAGCTGAGTATCTTCGGCCTGCCCCCACACCTAGTCACAAGATTGCGTGACTAGGTGTGGGGGCGGATGGTGAAATTGGTATACACGCTTGCCTTAGGAGCAAGTGGAGCAATCCGTGGAGGTTCGAGTCCTCTTCCGCCCACCATCCTTCGCTCTTCGAGCTTCGGATGGCAGGCCATCTGAACATATCAGCGAAGAATGCACTTCGAAGTTTTCGCGAAGAAGTGCTGCGTTTCGAATGGTAGACCATCAATAGCTTAAGTTATGTATTGTAGCCCAGATCTTTTTCTTATAATCCCCAGTGGATTATTTTTTATCCAAATTTAGTGGATAAGTAGCTCTTGACAGGGCGATAAAATGATGTATAATTGAAGGCACAATTTGTCCTATAAATTTCCCACACAAAAGTTTTCGATCTTGACATCTGATTCGGGACAGAAATCAAGTTCGGTAACTTTTTTTATTTGCCCAAAGATATATGTATTAGCATACAGATATCAGCAGATTTTATTTTATATATTGATCTGCTTCTCTGTATGTTATTACGTGTGCCTTTGGTGCACGAAAGTACTTTGACAATATAGATATATGTGATATTGAGAAAGAAAGAAAAATGCAATTTCAATATTAGTATTCAAACCAAACAAATACCGCATGAGAATGCGGGAACCTCAGCTCTGTAAGCGCTGAGGTCGACAACTACAATACCTGCTTAACAATGTTAGTATTGTAGTGGTTATACAATCATAAGGGCGTATGGTGGATGCCTTGACATCAAAAGACGATGAAGGACGTAGCAATCTGCGATAAGCTTCGGGTAGGTGATAAGCAACCTGTGATCCGGAGATCTCCGAATGGGGCAACCTGTTCCGCCTATGGCGGAGCATCGCTACCTGAATACATAGGGTAGTGGAAGAAGACCTGGGGAAGTGAAACATCTCAGTACCCAGAGGAAGAGAAAATAATAATGATTCCCCTAGTAGTGGCGAGCGAAAAGGGAAGAGCCTAAACCTAGTAAACCTTGAGGTTTCGTGCGAATTTTTCTTCGGATGAATTCAAACGGGCCACTTAAGGATTTCAGTCCACATGTTTATTAGGTGTTGTGGGGTAATCGTTTCTGAGTTCTGATTGGCTCAGACAGATGACATGCAAATTTAATCGAATAGGTTGGGAAACCTAACCATAGCGGGTGATAGTCCCGTAGATGAAAAATTATGTATGCACTGCGCGGTTATTCCCGAGTACTGCAGGACCCGTGAAATCCTGTAGGAATCTGCCAAGACTATTTGGTAAGGCTAAATACTTTTGATGATCGATAGTGAACAAGTACCGCGAGGGAAAGGTGAAAAGCACCCCGGTGAGGGGGATGAAATAGTATCTGAAACCATATGCTTACAAGGCGTTGGAGTCCGCAAGGATGACAGCGTTCCTATTGAAGAATGAGCCAACGAGTTTGTTTTTATTGCAAGTTTAAGTCCGTGAAGGACGGAGGCGTAGTGAAAGCGAGGGTTAATAGCCCGCTAGCAGTAGGAACAAGACCCGAAACCGGGTGATCTAGGCCTGACCAGGGTGAAGTTAAGCGAAAGCTTGATGGAGGCCCGAACCCACTAGCCGTGCAACACTAGGGGATGAGTTGGGTCTAGCGGAGAAATTCCAATCGAACTCGGTAATAGCTGGTTTTCTTCGAAATAGCTTTAGGGCTAGCCTTTGGCGTTCCTTCCGGGGGTAGAGCACTGGTTGGGGGTGGATGGGAAACCTACCTCTCCCAGTCAAACTCCGAATACCGGAAATTTAGAGCCAAGGAGTCAGACTATGGGGGCTAAGCTCCATCAGTCAAAAGGGGAAAAGCCCAGATCGCAATCTAAGGTCCCTAAGTCTAGGTTAAGTGTTAAAGGTTGTGGGATGACTTATACAACTAGGAGGTTGGCTTAGAAGCAGCCATCCTTTAAAGAAAGCGTAATAGCTCACTGGTCAAGTTGTCCTGCGCTAAAAATTTAACGGGGCTTAAACCTAGCACCGAAGATGCGGGCTTTGCCGTAAGGCAAAGCGGTAGAAGAACATTCCATAAGCAGCGAAGTTGTATCCGTGAGGAACGATGGAGTTTATGGAAGCGAGAATGTTGGCATGAGTAGCAGAAAGTTTGGTGAGAATCCAAACCACCGTAAACCTAAGGTTTCCTGGGCAATGATTGTCATCCCAGGGTTAGCCGATCCTAAGGCGAGGCCGAGAGGCGTAGTCGACGGAAGAGCAGGTTAATATTCCTGCGCTGTTGTTAGTTTCCAATGGGTAGACGTGGTTGGTGATTTTAGACGAGATTTGGTTATGCTCGTCGCTGGCAGAGAGGCTGTCCTAGGTAAATCCGGGACGCTAAGCTTCGAAGCTGGGGGCAGGTTTGGCTTCGGCCGGACCAATCTAAGAAATCCAACTACCAAGAAAACACTCTAGGGCTAAGCTAGCAATAATCGTACCGTAAACCGACACAGGTAGGTGAGGAGAGTATCCTCAGGTGGACGAGATAACCCTTGTTCAGGAACTCGGCAATTAAGCGGCCGTAACTTCGGGATAAGGCCTGCCCGCCTTTGGCGGGCTGCAACAAAAGACATCATGCAACTGTTTACCTAAAACACAGGTCTCTGCTAAGCCGTAAGGCGATGTATAGGGGCTGACGCCTGGCCAGTGTCCGAACGTTAAAGTGAGGGGTGCAAGCTCTGAGCTGAAGCGCGGATGAACGCCGGCCGTAACTATAACGGTCCTAAGGTAGCGAAATTCCTTGTCGGGTGAGTTCCGACCTGCACGAATGGCGTAATGATATGATGACTGTCTTAACAAGGGGCTCGGCGAAATTGCAAGACCGGTGAAGATGCCGGTTACCCGCAGCTGGACGACAAGACCCCATGAAGCTTTACTATAACTTGATATTGGATTAGGGATGCACATGTTCAGTATAGGTGGGAGTTTCCGCGTAAGCGGAAGCGTCAGTGAGATACCACCCTTGTGTATTTTTAATTCTAATCCTTGCCCGTTATCCGGGAAGGAGACAGTATCTGGTGGGTAGTTTAACTGGGGCGGTTGCCTCCCAAATTGTAACGGAGGCGTTTACAAAGGT
This sequence comes from uncultured Gammaproteobacteria bacterium, assembly GCA_964565345.1. Lineage (GTDB taxonomy): Bacteria > Patescibacteriota > Patescibacteriia > UBA11705 > JABHMO01 > GWC2-39-14. The sequence continues at coordinate 170 of CAZMEQ010000013.1, read as the reverse complement.
TGGCTTGTCCCGGATGGAAATCGGGATGAAAGTGCAAACGCATAAGCCAGCTTTACTGCGATTCCAACAAGAAGAGCAGTTGCGAAAGCAGAAGTTAGTGATCCGACCGTGCGAAATAGGACGGCGGAAGCTCAACGGATAAAAGCTACTCTGGGGATAACAGGCTAGTC
>CAZMEQ010000012.1:12183-22864 GCA_964565345.1 uncultured Gammaproteobacteria bacterium | reverse complement strand
GCACCATTCGAAGCTCGAAGAGCGAAGAATGGCACGATCTAAAGATTAGCCGAAAGGCTGATTTTTTTATTGTTAAATTGTGATAAAATATCTGCATATGGATCTATCGACCCACATTAGCGCCCTCTCCCGAGTTGGCAAAACAACCGCGGCTAGGCTTAAATTATTGGGTTTAAACACAGTTTCGGACCTTATTTTTTATTTCCCGTTTCGTTATGAAGATTATTCAAGTGTTAAGAATATCAGCGATTTACAGGCAGGTGAGACGGTTAGTGTTCATGGCCAAATTCAGTTGATTGCAAATAGAAGGAGTTTCCGTAAAAGAAAAAACATAACAGAAGCTTTAATTTCGGATGAAACCGGAACAATCAAGGTGGTTTGGTTTAATCAGCCGTTTTTGATTAAAGTGTTAAAAACAGGGGACGAAATCTATCTTTCTGGTAAAGTTGATGATACCGGGACTCAAATGGTGAGCCCTGATTATGAAAGAATGTCATTAGTAAAACAACCTGGAGAGAATATCCATACAGGCAGGATTGTGCCCGTCTATCATATAACGAGTGGGCTAACCCAGAAGCAACTTAGATTTCTGTTGAGTTTGATAGCACCCACTTTTGATATTTTGGAAGAATATTTACCAGATGATCTACTCAAGAAATATGGGTTTCCCAGTTTAGCTGTCGCACTGCGAAACATTCATTTTCCGCAGAATCCAGAATTAGCGCAAAAAGCGCGCTTACGATTCCAATTTGAAGAATTGTTTTTAATTCAGTTAGCGATTTTGTTGTCTAAAAAAGAAGTTGAGCAAAATACGGCCTTGCCGGTTGCTTTTATCGAAAAAATAACAAAAGATTTTGTTGCTGATTTACCTTTTAAACTGACAGATGATCAAAAAAAATGCTCTTGGGAAATTATTCAAGACTTGGGTAAACAAAAATTAATGAATCGGTTACTGGAGGGCGATGTTGGTTCTGGTAAAACAGTGGTCGTGTCTCTGGCAATATTAAATGTTATTGCTAATGGTTATAAAGTTATTTTAATGGCCCCCACAGAAATATTGGCCGAGCAACATTATAAAACGATGCAACGTCTTTTTGCCAAACATAAATATAAAATTGCGTTATTAACCGGGAGCAAGAAGGAAATCATCGGTCAAAAATATAGCAAAACAGAAGTTTTAAATAGTATCAATGCCGGAGAAGTAGATTTGATTATCGGTACACATGCCGTGATTCAAGATTCAGTCCAAGTTAAAGATTTAGCTTTGGTTATTGTTGATGAGCAACATCGTTTTGGCGTGGCTCAACGTAAAGCGTTAATGTTACGCGATAATCGTGGTTTAACGCCTCATTTTCTGTCAATGACAGCGACCCCTATTCCAAGGTCGTTGGTATTAGCTTTGTATGGTGATTTGGAGCTATCGATTATCAAACATTTGCCGCCTAATCGCAAAAAAATAATCACAAAATTAGTGCAAGAAAATCAACGTGATGATGCTTATCGTTTTATCGAAAAACAAGTTCAAGAGGGACGACAAGTTTTTGTTATTTGTCCTTTAATCGACCCTTCTGATCGCTTGGGTGTTAAATCCGTAAAACAAGAATTTGAGAAATTAGATAAACAAGTTTTCCCAGATATAAAAATGGGTTTAATGCATGGGCGGCTTAAGGCTAAAGAAAAAGAAGCAGTCATGCAGAAATTTTTAAATAAAGAATTTAGTATTTTAGTTTCAACTTCGGTAATAGAAGTCGGCATTGATGTCCCGAACGCTACTATTATGATGATTGAAGGGTCTGATCGTTTTGGTTTAGCTCAACTCCATCAATTCCGAGGACGCGTTGGGCGAGGTGAACACCAATCTTACTGCTTTTTATTTTCCGATAATTGGTCTGAACTCACACAAAAACGTTTAAAATATTTAGAAATATGTAGTGATGGCTTTAAATTAGCTGAAAAGGATTTAGAATTACGTGGGCCAGGAGAAGTCTATGGGGTTAGACAATCGGGTCTGCCAGATTTGAAAGTTGCTAGTTTAACAGATGTTGTTTTGATCAAACAAGCCCAAGAAGAGGCTCGAATGTTACTAAAAAAAGGTGAGATGAGTCCTTCTTTACATAAAAGAATAAAGAACTTGAAGTTGTCTCTGCATTTTGAATAACTATTGCCAAAAAGATAATTTCCCTATATTATATAGCCATGTTTGGTGCCTAAACCTAAACCGGAGGTAAGTTCATGCCGAATGGTGCCCGAAACGGAGGATCAAAGGCGGCGCGTGCTCTGACGCAAGACACGCGAGATTACTGCGGAAAGTGCTTCCTGAGCTTCGGCTCAGCGGAGCCGCGCATCGTGATTGGTGGCAAGAAGTACCATCAGCACTGCGCCGAACACCTGGGTCGTTCATCCTATGGCAACTCTGCTCGTCACGGTTCTTTCTCGGAGTCCTAGAGCTTGATCTTCCCTGGCCAATTGCGTCGCTCCCACACCGGAGTGGCGCGTTTTTTTATTTCAAAATATTCCGTAGCCTAACGAACTAATGCGAAGTTGAGGCGAAGGCGGATTCTGTTATTTCGTTAATATTTTTTATTGTCTGTAATTTAAGCTTAGTTTTTGTTTCATTTTTTTGTTGCGGGATTAAACAAGATTCAAAACCTAATTTTTCTGCAGCTTTTATTCTCTTATCTATTTGTGTAACAGGTCTGATTTCCCCACCTAGGCCTAATTCGCCGAAAACAACTTGAGTAGGCTTTATGGGTTTATTTTTAAAGGATGAATAAATGGCTAATGCTACTGCTAGATCAATAGCTGGTTCGTTAATTTTGACACCGCCGACTATGTTTAAATGGATGTCTTGGTTTTGCAAATTTAGTTTGGCTCTTTTGAACAAGACTGCGGCTATCATTTGTAAACGGTTTATATCATAGCCCGATGTTTTGCGTTGTGGATAACCAAAGATAGTTGGCGTAACTAGGGCCTGTACCTCAACCAAAAAAGCACGCGACCCTTCCATAAAACAACTGATAACCGTTCCGGCAGTATTGCCTTCCATTTGTTGTAGGAATATTGTTGTTGGATTTTTAACTTCTTCTAAACCAGTTTGTTTCATTTCTAAAACGGCCACTTCGTTGGTTGAACCAAAACGATTTTTTGAAGAGCGTAGTAAACGATATTCATGATATTTATCACCCTCCAAATACATAACCACATCAACTAAGTGTTCCAATGTTTTGGGACCAGCCATAGTGCCGTCTTTGGTAACATGGCCAGTAATAATAATTGGGACTTGAGTAGACTTTGCCACCTCCACCAATTTGACAGTACAGGCCCGAATTTGATTGATATTGCCGCTTTCGCTTTCAAAGTCGGATGAATATAATGTTTGAATCGAATCGATAATAGTTAATTGGGGCTTTAAATCAGTGATAGCAGAAATTATTGTTTCAACATTGGTTTCTGACAAAAATTTGAGATTTTGTGGTTTATAACCAAGTCTGTCGACTCTTAATTTTATTTGTTCTGCTGATTCTTCGCCAGAAACATATAAGAGGGGCGCATTTTTATTTTCTAACTCCCTCAGAATTTGTAATGATAAAGTTGATTTACCGATACCGGGTTCGCCACCAATCAAGGTTATGCTGCCTTTAACAATTCCACCGCCAAAAATTTGATTGATTTCTGCTGAACTTAATTCTAAACGTCCAAATTTACGTGAATCGATTTGGTTGAAATCCACTAACTTGTCTTGATTGAATTTGGGTAAAGGGGTGCTCTTTTTGCTATTTTTAGGCGTTACAGCGCCCTCCAGGACTGTACCCCAAGCTCCGCATTCGGAACAACGTCCGGACCATTTTGGGAATTGGGCATCGCATTTGGAGCAGGTGTAGAGCATATTTATATCATTATTTAGTTGCAGAGATAACCAGATTTTCCTCCTTGGCTCTTTGGGTGGGCCTTACTTGTTAATGTCCCTCCGCTATAAGTAGCAACTTTTTCCCAGTTTAAGTAATAAGGGTCTACTCTGTTGGCTTGACAATCAGAATGGGCAAAGACAACATCATCTTTGATAGTGAGATTGTGTTTTTGGGCAATGGCTTTTAGTAGTTTCCCTAAAGATTCATAGACCTTTTCAGTGTAAGAGAATTTACCATCAGGTTCTTGCTTGTATACAATATCAATACCTATAGAGTCTTTATTACAGCTTGTTTTACCAGGTGTACCAGCGCAATGGGTTGAAATAAGATTTTCTCCCACCGTTTGATATATTGTACCATCATGTTCGATGTAATAATGAGTAGACGCTGGTGCAGTTACAAATATTTTTTGTCCAACTGTTGCTTTTGCTTTTTCGCAGCCACTGTCATTCCATTTTTGTTTTGGCCCCTTTTTTGTTGATATTGTTGTTTTCTCACAAACAACAGAGTACCCAAGTCTATTCCTACGCCACATTGTTATACAGGTACCTATTTTTTTTACTGGATTTCCAGAATAACCAAATCCGTTATGTATTATGATTTTTGCAATTTTTGCTCTCTTACCGCTCGAAGTATTGCAATCTAGGCTGCCAAGGTATTGATAATTGATTGAGAGCCCAGGATAAACACTTTTTTCTGATGCCTCCTTAACATTACAAAAAGGTGTCATGTGTTGTTTTGCTATCGCCTGCGCCATTTCATAGGTTTGGTTCCCATCTAGTATGACTGGCTGTCCTGTGCTAGTGACGGGTGTCCCCGATGGCACAAAAGCTTCTCCAGGAGAAACATAATCTGGGCCAGCTTTACTGGTTGCTTCCAAGAAGTCAAAATCAGAAACAGTTTCAATAGTTTCAATTTTTAAGCTATTAAGATTTGTTAGGTTCGGATTAATTACTTTTAATAGTAAATAGGAACAAATTAAAAGTGTAATACCTGTAATTGATCCAAAAATAAGTTGTTTGGCTAAGGCTATTTTACTGGGATCAGCGCTAGATATCATGTACATTACGCCACCGATGACTATTACCATGACTGCCAATATGGATCCAATGGTTAGACCATATTTATATATTGCAATAACATAGGTTGCTAAATAGGGGACATTGATAGTTTCTCCTGCTTTTGCTTCTATTTCAGTAAAGCTGGGGAGTGACGGGATTGGAATTGTTATGGAGGGTCTTGTCAATTTTATAGGAGTTGATGCAGCTTCTGATTCTGGGGCTGGCGGGGTGGCTGCTTCTGCAGACATTGGTATTTCTGGCCCATTGGGGTTGCTATTGCAAAAAGGAAGTCCCTTTGATTTTTCTATTCCAGCTTCGCATGTCCATGTTTCACTGGGTGGATCTTTTTTATATTTATTTTCACAGTCCGTTGCTGTTTTGCAAACACAAAATTTTGTTTGTGTGCCAGTTAAGGTGCTTTGTCCGCATAAACCCGAAGCGCAGTCTGAATCTTGGATGCAGGGCAGCGTAAGGTCTGTGGTGCCGGCCAGCGTAACAGAAGGGACAAGGAAGCTTAATAAAAGTAGTAAATAAGTTATTTTTTTAATCATATTTTTTAATAAGCTATTTTAGGCTTCCTGTGTTGTAGGGGACGGCTAGTCCATTATTAAGAGGGCGCCAGGCGCAAACAGTGCCTCTTTCTGGTTTAGCAAGACTTAATAAGTATTTTTGAGCACTAGAGTGTGCTCTAACTCCGCCAACTGGATATTTACTGCCAGAGTTTTTTTGCAATAGGGCAACAAATGCTTTTTCACTTCCCATTACATCACCTTCTCCGCCTGCCCCCATTTCTAATATTTCGAATTCAAGACCTTTTTTTCCCGTATACATGAAAAAGTGCGAGCCAACTGGGCCACTCCAAGAAATTATATCTCCAAATGATAAATTATTTAGTAGTGTGTTTATATTTTTAGGAATTTCTGTGCCGGGCATTTTAAAAATAAAATTACCTTTGCTGCACCTGTTCCCGTTGTTTCTTATAGATTGTAAGAATTTTGTTGCATTTGCGGGTGCTGTTTTGCCCTCAGCTTGAAAACATCTATACAGGTGTACTTGATATGAGCCACAATCTCCGCAAATCATGCCAGCCTTCTTTGGATTACCTATTATTCTTTGATACTCGTCAGCCCAAGGGCCACGGGGGAATTTATTTTCGTTCCCGCATTTTTGTCCTTCAGCTAGTCTGTCGCCACCTTTTACAAAAGCGCGACTGACAGCTCTCCTTTCGGCATATTTCATTTTAGAAAAAGCTTTTGCGTCAAAGCTTTGAATTATTTTACCACATTCAGTAGCTAAAAATTCTGGAGAGAGTAGGCCACCCTTTTTGGCTTCAATTAACGTTCTAAAAATATAATCAGTGCCAGCGTTATCTCCGCAACTAGCTGTTCCCCCATTAATATATAAAGCACCGCCCTGGTCGACCGAGATTTCTTTCCATTTTTTTACTATTGGTACAAGTTTATTAACGCGAGCGTCATAGGTTGTTAATGTTAATCCACCAGTTTCAGGTTTTCCACACAGTGTTTCGGAGGTAAGTTCTTTTCTCCAGTTACCTGCAACGACTGGTGTGCCTGGAGTCTCGGGTGTTTTTGGACCAGTGGGTTCAGCATCAGCTATCGTTTGATGTGGACTATCAGTCCCAAGCTCTGCTTGGACAGCGATTTCTCCTTCCATTTTTATCGTCTCTACCTCTATCGGATTCAGATTCACCAAATTGGGATTAATAGTTGTAAGTAATAAGTAAGAGCCTAAAAGTAGAATCATTCCACTAACAGCCCCCATAATAATTTGCTTAGCCGTTGAAATTAAATGTTCGGCTCCGGCAGCTGTTAAATAAATAATTCCACCTATCATTAGCATAGCTACAGCTAAAACAGAACCAATAACGAGTCCATATTTGTAAATCGCAATTACATAATCAGCAATATACGTTATTGATGTCGTGTCGCCTGGGGCCACTTTTTGCGTGGTCCATTTAGGTAGTCCTGGGATATTAATAACAGGTTCGGGAACGGTTAATTCTATCAGTTCTGCGGTTGATGTCGTGGCTGCTGCTTCTGGCGGTGGTGTTACTGCTCCAATGGGATTTTTTTTGCCTTCCAGGTTGCTATTGCAAAAGGGAACATTGTTACTTTGCACAACCCCAGCTTCGCAGGTCCAAATTTCTTCCGGTGGATCTTTTTTATATTGATTTTCGCAATCAGCTGCTGTTTTGCATGCGCAAAATTGAGTGACGGTGCCGGTTAAGTTGCTTTGTGCGCACAGACCAGTGGCGCAATCAGCATCCGCATTACAGCTGGTGCTGATTTCTGCTGTTCCAGCAAAACTGGTTAGCGGAAAAAATAAAACAAAACTTAAAATTAATATTTTTATTTTGTTTTTGTTAAGCATGTATATTATTTTAATTTTAGGCTACGTAGGGCGCCGGTGGCTTTGTCAGTAAAAAAGAGTGTTTTGCCATCTTCGGAAACTTGCATGTTTTCGATAGTATAATCGTATTCTGGTTCGGCCACAAAACTTTTGCTGCCTGTTTTTAAATTAACTTTATAAATGTAGTCAGGAATATTGTCGGCGATTTCTGGCGCAAAATCAGCTCCGTAGGGGAGTTCTTTTGGTACTGCACAATAGACATTGTCTGCATCAGCAAAAGTACATTTATAGGCCCAGGTATTTAAGCCGATTTCCTGATGGTCATAACCGATAGTGTCGCCCGAAGCATTTACAATGTTTAAAACCGGTTTATGGTCAGTGTGAATATTGTGCGCACTATAGAGCACTCTAGAGCCATCCGGTGTCCATTGGGTTTCAACTCCATAACCGCGTAAATCGATATCACGATAGTTTTCTCCATTTAAACCAATAAAGAGAAGTCGTGTTGTTGTTGCAGATGCCCCAGGATTATATTGAGCGATTTTATCTCCAGAAGGGGCCCAGTCAATTTCGAATCGATTGGCGCTCATACCCAATGGCTCGATGTATTTCTGTCCGGAGCCGTCTGGGTTGGCCATGGCTATCCATTGTAAATCGGGGTTGACATTCATATCTTTAAAGCCAATTTTGTCGCCTGTTTTGTTAAAATCAAACTCGGTCCAATCTTTGGGGAGAGAAACTTGTTTGTCGGCGTTAATATCAAACAGGACATTGGTGCCATCTGGAAATTCCAAAATTGCTTTTTCAGCACCGGGTGCCCAGGCAATATTTTCGACGTCCTTATAAACTCTGTCCGATAATTTTGTTTTAGTGCCATCGGGGGCAATTTTATAAAATAAGCCAGATTCTTTTTGGTAGGAGACAACATTGTTTCCAGAACTATCTAGTGTGAGAGAAGAATTTTGTTCATAGTCCAAATCAAAAACCTTTGTTATACCACCTTGAGCAATTTCATCTGGCCCTTTTTCTTGAGGGGTTTCAATTTTGACAATTTTCTCGCCTGGTTGAATAGCGCCTTGGTCGGTTACGGTGGTGACGCCAGGTTGTGTCCCTTTTTCAGCACCAGGCAGTTGGCCAAGATCGGCTGGTTTTTGTTCTCCTTCTTCAATGATGGGCGCTGGGCCACGAAAAAACATAATGTACATTAGATAGCCAACGATAATAACAATGGCAATAAAGCCAACTATAAGTCCGATTTTTTTCCAGTCGAGCATTTTAAGATTTTCCCATGTAAGCATATGAATATTTTATTTATATATTAACTATCCAACAGCGCCGGCGATTAATCTCAACAATAATAAAATTAAAAGGATTGGTAATGAATTGATAACGAGTGTAAAGGCACAATTACAACAAGCCATAGCAGTTAAAATACTATCAACATTGTCTTTTTTTAATAAGCGATCAGCCCACCGCAAAACCATGCCTGCTCCGACATATTCCAAAATCATGCGATAAACTATTGGGATTAACTTTTTTATGTCCTTCATTAATTCCTTTAGTTTTTTAATAGGGTTGAAAGAATCGGCTAAATCTTTCAAGGCTTGCTTGGCATCCGAGATTTTATTTAATGGTGCAGTAATTTTACCTTTGATATTTCTAGCCGCATTTTTGGCGGCATCAAGGTTTCTTTTGACACTTGCAGCGGCTTGTTTCCCTGTATCCATTGCACCTTTTGCCGCGGCGCCGGCCTTCCCCATGGCACCTTTGATGGCCCCAGGTTTTGCTGGGGGCTTTTTTTGTGCATCAAATTGCGTCGGGTCAATTTTTCCACCGCCAGCTTGGAATCCTGCACCTGGACTAGGCATGTTTGAGCCTCCAGCCATCATTTTTGCTAAATCTCCTGCACCGGGTTTTACATCACTACCGGGATTGAAGCCTTGTTTTTTTTGTTGTTCAAGTTGGCGTTTTTGTTGTTTTTGGCGTTGCATGTCCATTAAGCTTTCCATGCCAGTCCCTCCGGCTACTCCAGCTAAGCCTGCACCACCACCCTTCATACCGCCGGCTCCACCAGGCATACCACCGGCCGCGATGCCACCTTTTGGCATTCCTGCGCCGCCCATATTTGCACCGGTCATTTCGCCACCAGCCATCCCTTGTGCGAGATTGCCTGGTGTAGGGATCCCGCTCTCCGTGGTGTTTCCCATGGCGCCGGCGCCTGGTGCACCACCCAAGTTCATTGGTCCGCCAGCAGAACCAGCCGCAGGAGTGATTCCGGGCATACCACCACCCTGACCTAAACCAGCCATTTGCGCGAGTGGATTATCTGAAATATTTTGATTTGAAAATGGTTGACCTGGCATTCCGCCTAAGCCTGGTTCGTTGCCATTTTGTATATCTTCACCCACTTGTTGCGCGGCGCTCCCTACGTTTTGGGCGGTTTCACCAGTTTTTTTTGCAGCTTCGCCAGCTTTATTGACAGCAGTGCCGGCTTTTTCAACACCTTTACCAGCGCCTTCAACGGCCTTCCCAGCACCTTTGACAACTGATCCAGCTCCTTTGGTGACAGCGCCCAGTCCAGCGAGTGGGGCACCAATAATAGCCCCTATTTTTGTGGCACTTAAAGCTTTTCCAGCCGCACCCATCGCATTACCAGCACCACTAACAAGCGTTCCAGCTCCTTGAGTCACTTTTCCTGCAACTTGAGCCGTTTTTCCAGTAACTTCCATTGTTTTTCCAGCACCTTGGGTGACTTGTCCGGCAGTTTTAACCGCGCCGCCGGCTTTTTCGGCAACCGCACCACCAGTTTTTACGGCGCCACCAGCCATTCTTTGCAATCTTCCTGGAGCTGTGGGTTGAAGTTCTTCACCTTCGTCAGATTCTGAATCAATATTCGCTGGATTTAATTCCGAAGGATCATAAAGGTTATAATTTGGTTGATCGGTATCTTCTTCAGAATTAAACTCTGGTTTGTTATTAGCGCTATTTTGTTTTTTTTGATTATTAAAAGACCGTGCAACAGATTTCTCTTGATTAGGAGTAACTTTGCTTGTTGGTGAATTGCCTGCTGCTGCACCTGCTGGCATGGCCATAGTCTATTTCGTATTTAAATACCAAAATTTAATTCGGACTCACCGAATTTTCTCGTTAATTTTCTCTAAATATTGTATAATAATTCTGCTGTAGCGTCAAAATAAGTTGCGCAATTCTGTGGGTGTTATAAAATTCTTGTTGGGCGCGGGGTTGTGCCCCCCCGAATTAAAAAGGGGGTAAAACCCCCCCAGGCATATTAAATAAATTCAAAAAAAAAAGTTATTACGAAAAATAAAAACATTATTTGTG
>CAZMEQ010000012.1:7891-12173 GCA_964565345.1 uncultured Gammaproteobacteria bacterium | reverse complement strand
AAATTATGTTGCGCATTTTTTTGTGTGTTATAAATTTCTTGTTGCGGGTGGGGTTGTCACCCGTTATTAAATCGGGGGTGACAACCCCGCACTGGATTATTAATTAAGTGCAATCATATTCTTTATGCCTCAAGTAAATAAGTTTATGTTTCGTGGTTACGATTTGCGCGGAGTAGTTAATGAAGATTTAACGCCAGAAATCGTTGAACATTTAGGGCGCGCGCATGGCACCATGTTAAAGCGTGCCGGATTAACGCAAGCTTTAATTGGACGTGATTGCCGTGCCACCAGCGAAGAATATGCCTCTGCTTTAGCGCGTGGTTATAATCAAGTTGGGATCGATGTTGTAGACATCGGATTGTGTTTGGTTGGAGTTTTTTATTGGGCGCAATATCATTTAAAAATCCCTGGAGGAGCTTTTGTGACAGCCTCACATAATCCTGCTCAATATAATGGTTTTAAATTCGCTATTAATTATTCAGAGACATTGGTTAGTGAGGGCATTCAAGATTTACGCAAAATGGTGGAGGCCGAAGATTATGAGTTTAGCGAAATTCCAGGCAAGTTAGAAAAGAAATCAATTTTGGCAGACTATTATGCAGAAATAGTTTCGCGCTTGCCTTTAAAAAGAAAATTTAAAATTGTTATTGACCCCAGTAATTCCACTGCTGGCGTGATAGCTCCAGATTTTTTTCGACAAGCTGGTTGTGAAGTTGTAGAAAGTAATTGTATTATAGATCCAACTTTTCCTTTAGGTACACCAGACCCCACAGAGACTATAGTGGCCACTCGTTTACGAGACAAAGTTTTAGAAGTTGGAGCTGATCTTGGTTTTTCTTATGATGCGGATGGCGATCGCATTGGAATTGTTGATAATAAAGGCACTATTATTTGGAATGATGTATTAGTTGCGCTTTTTGCGGTGGCGGTTTTAAAGGAACATCCAGGCTCCAAGATAATGTATAACACCCTGTGTTCCAAAGTTGTGCCCGAAACAATTATGACTAATGGGGGAGCACCTTTTATGTGGCGCACAGGCCATTCATTTTTGAAGAAGAAAAATCAGGAAGTTGGAGCCGCTTTTATTGGTGAACTTTCCGGACATTTTTTCTTTTCAAAAGATTTTTATAATCACGATGATGGTTTGTATGCGGCTTTGCGTTTATTGAAGTATCTTTCTGATTCGGAACAAACATTAAACGAGGCGATAGAAAAGTTGCCTAAATATATTTCCAGTCCAGAAATAAAAGTTTTTTGTGCAGATGATAAGAAAGTGGTTCTTATGGATACAATTAGTAACGTTTTGCGGCAGGATTTTCCTGCGGCCGAAGTTATTGCAGATGAACGTGCTGGTGATGGTGTGCGCTTAGAATTAGCCGATAGCATGTTTGTGATTCGCTATTCGCAAAATGGGCCATATTTAACTATTAAGTACGAAGCCAAGACGAATGAGCAATACCAGAAGTTGAAAGAATATTTGAATGTATTATTGCATCGTTATCCCGAGGTTGATTGGACCTCAAAAATTAATGTAAATGTTGAGGCTCTAGAATAAAAAAACCGCTTTCCCCAGTGTGGAGTTAGCGGCGGTTCGGTTTTAGTCGAAAAGGACGCGGTGTTCTCGCTTGATCTGAGCGATGACGGCGAGCAGCTCAGAGATGTCACGTGGTACGGCATCGCGCATGAAGTGGCGGAGTTCGTCACGCAGGTGGTCTGCAGTCTTGTTGGGCCGGAGCTTCAGGTTGACGGTGTGGATCACGTCGTCGCCAGCGAACAGCGCGACCAGCTTCACCTCGGTTCCATCATCTGCAGCTTGCTTGGTCCGGATGATGAGCAGGGAGTCCTTCTTGTGGGTGCGCAACTGGATGTCCAACATGGGGTTCTCCTTGTTGCTTTACGGGACAAAGAAGCGTTCAAAGATTAATGAATATCTTTAATTTTGTCAATTGAATTATGATTGGAATTTTTGACTCGGGGCTAGGAGGATTATTAGTTCTCAAGGAAATACAAAAGAAAATTCCCCACACAAGCTACATTTATTTGGGCGATACCTTGCACGTGCCTTATGGCAATCGTTCGGACGAAGCTGTTTATGATTTAACTAAAAAGGCTTGCGATTTTTTGTTTGCAGAAGGTTGTGATTTGATAGTCCTGGCATGTAATACGGCGACGGCTAAGGCTCTTAGACGCTTACAACAAGAATATTTACCACAGTTACCGACCAGAGCCAAAAAAAGAAATATTTTAGGTGTAATAAGACCTGTGGCCGAATATGTGTCACAAAAAAGTTACGGTCGGGTTGGGGTTATGGGCACCCGCGGCACTGTCAATTCAGGGGCATATGTGGTAGAATTAAAGAATCAAAAAGAAGGCCTGGAGGTTTTTCAACAAGCGACTCCTTTGTTGGTTCCCATGATAGAGGAGGGGTGGAGTCAGTCTCCGGAGATTAAGTCGGTGTTAGAAAAATATTTAGCCCCACTTGCCCAAAAACAGATAGATACTTTGATATTGGGTTGTACTCATTATCCAATAATTATCGAGGAAATTAGAAAGCAACTTCCAGGTTGTTTTGTGCCGAATCCTGGAGAGATAGTGGCCAATTCACTCGTCGATTATTTAGCGCGTCATCCAGAGTTTCAGGAAAACAAAAAATCAGTTGAAGTTGAGTATTATGTGACGGATCTTTCCGAAAATTTTCAAGAAATAGCAGAACAATTTTTAAATAAAAAAATAAATATCAAGAAAGTAGTAATATAAAATATGCTTTTAACTTTAGTGATTTTCTTTTTAATTCTTGGTTTGATGGTTTTTGTCCATGAATGTGGCCATTTTTTTACAGCCCGGAAATTGGGTGTTAAGTGTGATGAATTTGGTTTTGGTTTTCCGCCCCGTATTTTTGGTTGGAAAAAGGTAAATGGTAAACGTAAATTCTTCTGGGGTAATAAAGAGGTCGAATCAGATGATACCATTTATTCTATAAATTGGATTCCGATGGGTGGCTTTGTCAAAATTAAAGGCGAAGATGGCGAGGACAGAAACGACAAAGATAGTTTTGCGAGTCAAAAAATCTGGAAACGAGCCGCAATTTTAAGCGCCGGGGTGACTATGAATGTGGTGCTATGCGCAGTTTTACTGATGTTTGCTTTTGGTTTGGGTGCACCTCAGGCCATTGATGATGAGCGGCCAGTGGCTGAAGCTAAAGATGTTAAAATTCAAATAGTTCAGGTCTTGGATAAAACCCCAGCTGCACAGGCCGGAGTTTTAATGGGTGATATTTTATTGTCTGTTGATGGCAAAACATTTGAAAAAGTAAACGAAGTGCAAACTTATATCGCTGGTCAAGTGGATAAAGAAATTTTATTAAAAGTTTTGCGCGGGAGCGAAGAAAAAGAAATCGTCATTAAGTTAGAAGAGCTTAAAGAAACTGGGCAGCCAGGCATCGGAGTAGCTTTAACTAAAATTGGTATTATTTCATATCCGTGGTACGAAGCGATTTGGTTAGGGATTAAGGGAACCTACTTAATGTTTATTCAAATTATTGTGGGTTTTGCTACTGTTATTAAGAATCTGTTTGTTGATCAACCTCTCGGAGTGGATGTGGCCGGACCAGTGGGGATAGCTGTAATGACTGGTCGTATTGCACGCATGGGTTTTGTTTATATTCTTCAATTCACAGCTGTTCTTTCTTTGAATTTAGCTATAATTAATTTTTTGCCACTGCCCGCTCTTGATGGTGGTAGGGTTTTGTTCTTAATAATTGAAAAGATCCGTGGCAAAGCCGTAAATCAAAAAGTGGAACAAATAATTCACACGGTTGGTTTTTCTCTGTTAATGCTCTTGGTTGTCGTGGTAACTGGTAGTGACCTGTGGGATTATAAAGATTGGTTTATTAACTTATGGGACAAAATAACACCGTAGAAAAAAAATTAGCTTCTACTACTGCTCGGGAACCAGAAGAGAAGCGTTCTCGTAATACTGAAATTGAACGCCGCGAAGCTTTAGAATTAATCGATCGATTAAAAGAATTGCTGGATGATTATGAAATTGATCAAGACTCTTTTATTATGCCAGAGGATTACGATAATCTTGATGTTTTAAACTCTAAGAAAAATAATAAGCTTAGAACTACGTGGTTTACTTTGGCTTTTTCTCGTTTGGAATCAGCTTGTGACATCTTGCAGTTAGATGAATCTGGTTTACATTCATTTCGTAATCGTTTTCGTGAAATACAGTCGCGAGAGTCGGCTTTGTGTCAGGCAGATTTGGCTCGCATGACTTTGTC
>CAZMEQ010000012.1:0-7881 GCA_964565345.1 uncultured Gammaproteobacteria bacterium | reverse complement strand
CGAAGATACTGTGGAGCGAATCAGACAGTTAAAAGCATTAAAGAAAAAACATGCGCCGGAGCTGGTTCAAGAAAAAATAGATTTAATAGAAGCAATGGGGTTTGTGATGCGTCGTAATATAGCTGAGTTACAAAAAATGGTATGAAAAATAGCACGAAAACAGTTTTAAAAGGGACCTTATTTATAATTATAGCGATAATTACGATTTTGTTGTTTTTGGTGGTGGTTTATATTTATCAAGATTTGAAAAAAGTCGAAAACGGCATGTTTAATCTTTACAATCAGGTGCGCACTCAAAATGATAAGATGGATAAGATAAGTGTTTCTGACGAAAAAATTGTGCAACAATCATTAAAATTCACCGAAGCCACAAAAAATTGGCAACTTTACCAGGATAATGAGTTTGGCTTCCAACTTAAAAGTCCGGTTAGTTGGGGCACTGTTGTGACAAATTTTAATAGCCTCGAAGTTAATGGTAAAAAGGCGACAGCCGTTTTGGGCAAGTTTAGCCGATTAGAAAATGTCAGCTACTTGAATTATGTAGTTGTCCCCTATGATGATGATTTGCAGAGCTACCTTTTTAATGCAAAGTATGCGAGTCATGAGCTGGCTTCGGCTGTGAGCTCAGCAAAAATAGGCGAATGTTCTCATTTGATTTTTGAAATTATCAAAACATTTAACTTGGGCGAGATACGAAATTGTCAGATACAGGAAAACATCCTGAACCAAAAATTTGTGGTTTATCGTTCGGTCAAGGTTAATGAAGGAGAAGTTCAAAATAGCATGCAAGCGATTTATCCACGATCTGATTATTATTTAAAGGTCAATTTGCCAGACGAGGTCGAAGATGAAACAGATTATTTTATACAGAGTGTTATTTTTATGAAATAATAGTTTGTGTTATAATATAAACAAATAAAATTTGCTTGTCACCCTGAACTTGTTTCAGGGGACGTAAAGGAATGCGTCTCCCGAAATAAATTCGGGATGACAAATGACAAAAATATGCCAGGAGGGAAAAAGATTTTAAAATCGCGTAAAACAAAAAAAGAAACGCCGATTCAGGAATTAGAAAATTTGGTTCGGAAAGATGATGCGCAAATAAGGTCCGAGCTCCACTACTTTCGTGGGCTTTCGATTATGATCACGGTTTTGATTGTAGTCGTTTTTTTTACTTTCGGCTGTTTGTTTAGCGCTCTATATTGGGAAGTAAAAGGAATGAGCCGCTCAATGCAGCAGTATATAGAAGATACGCATGAGTATTTGGTAACTGAATTCTCAGAAGGTGACTGTTCTTACCAGGAGACTACCCCGGCGCCGTTAGCTCCAGTTGATGTCCCACTGGAATAGTTAAAATTTATTGTTAGTATTACCACACATCCCGTTTAAAAGCGGGATTTTGGTTATGCAAATATATAAAAGTTTGTTATAATTTATCTGTAAAAATAACTTAAATTTATGCTAAATGTTGCAATTAATGGCTTTGGGCGTATAGGTCGCTCAGCCTTAAAAATTATTTTAAAAGGTAAGGGCATGAAGGTGGTGGCGGTAAATGACTTGGGCGATATCAATAACCTGGCTTATTTATTAAAGTTTGACTCGGTTCAAGGGCGTTATGATAAAGCAGTTAAAGTGGTTGGGGAAAGTTTGGTGGTAGGTGGAGTTAAGGTTCCTTTTTTTAAAGAAACAGCTCCAGAAAATTTACCTTGGAAAAAGTTAAAGGTTGATGTTGTTTTAGAATGTACTGGTGTTTTTACAAAAAAAGAAGATGCTGGTAAACATATAGATGCTGGGGCAAAAAAAGTTATTATTTCTGCTCCTAGTAAGAGTGAAGGCGTAGTTACAGTTGTGCGTGGCGTAAACGATGCAAAAGCTAAGGGACAAAAAATTGTGGCCAATGCTTCTTGCACTACTAATTGCATTGCTCCGATAATGGCTGTTATTGATGAAGTATTCGGTGTTGAAAAGGCTTTGCTTTCAACAGTTCATGCAACAACCGCAAGTCAAAGAACCGTGGACTTGGCTAATCCTAAGGATTGGCGTGAGGGGCGCGCAGCTGGTAGCAACATTATACCGGCTAGTACCGGTGCAGCCAAAGCAACTTCCTTAACTTTACCGCAACTGAAAGATAAATTTGATGGTATTTCTTTACGTGTGCCAGTTGTTTGTGGCTCAATCTCAGATATTGTTATTTTGACTAAGAAAAAAACAACAGTTGAAGAAATCAATAAAGTCTTACTTCAAGCTTCAAAAACATCAAGGTATAAAGGCATTATTGAAGTTTCAGACGAAGAGTTGGTTTCGACTGATATTTTGGGGACAACTGCCTCCACTATTGTTGACACACAATATACTCGTGTAGTTGGCGGTAATTTAATTAAAATTTTAGCTTGGTATGATAATGAGTGGGGGTACGCGAATCGTTTAGTGGAAATGATTACAAAGGTATAATTATGTTGTATATTATTTGGTTTATCTTGGGTACGGTTGTGGGGAGCTTTCTAAATGTTGTTATTTATCGGTTGCCGCAACAAAAGCAGTTTGTTAATGGTCGATCCATTTGTCCTAAATGTGGTAATCAGTTAAAAGCTAAAGATTTAGTCCCATTGTTAAGTTTTATTTTACTCAAAGGAAAATGTCGTTATTGCCATAAAAATATTTCTTGGCAGTACCCAATTTTAGAATTAGTAACAGGCGTTTTATTCCTTTTCATTGCTTATTATCATCAATTAAACGTCAGCGATATCATGTTTTGGCGCAATTTGATCATTGTCTCTGGTTTGATTGTGGTATTTATGACGGATTTGAAACATTATTTATTGTTTGATGCTGTAACCTGGTTTTTAATTTTTATTGCTGTAATTTCAAATTTAGTTCTTTCAGTTTTAAGCGGTAATATTGTTCAAAGTTTATGGGGTTTTATAATCGCTGGCGCGGTGGGAGCTTTATTCTTTTGGTTGCAACACGCTTTTTCGCGTGGCCGGTGGGTTGGTACGGGCGATATTTATCTTGGTCTGCTAATGGGGCTTTTACTCGGGCCTCAAGGATTAATTGTGGCATTATTTTTTGCTTATATTATTGGTTCGTTAGTTAGTGTTATACTACTATTAAATAAACAAAAAAATCTTAAATCACAATTGCCTTTTGGCGTTTTTTTAGCTTTGGGAACTTTTGTCGCCATGTTCTGGGCTCAGAATATCTTAGAATGGTATCTTAATTTATTATCTTAGTATGACTTGGCTGCTTTTTACATTTTTAGCCATGATTTTGTGGGCTATTGTTAACATAATAGATAAACACGTCGTCGATGGTGAGTTAAGAGATGAGATTAGCGTAACCAGAATTGCTGGTGGCATGATGGCCATTTTATTTGTGGTTGTTTCATTATGCGTGGAGCCAGGAGTCCTACACAAAGATATTTCTTGGAGTGCTTTGGCTGCTGGGATTGTTTATGCTGCCGCTATCTGGTTTTATTACTATGTTATGCGTCGGGAAGAAGTCTCGCGTTTTGTGCCGGCTATTGGACTGGAACCAATCTTGGCTTCGGCCGTCGCTTATTTTTTGTTTAATGAACGTTACGATTTTTTGAATTATTTGGGAATGGTTTTGGTTGTTATTGGCGTTATTTTGATTTCTTATAAAAAAGCAAGTAAAAAACTCTCTTCTAAACATTTATTTATATTCATATTTTTAGCGGTAGCTCTTTTTGTGGCACGTAACCTTTTAGTTAAGTTAGCAGGTGTGCAAGGGCATGATTTTTGGGTGACAATGTTTTGGACTGGTGTTGGAAGTGTGTCGTTGCCGTTAATTTTTACTTTAATGCCGCATCCTCGTTTACGCAGCCGAGGTTGGTCTGGGGTAAAACATTTAGCATTGAGCGTATTGTTGTCGAGTATCGGATTTTTTCTGTTCGCGTATGCAATTACCATCGGTAGCGTCTCTTTAGCCTCGGCCGTTTTAGCCACGAAACCGCTCTTAGTTTTTGTCATGGTATTATTACTTAGTAAATTTTTCCCAAAAGTAATACAGGAGCCATTGTCAAAAATGATTTTGCTAAAAAAATTAATAGCTATTGTTATAATTGTGATTGGTGGTGTTTTAGTAGTAATATAAAATTATGAATATAGAAGAAATAAAAAAACGTTATCGCAAGCTTCTTAAACAAATTCAAGAGATAGATCATGCTTATTATGTTTTAGATCGGCCCATGATTTCGGATGCGGCTCGTGACAGCTTAAAGGATGAAATCGAATTAATAGAAAAAAAATATCCGAAAATTATTGCCTCCGATTCGCCAACTCAGCGCATAGGGGGAAAGGCACTTAGTAAATTTGGCAAAGTAAAACATCAAATTCCAAAATATTCTTTGGATGATGTTTTTAGTTATGATGAAGTTCGTGACTTTGATGCACGCGTCAAACGCTTTTTAGATTTACCTGAAGATGAAATAGTCGAGTATACTTGCGAACTCAAAATCGACGGTTTGAATATGTCTTTCCATTATAAAAAAGGCCTCTTTGATAAAGCGGTTACTCGTGGCGATGGAATTATGGGAGAAGATGTAACTCATACAGTTAGAACTATCAAAAGTTTACCTTTACGTTTGGCCGAGGACATTGATGTAGAATTGGGTGGTGAGGTGTTTATGCCGAAAAAAAGCTTAGAAAAAATGAATAAAAAGTTTTTACAAGATGGGAAGGCTCCCTTTGCCAATACCCGGAATGCGGCTGCAGGCAGTGTGCGGCAATTGGATCCAGCGGTGGCCGCCGAAAGAGAGTTAGATATTTATTGTTGGGCTATTTATGGGGAGCAAGGATTAAAAACCCAAATGCAAGTTTTAGAGAAAATGAAAAAGTTAGGTTTTAAAGTTAATGAATTCTACTATTTAGCCAAAGGGATCGAAGGGGCCATTCAATTTTGTCAGTCTTGGAGTAATAAAAGAAATAAATTACCCTATGATATTGATGGGGTAGCGATAAAAGTAAATAATTTAGGTTGGCAGGAACGATTGGGGCGTGCGGCCAAATATGTTCGTTGGGCCTGTGCCTACAAATTCCCAGCTGAGCAAGCCACAACCGTAGTTGAAGACATTGTGTGGCAAGTCGGGCGTACAGGAGCTTTAACTCCAGTAGCGCATCTCCGTCCAGTTTTAGTGGCTGGTTCAACAGTTAGCCGTGCAACTCTCCACAATTTTGAGGAATTATCTCGCAAAGATGTACGCATAGGAGACACTGTGATATTACAAAAAGCTGGAGATATTATTCCGGAAGTCGTTGAAGTTTTGCCTCGATTAAGATCTGGGAAAGAAAAAAAAGCGGTTGAACCAAAATTATGTCCAATTTGTGGTAGTGAAGTTGTCCAAAAATCCGGTGAGGTAGCAATCAAATGTTCTAACAAAAATTGTTATGCCCAAGAAAAGGAGCAATTAATTCATTTTGCCTCTAAAAAAGGTTTTGCAATCGAAGGCTTAGGAGATAAAAATATAGAATTGTTGTTAAATGAAGGTTTGATTAAGGATTTTACTGACATATTTGAATTAAAAGTTGGCGATCTAACTTCTTTGGAGCGTTTTGCCCAGCGATCATCCGAAAAATTAATTGAGGCGATCGAAAAAAGTAAAAAAGTATCAATTAGTAAGTTTTTATTTGCCTTGGGGATTAGATATGTAGGAGAAGAAAATGCTACAGTCCTAGCGCAAGAACTTAACTGTGCCTCAATCAAGGTGTTTTTGCAAAAGGCAAGTCAATTAAATTTAGAGACCCTAAATGGTATTGAAGGTGTTGGAGAAAAAGTGGCAAGTAGCATTATTGATTATTTTTCCAATAAAAATAATCAACGCAAGCTTGAACGTTTAGAGGAGTTGGGCGTGACATTAATTCCTCTTTCAGCTCAAAAAAAATTAGCTGGTGTAACGGGGAAAGTTTTTGTTTTAACTGGTACATTAGAGTCCTTGGGGCGAGATGAAGCCAAGTCTTTAATTAAAAAGTACGGAGGCAAGGTCGCTAGTAGTGTTTCTAAACAGACAGATTTTGTTGTTTTGGGTGAAAATCCTGGTAGTAAGAAGGTGACAGCTGAAAAGTTGGGCATTAAGATTATTTCAGAAGTTGAATTTAAAAAGATGGTATCACAAATTGGCTTAATTTAGATAAAAATAGCTTGCTTGGGGGCAAAAAATATTGACAATACAAGTCAATCTGGCATAATAAAGGTGTCCCTTAAAATAATAAATAACCTCTAACTGGGTTTATTTTTGCGCATTGCGCGAAAAATTTACTTGGTTAACCAATCTATTTGTATGGAGGCGATCATGGAAATCCTTTCATGGTGGCTAGATTGGTGGATTAGGAAACCAGTCGTAAATGCCCTTATCACATTCGGCGCTATCGGCTTTTTCGCTTTTAGCCTATATATGGGCTTGGCGAGCTAAAGCTAGTAAAGTGTTAAGGTGGTCAGCGAAATAACTGAACCAATTTTTTGTTTGTTGATGACCTGTGGGGTCATTTTTTATTTGCGAATAAAACTGTTTATTCAAAAATATGAATTACTATTTAGACTTAATAATAATTCGAAAAGCCATATTTCTGTTATTCGTAAATAAAAGAACCCCCACGCCTGTAGACAGGGTGGGGGCGGACCGGGGTGCCGGTCACTTCTTGGGTGCGAGAATGCTTCCGATGAGTTTCTCCACGGCGTTGGCGCCGAGGAAAATACCCAGGAGTATGAGGTACAGGAGCGCGAACTCCTTCATGAGCGGGAACATGTCCCTTCGCGCCACCAGGGTAACGGTGGTGCCGATTAGGCCAGCTCCGAGCCAAACGAGCAGGATCATCTCGCTGATTCGGTGCGGCATGGTTTCGTTGCCCAGACGTCGGGCCTTTCTCATTGTGCTGTACATGAGTAGGCTGGGCCAGTAAAGGTTGTTGACAGTTGAGAAGTCATCCACGGTCAGCACTCCGTGGAAGGCCATGATGTAGGCAGTCAGGGATAGGATGGTGTAGTACAGGCTACCCCAGTAGAAAGCCGCCTCGATGATCTTGAAGGTTCGCGTGTTGATCCAGGCCTTCATGGTAAACTCCTTCGGTTATTGGAACATTATAGAATAGTATTTTTTCTTATTTTTGTCAATGTTGGACGTATGCTGCTATAAAAATTGTCCTGGAAGTCAAATTTTGCTATAATTTAGTTGATTTATGAAAATAGATAGAGCACAAATAGAGCATTTAGCTAATTTGGCTAAATTAGATATTACAGAAGAAGAAAAAAGTAAATACGCCGAACAGCTTTCTTCTGTTTTAGAGTATGTGGAAAAACTGAGTGAAGTTGAGACCCTCGGTATTGAACCTTTAGCTCAAGTTAGTGGGGCTATAGATGTTTTGCGTCCTGATGCAGTAAAACAATGTTTTTCTCAAGACAAAGTTTTAGCCGAAGTCCCAGATCTAGAACGTCGCCAAATAAAAGTAAAAAAAGTTTTTGAGCACAAATAAATGTCACTCAATAAATTAACAATCGAAGAAGCACATCGAGGTTTGAAGAAAAAAGATTTTTCAGCATTAGAATTAACAGCTGCTTGCTTTGATTCTATAAAAAAACAAGACGATAATCTGAACGCTTTTATTACTTTAACAGAAGATAAAGCATTAACTCAGGCGGAAAAAGTTGATAGCAAAATAAAAAATTCACACCAAGAGTTAGGTCCCATCGAAGGTATTCCAGTGGCTATTAAAGATAATATCTTAGTTGAAGACGTCAAATGCACAGCTGGTTCTAAAATTTTAGAAAGTTATGTCGCGACTTATGATGCAACGGTTGTTGAAAAATTAAAATTAGAGGGTAGCATTATTGTCGGCAAAACAAATATGGATGAATTTGCCATGGGCTCTT
>CAZMEQ010000011.1:0-30665 GCA_964565345.1 uncultured Gammaproteobacteria bacterium | reverse complement strand
CCCATCTGGACCGAAAACAACCGCAGCTTCATTTTCTTGTGGTCGAGCTGGTTTCCCATCTGGGCCTAAAACTGCAGCTGCTTTTGCCTCAGACTTATCTAACAATTCTATAACCTTGCTTCTTAATCCATGAGTACGAGTTAAGCTGACTAGCAGGGGAGATTTTGAAGTAAACATCATGCCCCGTGCTTCTTGCTCCTTTATTAAATTTAAAAAACTATTAATTTCTTCTGCCTTATATACTTTTCCATCACTGCCAACTATTTCGCCAATTTGTGTAACAGCGTTTATCAAATCATCCCAATTTTCAGAAGCCCCAACTAATTCATCTGGCGTTGGCTCTTTTTTTTCTGCGGCCGCTTTTCCGTCTGCGCCAAAAATTACTGGCGGAATTTCTGTCTCTTCCCCACCATATTTTTTTCCATCAGCACCAACTAATATTGGTGTTTCTGTTTTTGCTTTTGGGGCTGTTTGGGAATCAACGCCCAAAATAGATCCACGTGTTTTTTGAGCTAATAAATCCTCGAGAGCAGCCTTTAGTTCCTCTCTTTTATCTCCAGCTTTTTCTCTAATTTCTAGTGCCTGTTTAGAAAAATCAGTCCCCTCTAACATTTGCAAAATACTTCGTATACCCTCCACGGAGTCATCAGCTTTTTCTAGAAGCGCATCTCGCAACTCTTCAACTGATCTGCCTTCTGCCTCCTGTTTGGGTGCCCTTTGAGCTTGCGCCTCTGAAGGGACTACCTTTGGTTCTTCTGGCATATTATTATGATTCCTCGGTTTACTAGTTTGCTTGTTAGCTGTTTACGCAACAGGCAACAAGGCAACTAGCAAACCAGTCGATTATATTATTTATTTGTTAATGCTTTAATACGAGATAGAGCATCTGCTACCTTTTTCGTATCACCGGCCTTCATTGCTTTTTTAACCAAACTACTTGCTTCGACCTCTAACTGTCCCATATAGTTTAAAAAATCTCCATAGGCATTCTGCATCTTTTCAATAATCTCACTATCAGTTAACTTTTTTTTAGGCATAGGTAAAATTTATAAATAAAAAACAAGTTTATTAAACTTGTTCTGCGGCCTTCACCACTTGTTCTTTTAATTTTACAGCCTCTTCTTCCATGATACTTTGGAAATTAGGGACATTTTCAGCTACAAAGGTTAAAAGCTCTTCTGGATTGGAGCCTTCCTTTGGCATTTGAGCTAATTGCTCATCAGTCATACTCTCCATAACACGAAGCATCACACGGCCCATTAATAATTCTGACATTTTGTCCAACATCGCCTTCTTTTCTGCCTCTGGAAGGGCATTTAATCCAAGAAGTTCAATAATGTTGGCGTTTAAAAGATCTTGTTGCATAGCCATACTTTTTGTAGATTAAGTATATTTTAATTTTATTTTATAAATTTATAATAACACATTTTAGGCTTTTACGCAAATCCATGCCTTGTTTTTAGCTAAAAATGTGCTATATTTATTATGCTAATACTTTTATATGAACATCAATATAAGGCGTGCTATTGCCCTTACTTTCATTATAGCATTTTTTATTACAGCTCCGCTACTAATACTATACACTGCTGGCTATCGTTATAATTTCAAAAAAGCACAAGTCCAAAAAACAGGGACTTTAATGGTAAAAACTACACCCAAGGGAGCTCAAGTCTCTCTAAATGGGAAACCGCTTTTAACAACTACACCAGTACGAGAAAATAATATACTACCAGACGAATATACCATCGAAATCTCCAAAGCGGGCTTTTACCCATGGCAAAAAAGACTTTCCATCCGGCCACAAGAAACCACCTTCATCGAAGATGTAATGCTTTTCCCAATAAGTGAACCCGAGAAAATAAACGATAATACCATCGACTCCATATCGTATTCTCCGCAAGGACACTACGCGCTTTTTGTCACCAAAGAGCTAAATCAATCTTTTTTATACTTAATTAATTTAAATAACTTTAGAACAAAACTGATACTTAACGCTAATACAAATTGGGAAAATATTTCCATCAAATGGGCTGAAGACGACTCGAAAGCCCTCCTTAACTTAGATCAACAAGTCTTTGTCGCCACCACAATCTTCCCTCAACAAAAAATTGATCTTAAAAATTATCTCCCCGGAATTAATCTTTCTTTAATAAACTTTAAATGGGACCCAAATGACAGTAACAATTTGTTTTGGCTAAATAACAATGATATCAATGTAATGAACTTACTTTCTCTAACAAACTCTAAATTATATTCTGGCACAAAAGATCAACACATAAATGATTTTCTAATAAATGGTCAAGATCTTTATCTTGTCGAAGTAATAAACGAAAAAACTTTTTTGACTAAACAAAAAATAACAGAACACAAGAAAACCGCAGCACTCGAATTAAAAGAAAACGACTATAAAATTATTGGTTTTGTAAATAGCTATCTGGCAGTATTGAACAAAGATTATAATATTTTCTTTTTATTCAACAGTGATCTAAATAAAGTCGTATTCACTAAGGACAATACAAATTCTTTTGAATTATCATCAGAACATAACTACCTTGCTATCACTACACCACAAGAAGTTTCATATCTTAATCTTAACGATAATGAATTACCAGAGCAAAACCTAACACGCTACAGCGACAGGTTAACATCAGCTCATTGGACACATGCAAGCGATAACTATATTTTTACCCTTCAAAACGGTAAAATTACTATACTTGAATTAGACAACCGCGACAAACGCTTTAGTCTAGAACTTCCTTCAGAACAAATTGAAAGCTTTGCAGTAAACTCCAACGATGATGCCTTGATCTTTCTGCAAAACGACCTTCTCTATCAATTACCCATAAGCAAATAAAAAAACACCCCTTATCTTTTGGGGCGTTTTTTTATTTATCTATTTTTTTAATTCCCAAAAAACATTAGTTAAGAAAGCATTAAAGAAAAAACTTGAAGCCCCACGTACGACCGCCAAAAGTGCCAAAGACAAAATCGCCCCTAATATAATAGGAATAACTATGCCTTGACCACCGGCAACAACCATCAATAAACCAGCCAAAACAACAAAAGGGATAGCCATAATAATCAATGCCAAAATCAATCCGATACCAATCGCAATCCCCACACCAATTTCGATTAAACTAGCCAATAAAACAGCGCTAAAATTCTTCTTTAAAAGTTGTGCTGATTTTTTAAAAGACAACCAAGATGAATTATTTTCTAAGACCAAAAAACAGTAAGCGTTATGTCTTAATAACCATATATAGAGATTATAAACCAACCCCACAATAACAGAAGCAACCAATAAAGACATCGCCCAGCCGACACCATTTAAACTTAGTCCTAAACCTACAATGGCAACAACCAATAATATCAAATTAGGAATCCCCCACAACACAACTAACAAAAACATTCTGGGTAAAAATGTAAAACCCAATTTTACCAAAAGCCAAAACTTATATTTTTCGCCAGTCTGGATTTTTTTATTTGCCTGAATTACAGCAGCACTCATAGCCAAACTTAGCAAGAAGAACAGAAACACAAAAACAAACATTATTACAACAAAAAAAATAAAATCACCAACATTGGCAAGAATAGTCGCCATTTTTTCTTTCAGCAACCCAGAATTTTCAAACATTTTTTGGATTGCCTCTTTGTCGCTATTATTAAATGACAAGTTCATCGCAAAACCGCCGCTACCAGCAAAAAAAGCAATGACCCACAAAATTTTATTTTGAATGGTCCATTGCCAGGCTCTTTTTAACAATTCTCCAAAAGGAAAATCATTTACTTTCATAATTTTATTTTTAATATTTATTTAAAAAACTCTGACCTAAAACCCAATTTACTCTGATATTCCTTAGCCGCCATCCAATTTGCTGCCTTTAACAAAGCTTCATGTGTACCTGCATCCAACCATCTACCATTGACCATCCGGACATCCAGCTCATTAATACCCAAATACGCCTTATGGACCTCAGTAATGTCTGTTTCTGGCCGCCAAGTTGGCTTTATGCCCTTAGCGATATTACAAACGCGATTGTCATAAATATAAATGCCTGGAATAGCATATTTACTTTTAGGTTCTTTGGGTTTTTCTTCTATAGAAAGTACTCGATAATTATTATCGAACTCCACTACACCAAAACGTTCAGGATCAGGAACTTCTAGCGCAAAAATTCGCCCACCTTTTTCGAAAGTTTTTATATCCTCGGTAAAATCATGGTCAAAGAAAATATTATCACCCAAAATCATAGTCACATTATCATCCCCAATAAAATTCTCGCCAATAATAAATGCTTCTGGCAATCCCTTAGGTTCGTCCTGAATCTCGTAAGTCAATTTAACACCCCACTCCTTGCCTGAACCCAATAGCCTTAAATAATCACCGGCATATTCTGGAGCCACAATAATCAGAATTTCCTTTATCCCCGCCTTAATCAAAGTCTCGAGCGGATACATCACCATAGCTTTATTATACACCGGCAATAATTGTTTGCTAGTAATTTTTGTCAGTGGATATAACCGTGTCCCCTTACCACCAGCTAAAACGATTCCCTTCATTACTTTTGTCATATTTGCATTATTAGAAATGTTAAAAGTATTCAAAGTATTTATATTATTTGCTTCTTTAATAATATCCAATTGGCCAATTGCTTGTAAGTAATCATGTAACGCCTCTTGCCAAGTACGCATACGCGGCAACTTGGTATTAATTAACGAAGCATACATTGGTCGTCGCGCTGGACGAGGGAATTTAGTGCTTGTCACTGGGGTAGTCTTGATCTTTATTCCTGCTTGCTTAAAAACTTCATTGGCAAAACCATACCAAGTACAGGAGCCTTCGTTAGTAGCATGATAAATACCGGCAGGATAATGCCCTTCTACTAAAATCTTTGTTTGTCTGGCTAAATCAACTACATATGTCGGATTACTCCACTCTTCATCTACCAAATCCAAGGAGTCTTTCTCTCTGCCTAAATTTAACATGACATCCACAAAACTCTTTTTGGCGCCTTCGGACGTGGCCGGCCGGCCAAACAAGCGAGATGTTCTAATTACATAGCAACGAGTACAGTGAGCAAAAACATTTTCGGTGGCTAACTTGGACTCCCCATATTTAGAAATAGGATTAGGTAAATCATCTTCGTTATAACCATCCTTTTTTGTTCCATCAAAAACATAATCTGTACTATATTGAATAAATTTGGCCCCACTGTTTTCTGCAGCACGGGCCAAAAAAATCGGACCATCCCCATTAATACGCATGGCTGGCTCTGCGTTTTCTTCACAGGCATCTACGTTATTATAAGCGGCAGCATTTATGATAATATCTGGCCTTAACATCTCTACCTTAGAATAAACCATCGCTCTATCAGTTACATCTAAATCATTCTTATCCCACAGTGTTAATTCATAATCAGAAAAAACTTTAGCCAACTCCTGACCCAACATCCCTTGGCTACCAATTATTAATAGCTTCATAAATTATCTTTTATTATACCAAGTATCGTAATATTTTAAGTAATCTCCGGTCTTTACTCTTTGCCACCAATCTTCATGTTCAGCATACCACTGAATCGTCTTTCTTATTCCATCTACAAAGCTAATAGTTGGTTGCCAATTTAGTTCTGCCTTAATTTTATGCGGACGAACAGCATAGCGTCTATCATGCCCTGGCCGATCCTTTACATATTCAATCATCTCTTCCCCCATGCCCATATTTTCTAGGATAGCCATAGTTAGTTCAAAATTTGATTTCTCGCTATTGCCGCCCACAACATAAGTGTGTCCAATTTTACCCCGATGGATAATGGCATCCACCGCCGAACAATGATCTTGAACATGAATCCAATCACGTACATTTTTGCCATCACCATAAAGGGGCACCTTTTTACCTTCCATCAAATTTGTAATAAAAAGAGGAATCACTTTTTCGGGAAAATGATATGGTCCGTAGTTATTGGAACAATTCGAAATTGTAATAGGCAAACCGAAAGTATGATAATACGCACGTACCAAATGGTCCGAAGCCGCTTTAGAAGATGAATATGGGCTACGTGGATCGTAATTACTTTCTTCATGGAAAGCTTTGTCCGGCTCTTCTAGCGACAAAGAGCCAAAAACTTCATCAGTTGAAATATGATGAAAGCGTTTATTACCAAGTTTACGGGCAACCTCCAATAAAGTGTGCGTACCCAAAACATTAGTACGGACAAAGGAAAATGGATCTAAAACCGAACGGTCAACATGTGACTCGGCCGCGAAGTGAACAATAATATCAACATCAGCTGCCACATGCTCTAATAATTCGGCATTTAAAATATCACCCTTCACAAAACGGTAATTAGGGTGATCTTCTAATTCTTTTAAATTTTCTAAATTACCTGCGTATGTAAGCTTATCAAAATTTACGACCTCATAATCAGGATACTTGGTCAAAATATAATGGATAAAATTCGACCCGATAAAACCTGCGCCCCCTGTAACTAACATCTTCATATGGGATTTTTATATTATTTCTCGCCTCCTGTTTCATAGTAGCTTACTTAATTTTTCGTTGTTTGGCAAATCCCCCGCCCTTTACAAATTAGCCACAATCTTGTCTTGAGCCAAACCCATCTCTTCTGGACTAAATTGCTTTATATTTTTATGGTCCAAGGATCCAGGATGGCCATCGTTTTGGAATCTCGGGACCAACCACACATGAGCATGAGGCACCTCTTCGCCATAAACCACCGACGCCACAAAATCCGTATCAAAAGCTTTTTTTTGTGCCAGAGCAATTTTACGGACAACCTCAAAGTAAGCACCTACGGCTGGGACATCCCAAACCCAACGAACATGCACCTTTGGAATAACCAACGTATGTCCTAAATTTAAAGGTCGAATGTCCAAAAAAGCAAAAAAATTATCATCTTCATAAACACTGTGAGATGGAATCTCTCCTTTAACAATTTTACAGAAAACACAATTTTCCATATTATTATATTCCCCTTTTAACTAAACTCATTATGGCAAAAAATAAACTACAAAAAAGAAAAACCTCACCTACGCTTACCAGAAAAGCCAAATTCAAAAAAAAGCCTAAAATCAAAAATCCACCGCCAAAGGCCTGTAAATTCATCTTTATTTTACCCCAAATGTTAGCTTTTACTTCCTCGGCATTCAATCGCATAAAAGCACCGCCCGCAATAAAGGCCAACTCAAAAGTAACAACTAGTGTCGTTAAAATCGGATTTATTTTTGCCAACATTATTACCACGACAGAACCAATTAACAATTTATCAGCAATCGGGTCCCACATCTGTCCCCACTCAGTTATTTGATTCCGCAACCGAGCAATTGAACCATCAAACATATCCGTTAGAGCCAAAAAAATAAAAAGCCACAAACTTATTTGATACATTTCCAACAATAAACTCACAATAAGTACTGGCGTAAAAATCAACCTAACAAAGGTCAAATGATTAGGTTTAACTCCCTTCGGAATTAAGGGTAATAAAACACGAACGATACGATCATAGGGAGCAAATGTTATACCTGATTTTGACATACTACTATAAGAATTGACTGTTAACGATTCTTTGTGGACCAATCAAAATTAATTTGAGGATCGTTAAAATCGATCCTAAATTCGTCTGGTTCCTTGGGATCATAAGACTCACTCGTATGATAAAGCAAACCAACTCTCTCTTGCCCTAACACGCGATATCCATGTGCCACTCCAGGTGGAATACTTATCAATACGGGGTTATCTTCTCCACAAACAACAACTTGTGTTTCGCCTTTTGTTTTTGAATCTTCTCGACAATCATACAAAACCACTTGAGCCATGCCTCGTAACACAAACCAAACATCCCATTGCTTTTTGTGCCAATGGAATGCCTTAATAACACCAGGAAAAGTCTCCGTGTAGCTTGTTTGTTTAACTTCATGGAAAGTTTCCTCACCAAACTTTATAACCTCCGAAAAGAAGCCTCGATCATCACACCAACGCTTCATTTGTTTTACAGCAACACCTTCTATCATATGGTTTTTACATTATGTGTTTTTCTAAATATTAATGATCTTGAAACAAAATAATTCCAAATTACAACAATAAACATCGCGGAAACTTTTGCATAATTATACCACCAACCTAAATGTTCCATTAAAAAATACATTATAATTATATTTAAAATCAACCCGAATATAGACGTAAAAGCATAGACCATTAGTCGTGTCGCCCCTTGAGGCACACAAAAGGTCCAATTACAATGTAAAACATAAGACACAACAACCGAAATCAAGAAAGCAATTACCACAGCATGATAAATGTCTAAGTTACTAAACTTTACCATTACATTCAATAAAGATAAATCTGTTAACGCCCCGACCAAACCGACCGAACCATAACGAAGAATTTCTTTAATGCCCAGTTTTTTATCTACTACCTTGTAAAGCGCTTTAAACATTTATCTTGCCTCCACGCTTATTCCCTGTGTAAAAGTAACTGGAAAAGGGAAAAACTCACCAATTAAAATACCAGCTCTATTAAATATTCTAACATGTGGGCCACCAGGGGCGGCTGCCACAGTTACTATGTCTGTTTTATTATCCTTATCCCAATCAAAACTTTTAACATAAACCCCCGCAGTCATGTTGTTTTGGTAAGCCATAAAACTGACCAACCGCGTACCAGCTGAATTATAAGCTTGTATATGTGGCCCCCCACCTGGACCTGCTGCAGTCAAAATATCTAAAACATTATTACCATCTATATCTCCCAAGCCCACATTAACTCCGCCAGAAAAATTGGCCGCATAAGCGAGAATTTCTTTTTCTAAATTTCCCTTTCCACTAAAAATTTTTACATTAGGCATTAAACCTTTATGCGGCGCTACTATAATCTCGGCCAAACCATCACCTTCAACATCCCCCACAGCTAAGCTTAACCCTTTTGTAAAAGATTTATTATAAGCAAAAAATTCAAACTCTTTTACTCCATCTTTATTAAAAACACGGACAACGGGTTCTCGTCCAGAATCGGCAACAGTAACAATTTCTACCTGTCCATCGCCATCGACGTCACCGGCAGCCGCATTTACCCCACCCTTAAAATTATATTCAAAGGCTAAAAAGCTTGAAATCATAACGCCGTATTCATCAACAACACGGACAAAAGACGGATCCCCTTTCACTGCACCAGCTACAATATCTTTATAACTATCTAAGTTAACGTCCGCGACAGATAAATTTAATCCATGGAATTCAGGCCCAGTTAAGACGTCCAATTCTTTTACTTTTTGATATTGTGAGTTATAAACATGTACTTTGCCTGATCCACCAGCTTTTGCTGAAGCATAAAATAAAGAATTGGTAATAGGCGCGGTCATAATAGCTGAATTCGGCAATGTTACTGGCGGCTGATTAGGTGTGGTTGGTGTAACAACCGGGATGCTTGCTCCGTAAGCAGATAAAACCTTATCCATAGCTTTTCTAATATCTAAACGTCCTTCGCCGATTTTGCCTTGATATTTTGCTTCTACAACCAACAAACCACTTTCTTCACGAATTATTTTTATCAAATCTTTAGCCATCAAATTCATATTTACAGATTTTAAAAGTGCCGCTCCACCTGAAACAATACCGGCGGCAAAAGAACTTCCGTACCAACCTGTTTTTATAAATTCCTGAAATGTTGGATAATTTGCATTTTGATAACCTAAACTAGTAATGCTATCGCCTGGAGCCGCAATATCAATACAACCAGCCCCATAATTTGAATAACTGGCAATTTTTTTATCCTGGGTTAAAGCGACTACACCCAAAATCATATTTTCGCTTGAACCCTGATCATAACAAATCGGATAAACTGGTGAATTGGTGGCATCTTTTCCTGTCCCACCATTTAAAGCATTACCCCCGGCAGCAACAATCAAAACGCCTTTATTATAAGCGTTAGTAATTGATGTTTTTAAGGCAGAATCATATTCATTACCCCCAAAGCTCAAATTAATTATTTGGGCGCCGTTTTTGACAGCATAATCAACAGCCTTGTAAACAGAGCTGGAATTACCCTGCCCGTTAGAAGCTAACCCCACCAACGGCATTATTTTGACATTAGTGGTAACACCTTTAATTCCAAAATTATTATCATGAACTGCGGAAATAATTCCAGAAATAAAAGTTCCATGACTCATACCCGCCGAAGTATAGCCAGTAATCATTTTAGGGTTGGGGTCAGGAGAACCAGTAACAAAATCATATCCATTATAATCATCAATATAACCATTAGCATCGTTGTCAACTCCATCACC
This sequence comes from uncultured Gammaproteobacteria bacterium, assembly GCA_964565345.1. Classification (GTDB taxonomy): domain Bacteria; phylum Patescibacteriota; class Patescibacteriia; order UBA11705; family JABHMO01; genus GWC2-39-14. The sequence continues at coordinate 20,367 of CAZMEQ010000011.1, read as the reverse complement.
CGGGATTTCGTCTGCATTAACCCAAATATTTCCCTGTAAATCGGGATGATCCAAGTCTACTCCAGTATCAATAACAGCAACTATAACAGCCGCGCTCCCCCTACTAGTACTCCAGGCCTCTGTGGCGCGGACTTCGTTCAAATACCACTGAGATCCATAATAAGGATCTGAAGCCGCAAAGCCAGAATTACTCATCAACATTGTACCTACTAAAATTAAACTCAAAATACTGAAAAAACGCATAATTTATTTTTATATAATTACTCATTGATTATACACCAAAATCAGTCATTATTTAAGTATATTAACTTTTTGGTACATCCATTTGACAAATTACATAATAAATGTAATAATAACAAGCTCGTTCAACCAAAGAGGTGTAACATGAACCCCACGGTCCGAAGAGAGGGTAATGTGTACTACCTCTTCGGCCCACCGCCGGAGAGAGAATCGATGCCCACAGCCGTTGCTATGTCTTCGGCTGTCCCGGCTGTCCTGGCAGAACCCGATCCAGCGGTACACCCGCTGGATCAGTACCTGGCCTTCCTCCGGTTCAAGAACCTGGTCACCCAGGCTGAAGTCAACGTGCTGCGCCAGGCCTTCGAGCCTCTGCGCGCACGGTTCAATGGCCTCGAAACCGTGTCCACTGTGCGCGACGAGATTCGCGCGCGAGAGGAAACACTGGACACGATCTCACAGAAGGAGAAGGTTTTTTGGGAGCAACCACACGACGAGCTCCCCTTCTTCGATCTCCAATCCGCCTACAAACTGTTCCTGGCGGATCCCCTGGAGGCCAAGAAGAACCTCTTCTTCTTGAACGATGCGGCCCGCGCCGCCCACGAAGGAGACAACTTCACCTATGTCCTTCCCGAAATGAAGGACGCGGAGGTCTTCTTCTGGATCATCGTGCGCATGTACAGACTGCACGCGCAGCTGAATCCGGAAGATCTCATCCCCGACCCCCAGCCCACCATCCAGCGCAACGCGCGCTTCGGCTGGCTCAAGAAACTCTGGCCTGGCAGCTGGAGTAAGGATTCCTGAATCCGACAACAAGCCCCCACACCTGCACGCAGGTGTGGGGGCTCATTTTTTACATACGCAATTTTTTATTCGTTGGCTTTATCTTTTACTTCTTGGACAACCTGTCCAATAAACTCTGTCATTGATTTTGCACCAAGGTCACCGAATTTGCGCTTACGGACAGCCACTGTTTTATCCGCAACTTCTTTTTCTCCAACCACTAAAACATAGGGCACTTTTTCTTTCTCGGAATTACGAATACGTTTTGGCAAAGAATCACCGTCGCTGATCATTTGGACACGCAACCCGTTTTTTCTACATTCATCTAAAACCTGATTAGCATAATCTTCAAATTTTTCTGAAACCGGTAAAATCCTAATCTGCTCTGGAGAAAGCCATAATGGAAAAGATCCTGCATAATGCTCAATTAGTAAACCCATAAAACGTTCAAACGAACCAAACAATGCGCGGTGAATCATAAATGGACGCTCTTCCTCTCCCTTGGCATTAGTGAAAGTCATATCAAAGCGTTCCGGTAAATTAAAATCGAATTGGATGGTTGTACATTGCCATTCGCGGCCTAACACGTCTTTAACTTTATAATCCAATTTAGGTCCATAAAAGGCGGCCTCCCCTTCTTCTTTTTCGTATTCAATCCCCAAATTTTGAGCTACCTTTTCTAAAGTTTTCTCCGCCATTTCCCAATTTTCTCGTGCGCCAACATAATGATCTAAATTTTTAGGATCGCTCATCGACAAGTATATTTTGTATTGTTTAAAGCCAAAAGAATCAAAAATAAACTTAGCAAATTTTGCTACTCGTTCTAGCTCAGATTCCATTTGCTCTTTGGTACAAACTATGTGCGCATCATCTTGAGTAAAACCACGCACGCGACTTAACCCCGAAAGCTCCCCCGATTTTTCGTAGCGATAAACAGTCCCAGTTTCGGCCCAACGTAATGGCAATTGCTTATAAGACCATTTTTCTGATTTATAGATCATTACATGAAAAGGACAATTCATGGGCTTTAACAAATATTCTTCTTTAGGACGATCAACGGTGGCGCCTTCTTGCATTTCCTTTAATGTTTTACTTACTTCTAAAACTGGATACATGCTGTCATTATAGAAATTCCAATGGCCCGAAGTTTCCCATAAAGCACGTGATCCAATATGCGGACTGCGCACTAAATCATAGCCATTTTCTAAATGCGCCTTATACCAAAAATCTTCTAAAACGCGCCAAAGTAATGCTCCCTTAGGCTTCCACATAGCCAGTCCCAACCCGACTTTAGGATCAATCATAAATAAATCACGGCCAATAACCCGATGGTCTCGTTTTTCAGCTTCAGCTAAAAGGGTCAAATAGTTTTCTACTTCTTCTTGAGTCGAAAAAGCTAATCCATAAATTCTTTGCAACATTTTATTTTTTTCATCACCTCGCCAATAGGCACCAGCTAATTTGTACAACTTAAACCCACCGACCTCCTCGGTTGAGTTCAAATGCGGCCCACGGCACATATCTTCAAAAACTGCGACGCCATCTTTATTAACATTACGGAAAAAACTAATTTCTTTTTCTCCTTGAGCTTCTAATTCCTTAATCAATTCTGTTTTATAAGGATTCCCAAATATTTTTTCTAATGCCTCAACTACCGGGACATGATATTGTTCAAACTTTTGATCCTCCTTAATAATTTGACGCATTTCTTTTTCAATTCGCTTTAAGTCAGCTGTTGAAAAAGCTTTTTCACCTAAATCAAAATCATAGTAAAAACCATTATCAATAGCCGGCCCAATAGCTAATTTTGCTTCAGGGTATATTTTCAATACTGCCTGAGCCATGATGTGCGACAATGAATGTCTCATTTTTTCTAGTTGTTGTTTATCCATATCTTTTGTAACCAGTAACCAGCGACCAGTAACTAGCAAGTTACTCTGTCCTTTAAAACTGTTACACTATTCATTTTATTATTTATTATTTTTCTTGATTATTATTTATCCCCCACCGGGGTGCTCTTTTTTTCAACCATAAAGGTAACTGGGCCATCATTTTCTAGTTTTACTTGCATGTACTCACCAAATTTTCCTGTAGCAACTTTTATCCCCTCCTGGCTTAGACGGGCCACAAAATCATCATAAATCTTTTTTGCCCGAAATGGTTCAGCCGCCCCAAAAAAATCTGGGCGACGACCTTTTTCACAAGATCCACATAAAGTAAATTGCGAGACAAGTAACAATTCTCCATCAATATCCTTTATCGACAAATCAAATTTATTGGCCTCATTCTCAAAAATTCTTAGTTCAACAATTTTTTTAACTAAAGCCTCAATCTCACTCCCATTGTCATCTCTTTCAATTCCCAAAAATAACAATAACCCCGGCCCAATTTCACCCACCACCTCTTGATTGACCATAACACTAGCCGACTTTACCCTCTGTATTAGAATTTTCATATTATTTTGAATTTCGGATGTATTTTGAATAACACTTTGTCACGTATCTGGATATAAACACCCGCCAATTCTTTTTGTGGGAGGTTATACTTATTAAACCAACTTAGATCGACAAAAAAAGTAAAACTATTACCCTCCTCGGTCAAAGAATAAACCAAAACTTTACGTTTTTGTTCATGTACCTCCCAAATGGCTTGCCACTTATCAACCACTGTCTTATTTAAGTCGAAGGTATGATCTGTTTTATTCCATACAACATGCAAAACATTTTCATTTATATCCAAATAACCACGAGCTGTTTTTTGAGACACCCAATAATAGACCAAAGCGGTAAGTATAAAAATCACTAAGCCGCCAATAATACTCGCTAAAGTTGGGTTGATAAAAAAACCGAGATTAATCATTATCGTCAAACTCGCGCCACCGCCAACAACACCCAAAAGACCAACAATTATCAGCGCCGCGGGACTAGGATCAAATTTAATAACTTTATACATACTAATAAAAAAAGACTAAATAAATTTAGTCTTGGGGCTCTTTGATAAACTCAGAGCGGTTCCACCCAAGTTCTCGTCCATAGCCTTGGCGACGGAAGAACACTTAATTGGTAATTTTATTAGTAATTTAGCCCTCCGCCCAAGGCAGATGAACCCCACTGGGGGTAGCTATTTGGTAGATAGCCCAATCATTACTAATGAATTTAGTATAACTCAGTCCGATTTTTTGTCAACTATCTTATTTTGTGGGATTTATAATAGTAATTATGATATGATCCTGCAATTTAGGAATGGTTTTAACCCAAAATGGTGAAAGCTCCACCTCAACCCTATCAATTTCATCGAAGTTCGATAAATATAACTCTAACCCCTTCGGGCTCAACCCAGACAGCTTCTCTTTATTAAAAATTTCATGGTTCGAAGCAATTACAGAATCTCCTTCAACATGAACCTTTACATTAACTGTTTTCTTAACTTCATCATAATTTTGCACCTTATATGAAAAATTATTTACATTTAAATTAAGCAACTCTTGGTTTTTCAAGACTACTGACTTTAAACGTTCGCCCGCGACTCTAATTATTTCATCTTGATTTAAGGCTACCAAGATAACATTCAATTTTAAGTTTACAATAAACTTATCTGCGACTGACTCTACTTCTAGGGAGGCTTTTTCACTGATGACCTTTTTAGTTACAACTATAGTAGTAAAGTTTTTTCCTGGGAGTTGCGCATTAAAATCTTGAATGGCCTTATTATAAAGTTCTTCTGTTAACTTATCTTTGGTTCTAGCTATATCCACGGCTTTAACTACTTTAATAGACTCTCCAGAACTCTTTATAACACTCTTACTTTCGGCATATATAGAACTTTGTAACCCCTCCCAAAGACCGGGGATAGTAAATTTGGTCGGAGCTATTTCCTGAAAAGAGTTTGGATCATCAGCATAAACATCCACCTCAACCCGCCCATTAGCCGGAAGCACAACACGGTCTGATAAACGTAATAAAATACCCTCTGGTGACAATAATCGAGTTGTTTTAACCAATGTTTGAGGTTCTGGTCTATTATTTATAAGGCTCACCTTACCGATAGTTCCACCCGACAAAACTTTAGATCCGGTGGCATCACCTTCTAGCGCACCTTCAACTTCTTTTTCAAATAGCACCCCCTGCAACGCCTGCTCAATATTCCCTCCATCAGTTACTACATCAATCACAAAATCAGTTTGAATTTGCGTCACTTTGGGTGTTATTTGAATTACTGCTCGGCTCGCAGAAAAATAAAGTATTATACCAACTAAAACCACGGCAATAATAACAAATCCCAAAACTAATTTTTTGTAGCTTTCTGCAACTTGAGTGTGTTTTTTGATATACATAGATTACGAATAAATCGAATATGATTAATGGTAAATATAGAAAAATACAAACAATATTAATATCCGCTATTCTATATTCTTAATAAGATTATATCATTTTTTTGTTCACAAGCCAATTAATACACCTATACGTCAAGATGGACACAACCCACCCCAAGTAAGGTTTCAATTTTAACTATAGCCTCAGAACTAGTATCAATCAAAAAATCGGTTTTAATTAACTTATCTTTCAACCGTAAAAAAACCTGCTTTTTACCGGCAAGACTCATAAACAAAATTTTTACTTTTGTCGCTAATTCTTTGTCTGCTCCTACAGGATAATCAATAATAATCCTTTCATAAACTTTACTAACCTTTGTTGAATGACCACGTAACTTTTGCGCTACAACTTCAATAAGATCCTCGTCCACTAAGATTATCTTATTCGCCAAAATTTTAGGTTCATCATCTTTATCCGACAAGGTCCCCTCAACAACAATAACGCCTCCATCGACTAACTTTTCATGAACTTCTTTGTAAAGTCTTGGAAAAACTAAAATTTCAACTGCAGCCAAACCATCCTCTAGACCAACAAAGAGCATAGGATCACCCTTTTTCGTCATTATTTTTTTTATTGTAGAAATCGCTCCCGAAACACGAACCTGAGCCTTTTCACCAATATGGTTTTTCAAATCCATCAAGGGAACAATTAACCCACGCAATTTTTCTTCGTACTCCCGGAACGGGTGCGCCGACACATAAAGACCTAAAAATTCTTTCTCCATCCCCAATATCTGGACCTTGCTGGCAGGCGAAACTTCTCGTAATATCAATTTAGCATTATATGTATTCTCGCTGCCGTTAAAACTAAAAATATTCGCCTGTTTCATATCGCGCGCCGCCTCTGCTTCATGCAAAAATAACAGTAGCTTATCAATATTTTCCAACAATTGGCTCCGGTCCCCAAACCCATCCATTGCGCCAGCCTTGATTAAACCCTCTAAAGATTTTTTGTTGATGTCTTTGCTCGAAAGTCTTCCCAAGAAATCTTCTAAACTCTTATATGGCCCACCACTTTTTCTTTCATGGACAATCGCCTTAACAACATTTTCCCCTACATTACGTATGGCATTTAATCCAAAGCGAATACGCGGTTTATCTGTTTGCAATGACTCCGCCACCGCTGTAAAAGTTGAATAACTTTCATTGATACTAGGCGGCAATATTTCTATGCCCATGTGTCTACATTCATCAATTTCTATAGCGATACGCTCCATGTTATGTTGATCTGAGGTCATAAGCGCCGCCATAAACTGAGCTGGAAAATTCGATTTTAAATATGCTGTTTGATAAGCGATATAGGCATAGCAAGCTGCATGACTACGATTAAAACCATAACCTGCAAAAGGTTCAATAAAAGCAAAAATCTGTTGGCCAACTTCTTTGGGCACGTTATTTTTAATACAACCCGCTACGAATTTTTCTTTTTGTTCGGCCAGCAATTCCACTATTTTTTTACCAACGGCTTTACGTAACACATCGGCCTCACCCAAAGTAAAACCAGCTAAATCGCGTGCGATTTGCATAATCTGTTCCTGATAGATAGCAATACCAAAAGTTTTACGTAAAGATTTTTCTAATAAAGGGTGAATATATTCCACACCCTCTAACCCGTGTTTACGACTAATGTAAGAAGGAATTAAATCCATAGGCCCAGGTCGGTATAAGGCCACCATGGCAATCAAATCTTCAATATTATTAGGACACAACTGTTTTAAGTAGCGCTTCATGCCGCTTGATTCAAACTGGAACACTCCGGTTGTCCTGCCATCTTGAAACAACTTATAAGAATTTTTATCATCAAGTGGGATATTATCAATATCCACTTTTTGGCCTAACATTTTTTCGACAATCTCACAGGTGCGCTCAATAATAGTTAAATTTTTAAGACCCAAAAAGTCCATTTTAAGTAAACCAATATCTTCGACTGGATGCAAGGAATATTGAGTCACCACCGTCTCCTCTTGATCGCGCGCAAATTGACGCGGGCAGTAATCATCGACTGGATCACGTGTAATAACTACCCCACAAGCATGCGTTGAAGCGTGACGCGAAACGCCTTCTAACTTGCGGGCAAAATTAAGCAAACGTTTAGCATCTTCGTTATGCTCGTATAAATCCTTTACTTCTTCAACCTTAGCAATAGCTTCGTCTAATTCCATGTTCATAGGAATTAGCTTCGAAACCTTATCACAAAAAGCATACGGCAATTCTAGTACGCGCCCCACATCACGCACAGCTGCACGAGACGCCATCGTTCCAAAAGTAATAATTTGCGCCACATGATCCTTACCATACTTGCTTTCAACATAACGAATAACATCTTCGCGTCGTTCGTCCGAAAAATCAGTATCCACATCAGGCATCGAAACACGTTCTGGATTCAAAAATCTTTCAAAGAGTAAATCATATTTCAACGGATCTAAATTAGTAATTCTGGTTAAATACGCGACTAAACTCCCGGCGGCCGAGCCACGTCCAGGGCCCACTACCACTCCATGATTTTTAGCCCAAACAATAAAATCTTGCACAATCAAAAAGTAAGAAGCATAACCGGTTTTCTTGATAATACTCAATTCATAATCCAACCGTTCCATTACCTTTTGTTGTTCCGCCGAAGACTGACTAGCTCGTGCATCAAAGCCATAGCGACCGGGCATATTATCTAAACACATATTACGCAAATATTCATCGTCCGATTGCCCCTCTGGCAATTCAAAATGGGGCAAATGAATTTTGCCTAAACTAATCTCGACATTACAACGTTCCGCGATTTTTACTGTATTCTCGAGGACTTCGGGGTTGGCTCTAAAATTATCCGCCATTTGTTGCTGGGTCATAAAAGAAAAATCTTCGCCCAACATACACATGCGATCTTTTTCGCTAATGGTTCGCTTGGTTTGCAAACATAGCAAAATGTCGTGGGCTTCCGCATCATCAGAATTTAAGTAATGTGAGTCGTTTGAACAAACAATGGGGATATCCCACTTAGCGCCAATTTCAAAAATTTTATTATTGACTATTTTTTGTTCAGGTATATTAGGATTATGCTGAACCTCCAAAAAAAAGTTGTTTTTACCAAAAACATTTTGATATTTTTCAACAACAGCCTTGAGCTGATCATCCTTGAATCCCTTTAAAATGGAACGAGGCACTTCGCCCTGCAAGCACGCCGTCAAACAAATTAAACCAGAGCTATATTCCTTTAACACCTTCCAATCGATACGTGGTTTATAATAAAAACCTTCCAAGTGAGCGATGGAAGTCAATTTAATTAAATTTTTATAGCCTTCATTATTTTCAGCCAACAATATCATGTGAAATCGCTCTTCTTCTGATCGTTCTTTGCGTTTACGATCATTCACTATATACGCTTCGACTCCAATAATTGGCTTAATACCAGCGGCTTTACACTTTTTGTAAAATTCAACCGTCCCATACATAACGCCATGGTCTGTTAAAGCAACAGCCGTCATCCCATCATTTTTGGCTTTTTGGACTATATCATCTATCTTAGCCAACCCGTCCAAAAGGCTATAATGGCTATGCACATGAAGTGGGACAAATTGCATAAATAAGTATTCTTTAGGTTTCATTATTTTAACATAAAACAGTAAAATATCCAGTCACCACAATTGACAAAATAGACGCTAAATGACTGCCTTATCAACAAGCTTGAATACAAAAACCGCCAGGACGCCCAGCGCCTGGCGGCATTCCTTTATTTTTTTTCAAACCAGACGATAAATTCCTCGTCCTGCTTTAAAACTGAAGTCTGTTTTATATTTTGAAGATTTTTTAGTGTGCTTTCTCCAACATTTTTTACTTTCGTCGCAAAGTTCAAATCCAATTGCAAATTTAACTTGTCTAAACCCAGTTGCTTTTGTACTAAAAGACCATAAGAACCAGCTCTTATTTGATCTGACACTAAAGTTGGCAATTTATAGCGCCAAATTATTTCCTTGCTTGTTTGCGGTTCCACCTTAAAGGCTAGTCCAAAGGCTGTTTTACCAAATTCATTGTAAATATCTATTTTCTCTAAAGGAATTTTTTCGGTTCCACTTTCAACTGAAAGTAGTTGACTCCCCGCTGGCACATAGAGTCGCGTATAAGAAATATAACGAGTTGTTTTCCAAGAGAATGTCCCCATGTTTTGATAATTAACCTTTGTTTCAGAAACAACTGCACCATCTTTACTCTCGTTCAAATTATAAACCAAAGTCCGAGACATAACTGAATCTGTTTTTAAGGCTCCTAAATTAGCATCTACCAACATTAAATAATCACCGGAACTTTGCTTGACCTCGCCAGCCCAACCATTCTTAACAGCCACTGACTGCCCGACAGGATCAAAGAAATAAATTAAAATGTGTTTTTCTTTTATAGCATGGGAAACAGTCTCAATTAAATTGGGCCATTCGGACATCGGATATGAATACAACCACTTTATCATCTCCATACTCAAGTCTCCAATAATATCTTTTCGGTTAGCAGCATCAATGCCTTGTTTATAATAACCATACTCTACTTGATATTCTAACTGTTCCCAAAAATTTTGCTCATTGAACTTTAACCCATCTACTTCTATTTCACCCAAAAAACCTAACAATTTTTCGACAACTGTTGGAGTAATAGCGATAACTCCATCTAATTTCTCTTTCCCACCTTCTAATTGATAAAACCAGGCCACCTTTTGGGCCGAAGTGGGCCAGTCGGGCCACCAATTAGAGTCACGGAAAAACCAATATTGTTGTCCCAGATAATCTTTAATTGGCTTTGGTGATGGAATTTTTTGTGTATCCTTAACTAAGACATCTAAATTATAACTATTATCCGTGTAAAAATTCTTTATTTCTGCATTAGCCAATTGTAATACTCCATAAGTACCAATAAAACCACCAGACGGACGCATTTCACGATTATTCTCTAAAATAAATAAATACGTTTTTTCTTCCGGATACCCCGTTAGCCAAGGCAGACCAGTCAAAAATGATAAAGACGAATCAAAGGCTTTTTCAATTTGAGGAATTTTGGCTTGAAGCGGATCAACAACTTTATCAAAAATAAATAATGGCTGTTTTGAATTTATATCTCGTAGCTTTTCACTAATATATCCAATGTCTCGGCGGACATCCTTAATGTCATTCATAGATTCCATCATAATCCCCAGTAACTCCCCCTTAGTTTGAGCATCTATTTTGCCAAAACTCAAATTTTCCTCTTCCAGCGTGCTTAAAGCTCTTTCGCCTATAATACAAACTCCACTAATCGCGTGTGCTAATTTCTCTCCGATAAATAAAACATCATTAGCTACATCATATTGATTATGAAAAAAGTTGCTACGTAACAAAAAGGATTTATCCAAAACACTCAAACTCTTCTGCGCCTCTATGAACCCTTCTTTTGCCAAAGTTAACTCGGTTTTCGCTCGAGAGAAATCATATTCCCTTACCAACGCTTCAGCAGACAAAAGATGCGCTTGCCCCATTGATGAATAAGAGTAAACATTCTTTAGCGAAGCATAATATGGCAATATACCAACCCCTAAAACAATTAATAATAACAGCAACAAACTAACAAAAACAACAAACAAATAAGGTGATAATTTTAATATAGTAAAAAAAACATCCCTGAACACTCCCACAAAAGTGTTAAAACGTTTTTTTTGTGGACCTACGATAAAATTTTGTTTATGACTTTGCATAATGCTATTCAAATTATAACAAATGTAGTTAAAAAAAACAGGCTCGTAAAAACGAGTCCGTTTTTTATTTTCTTTTGCGCCACTTCCACAAATATTTAAACCAGCTTTTAATGTGGGTTCGAGTCAGCTTATTGGTAATTACTCCCCACAAATTATTATCGGCTGACTGCCGTCGATGAAGATGCAAAACTTCAGCCTGCGCCAAATAAACAATTTTATATTTTTCATTATGTATTCTGCGGCATAAATCCGTGTCTTCAAAATACATGAAAAAAGACTCGTCAAATAATCCCGCAGTATCAAAAACTTTTTGGGGAACCAGCCAACAAGAGCCCTGAATCCAATTCACCTCCCGGTTACTGGCATGATCCCAATCTAACATTAAAAATTTATCCACATCACGTTTGGCAAACTTTAAATTTCCCAAAAATGTTCGCCTGAACAAAGGTGTCAAATATCCATACCACCTATAACATGAATACTGCAACGTCCCGTCTGCATTCAATAATCTGGGAGCGACCAAGCCGACATTTGCCCGATCCTTAATATAATCATACATTTTTTGGATAGACCCAGGATAAACGAATATATCTGGATTCATTATCAATATGTAATTACCCTGTGCCACCTTAATACCTGCATTATTCCCCGCCCCCATCCCATCATTTCTACCAGTTTGAATAAATCTAACCTGTGGAAATTTTTCTTTAATCAGCTGTTCAACTCCATCATTAGAGTTATTATCAACTACTATAACTTCATATGAAACGCTAATTTGCGATTCAAAAATCGCTTTAAGGCAATTCTTAACTAAGCCTCTCATTTTATAATTTAAAATGACTATTGAAATCTCCATATTAGGTTAGCCAGGAATTCAACTTTTCATCTGATATTTTTTTTCTTTTTTGAATTAGGCTTCTTTTGGCTTGAAGCTGTTTACGATTAACCCAATAATCTTTCCAGGCGCTTACGTTTTTAGGTTCTAAAAAAACTACAAATAAAGCCTTGGTCAATTCATAAAAAAACACGGCCCAGGTAGGTCGAGGCAAGTTCTTTTTTAAAAAATATAAATGATTTCTATAAGAATAAAACTTTGAAAAATTAGATTTTCGAGTTCTGTTTTGTGCAACTTTCCAGGCTGACATTTTCTCATATGGAGAACTAACCGTTCTATCATGAAAAGCTATGGCCATCGGAACACGCCAAGCCTGCCAGCCAGCAGTGAGCAATCGATGGGCCAAGTCCACATCTTCTTTATAACTAAAAAATGATTCATCCAAATATTCTTGCTGATAAACCACTTCATCCAAAGCCTTACGTCTGTACATAGGCAAGGCACCAGACACACCAAAGATTTCAGTGATAGCATCATACTGCCCTTCATCCATTTCGCCAGCACCCATATCGACAACTCGATAATTCTTATAAATTCTTAAACCAACTGAATCAATATAGTTTGTTTTTTGATCATCTTGGAGTCTTAAAATCTTCCCGGTTGCTGATCCAGCCATGGGATTTTTATCTAAAAAATTAACCAAATTTTCCAGGTATCCAGAATCCAAGATCACATCCTGATTAAGCATCAAAACATATTCCGACTTACTCCAATGTATGGCCTGATTATGGGCCTTGGCAAACCCCAAGTTTTCTTTATGTTTGATAATCTTTAAATGTGGAAATTGTTCGTTAATAATTTCCAAGGTCTCGTCTGATGAACCATTATCTATAATCAAGATGGAATAATCTTTAAATGTCTGCGCTAAAACTGAATGGATGCAATTTTCAATATACTTAGCACCATTCCATGTAACTAAATTTACAGTCACCTTACTCATAATTAACGACTTTTAGGTGTTACAAAAAAACCAAGATGATATTTTTTACCAAGCATCAACCGAGTTTGAGCCTCGACCGCAGGCAAGGAACCAAACAAAATTAGCGTGACCGGTAATAATATCCATTGTAAAAGCATAACTGGGTACATCCATTTAGAACGATTTTTAGGTCGCGCTGGCAATAACAAAATGCTAATTATAGCTGACACTAAAATGCCTGCCATAGAAACTTGCATCAACTTTTCCAAAACATAAGGCGCATTTTGTACAATAACGGAAGAAGATTCAATCCCTCTCCCCGCCACCCACAAAGGTAAACGTCCTAGTACAAATATCAGAATTGGTGCTGTTGCCCACGAATACATTCCCTCAACCAGGTTCCAAGTATATTTTAACTTTTTATACCAAGGGATTAGCTTGTCCCTCTTAAAATTCCACATCATATAGGGGAAATGTTCCACGCCCCAAGCCCAACGCCGTTGTTGCTTATATAAATTTTTAAAACCTTTCCAATAGTTTTTGTCCATAACAGTATCCATAGAGACTGGAATGTACATGGGTTCAACTGCATAATTACCATGATAGCGAAAAAAACATTGCAAAAAAATTCTTGAATCATCAGTGACTATATCTTTTTGCCAAAAACCAACATCCACTAAGGCCTTAAAACTCATGCTATGCGAAGAAAAAGTATACATTCTTTCTGGTCGCATCAGCTCTGTTAATAGCCAAAAAATAGTAGCAAAGGCAGTAACACGCATTGCAGCAGGAGCGTCCCAAATATTATTATTATATAAAACAGCCGGCTGATACGAAACTCGCAACGGGTTGGAATGGGTTAAAAACTTATGTGTTAAATAAGAAAAATATTGAGGGTGAACACAAGTGTCACAATCAAAATAAGAAACGATAATATTTTCATAGGGGATGTTCAACTCATCAATAACTCTTTGTGACTCTTGCCCCATCCAATGTGCATTCGCCCCCTTGCCCTTCATTTCATCAGCCAAGCCATCAGGATGTACTGTTATAATAATCTTATAGAATTTATCTGAAAATTCTTTTTGAATAACTTCCGCTTTAGGCAAAAAATCAGCAGCCATGCGGCCCTCCCCGCCCAAGATGACTATCATTTTTTGAGCTGGGTACTGACTAGCCAGCAAGCTTTTAAAAGTCCCTTGCAATACATCTAAAGGTTCTCCGGCCGTGGGCAAGTAAATAGCGTGATAAATACGTTCCCACCTATTTATTTGTGTCACCTTATTGAACCAATCCACCTTCACGACTTGCTTATACTTTATAAAAGAAAGGTTTACAAAAAAAATAAAGTGCAAAATTCTAAAAAGCCAAAATAAATCAAAAGCGATAATAAAAAAGATAACCCACAATGGTTGCCAGAAGGAAAAAATGATTGAAAATAAAAAAGTAGTCCAGATTAACAAGCCTGGAATCATCTCTAGAAGACGGTATTTTGAACTTTCTGGTTTCATAAATGCATTCTGAATATAACATAAATTTAGACAAAAAACAAGCCCGCCAGCACTATTCTTTAGTTCTGGCGGGCAATGATTATTTTGCTAAAACGTCGAACACAGTGTAGACCATTCCCAGTAAAAATGTCAGTATAAGAGCCAAGCCAACTAATTTTAAACGAGGGAGACGAAACTCTGGCGTGCGGTCTCCTTTTTTCTTGGAACTCCAAAAAAGATTAACAATTATAATCCCTGTAATCCCATAGGCAAAACTACCCGCCACGCCCATAATTTGAACAAAATCATGCGCTACAAACAGAAAGAGGATGAAGGGGACACTAATAACCAAGAGCCACGCCCATATTTTTTTCAGTCTCAGATCATATTGATAAAACTCTCTTAAAATTAACCCACTATTCAAAAAAACTGATCCCATCGCAAAAAAAGCAAATAAATTTCCCATAACCAGCATTACTGGCCCCAACGAATCACCCAATCCCACCGTAGCAACCTCAGTTGTTTGCTTACCCGTGATACCAACTACCACCAAAGAAAAAATAATATAAACAAAAACCGGAATAAGCGTTCCTAGTAGAACTGCGGGAAACATCTTTTTTTCTTTCTTTCTCAAAATTTGTCGTACTGTTACGACGGCTGCTGTCCCTCCGTAAGCAAAAAGAATAACACCATATGGGGTGAATAATTTGCTCGTATCAGAATAATTTAAATTATTAATGTCCAACGATGAACTACCCATAAAAATCATGCACAAAACAACAAATAACACGCAGACAACCACAAATAACCCTACAATTTTTATCCTTTGTATTTCTAGAAGTAACAAAGCACTTATTACTAGCCAAAAAACAAGGCTATAAATTAAAGCTTTCCCCCCAAACAAAACCGACAGAACAACACCCTGACCAATTAAATATGTAGTTAACCCCCCATAAGCTCCCACTAACGTTGATAATATTTCAATTCTATAAGGAATAACGCCCAAATACTTTTTGGCATACCCCGCAATTTGGTGTGACGCAGTTGTCCTTAAAACTACTTCCGTAAACATCAAATTTAAAATAACAGCAGCTACCCCCAGAATTATTAACATCAAAAAACCCAAGATAAAACCAACCTGACTAATAACATAGGGCAAACCCAAAACACCAGCACCAATCATGGCACCAACCATTGCGGCCATTGCTTCCCAAAAAACCAAACGCATATTATTTATAAACGCAAGAATAAATAACCTCCCTAGAACAGTCTTCATTAACATTGTTCTTTGGACAAGTCATGCTATTTTCTCCCCCACTGACTTCAACGTCCAAGCGTCCAGCCCCAACGATACACTTAACTTTCTCGAATATAGAAGGTTGTCTTGAAAAATAAATTATCTCAGCCGGCGAATTTATGGCTAAATAAATAAAAAACAAAGCAATAAAAACAACAACGAAAAAAATTAAAATAATTAAATATTTAGCTCTGCCCGTCATATTAAACTTTTCTTACTTCTACTCTATTTAATCTAGACAAATTAACAATAAGAACAATTTTATCACCAGATTTAACAACTTTATTCCTTTTTAAAACATCCAAAGCTAACCCTAGGGAATCACTATAATCCTTTATAGGTGCCAGCACTAAGGCTCTAATTCCCCAACAAAGATTAAGTTGCTGTGCCACTTTATTTGTTTCAGCCACAACCCAAATTGGTGTCTCGGGTCTATAACGACTAACAATGCGCGCCGAATATCCTGATTTGGTTGCAACAATAATAACTTTTGGACTGACCTTATTAGAAATCTTTTTTACTAAGCCAGCCATGACTTCGTCAGTGGCTTTAGTCTTTTTAGCAATATCTCGCAATAAAACATCATCATAGACCGAAGCTTCTGTCTTCTCAATTATACGCGTCATGGTTTCAACAGTTTCAACTGGATATTTGCCACCAGCTGTTTCGCCAGAAAGCATAACTGCATCAGTATGATCAATAACAGCATTGGCCACATCACTCGCCTCCGCTCTAGTCGGGCGAGGATTATTAATCATAGAGTCAAGCATCTGTGTTGCTACAATTACGGGCTTTGAAGCATGCAAACATTTTGCGATAATCATCTTCTGATTTATGGGAACATCTTCGGGCGACATTTCAATACCCAGGTCTCCGCGCGCAATCATCACTCCATCGGTTGTCTCTAAAATTTTATCGAAATTTTTAATGGCTTCAGGGCGCTCAATTTTGACAATTACTTTTATATTACAATCTTTTTTCTTTTGTTTCGCGGCTGCTGCTTTAATCAATTTTTGTAATTCACGAACATCGGCTGCTGTCCTTACAAAAGACAATGCTATATAATCAACGTCCTGAGCAACCCCAAAAACCAAATCTTGCTTATCTTTTTGTGAAAAAAGTGGGATCCTAACATTAGTATCCGGTAAATTTATACCCTTATGAGAAAATAAAGCCCCCCCGATCACGACACGACAGAAAATATCTCTACCCTTAACTTTAATAACATCGAGCTCCATGGTACCATCAGCAATCAAAACTCGTTGTTTAGCCTTTATATCTAGATGAAGATTTTTATAAGTAACCGGAATTTTATTTTTGTTACCCTTGCCAGTAGTAAGCACGACCTCATCATCCTTATTAATAACAACACCAGTAGCAGGTAAATCCCCCAAACGGATTCTAGGCCCCTGTAAATCCTGAATAATTGTTATTGGCTGATTCAATTCTTGGGCTAAAGCTCTAATGTTTTTAATGACTCCGGCATGATAAGCATGCACATTATGTGAAAAATTAAGTCGAGCCACATTCATCCCAGACTGAATTAATTTTTTTAATATAGCCGGATCATCAGAAGCCGGACCGATAGTACAAACGATCTTAGTTCTTTTCATAATTAATCAAGATTTATCTTTTTAGCGTAATCAGAGAGGACTGGAATTTTCCAATATACCCCCTGCCAAGACTTTATAATCCCATTGATAGAAACGAATAAGAAAACAACAATGGCTACCAACCAAGCCAACTGTCCTAATATAGGAATTATATTTATAAAAGAAATAATTATCTCAGCTATAAATAAAACTAACCCCTGCTTAGCATGAAACTGAACAAAAGGGTTCGACTTTTTTAAAAACAAAGGAATAAAACACAAAAAACCCAAATAGCTAATAGCTGCTAAAATACGATCGCCTTCTTGTTGTGGCTTTTTGGGCTCACTGCTTGAATCATGCATTGTACTCATAAAATTAATTTAATATAACATTTTCATAATGAATAAATTTAGGGGCAGCTGATATTAACTCAACGACTAAAATATCGAAACGCGGGAAATTACCCTGATACTCTTGGTTCAGCATCAAATATTGATCAATTAGCTTACTAATTTTTTGTTTCTTAACTGGGGTAACGGCATCTTCGGCCCAACCACACACATTGGTTGTTCTTGTTTTTACCTCAACAAAGACAATTTCCTTGTCCTTCAGAAAAATAAGATCTATTTCCCCACCTCTGCGAGACCAATTGCGACAAATTAACTCATAACCAAATTTTTTATAATAATTCTCCGCAAGTTTTTCTCCCCAAGTACCAATTTTTTTATTTTTACCCAACATTCTTAAAACATAAAACTAACAATCCATTCTATAAATCGCCCGTGTAAATTTGTGATAGCCAAAAAGCCCACTAAAATAACAAGTATCCCAACGACTTTATAAAAAGTAACGCTATTGCCAAACCATTTTTCAGCAAAAGGAATAGGTCCAATTAAGTCTAAAATTGTTAAAGGTTTCCAGACAAAAAAGTAACCTACAGCGCAAAGAATTGCACCGATGAGAATTCGTCCAATCATAAAAAATATTATTTATTTTCACTAAAATTATACCACAGAATAAAAAATCCCCCCACACTTGGTGCAGTGCAGGGGGCGGCTGTTGTGGTTAGCCCACTTCCAGCTCTTCTTCGGATAGGGTCGAAAGGAGACGACCGATGCCCGCCGCGGTGATGAGGCAGGGCAGCTTCATGGCCAGGTCCCAGGGCATGAAGGTCATGCCCATGATCTTCTCGGCGGAGGGGGTGAGCGGCTTGACGACGCCCGGCTTGAAGCGGTAGTTCCCGCCATCCGGCTCCACCTCGTTCTGATCGAACTGGACGCAGTAGAACTTGATGCCCTTGGGGCTGCCGTCGGGGTTCTCGCCGACGGTCACGAAGAACGTCGAGTTGGGGTTGCCCGGCTCGCCACGCATGATGCGGACGCGCTCGGCTTCCTCGAAGCCCAGCTCTTCGCCAGATTCGCGGACCATGCTCTGGAAGTGGTTCTCGCCGAGGCTGAGGAAGCCGCGCGGCAGGTTCCAGACCGGCTCGGTGGACATGAAGGGACGGGGCTGCTGGACCAGGCCGACCCAGAGCATGCCCTCTTCGTCTTCGAAGTACGGCACGAGGACCGAGCCCCCGCCACCGACTTCTTCGAAGCCCCAGGTGTCGTACTGGCCGTTCCAGCCGTAGATGATGGACCCGAAACGGTCGGACACCAGCTCGGCCAGCTGAGCGGGCATCTCTGCTCCGTTGATGAGCAGGCGCCACCCGCGCTTGGCGCCCTCCGGGATGACATTGAGCAAGCTACGCAAGGACATGGGATCCCTCCAAAAAGTTACCATCGTCACAACGACGAGGCTTATTAAATTACCAAAGTAAAAATTATTTGTCAATAAAAAAACAGCCCTTAGGACTGTTTGCTTCATTTATATTTTTGGTGCCCAGGAGAGGATTTGAACCTCCATGACCTTGCGATCGCTACCACCTCAAGGTAGTGCGTGTACCAATTTCGCCACCTGGGCATATCTAAGTTGTTTTACCCAGGCAATTAAAGCAACTTGCCCCGCACTTCCGCCAAAAGCGGATAGTGCGCGGGCCACCTGGGCAAATAAGACTTGTAGGCGCAGGTCACGACCTGCGCCTACAAGTAACACAAAAATTTTACTCTACGCTGATAGCCTGTACTGGACAAGCATCCTTAGCCTGATTAATAATATCTTCCTTACCATTACAGTCGCAACCAGGAATCACTTCAGCCTTACCATCAGAACCCATTCTAAAAATATCACTGGCAATAGAAGCACAAGTTCCACAACCGATGCATGTCTCTTTGTTTACTTTTGGTGTCATACATTAGTATTTTATTTTTAATGAATATTTTTTAATCTATCCTTCCCCACTATCATTTTAAATTTATGCGGAGCTAACTCCACCGTTACCGGGGTTTTAATAACCTTATAACCATCTAACACCACCGGCAAATACTCAAAACTTTTTATCTTAAAAATTTTACTCTGTATTATACTATCTATGGGTTTTAAAATTTTTCTTTTCTTAAACCAACCTCCCTGCAATGCCTGTTTACGAATGACTAATTCCAACTTGTTGTCTTGCGGTGTGTATCTCTCCATTTCTTTCTCATAATCAGACTCTCCTTCTGGCACATAAAAATTATAAATATCAAATTCAATACAGTTTGGTTGGGGCACGACACGATAATTATCCTTTTGGATACTAACACGATTTAAATTTTTATCAATTTTTAAGCTAGAAAGAAAATACTGCTCATTAGCTTTTCCTAAATCCAACTCGACAATTTTTCGCGCCGCAATAACTTCACATGCAGCCTCCTCTGGCGGAATACCAAGACATTCAGCAATACGATTTTCTGGCCCGATGGGAATCATGCCCAAGGTAATATTGTTATGCCCTATCGTATCAACTACACGCAATAAAGTTTTATCATTACCTAAAATAACTACGGTGTTAACGCCTCGTTTTATTTCGTCTTTAATTAGTTCATCAATACTTTTTAAGAGTGTTAAACGTTCATGCTTCCCTTGGATATCCAAGTCCATTAGAGTAACCTTTATCTTATCCAAAATACGCTCGTACTTTTTATCACTCAAAAAAGTATC
>CAZMEQ010000010.1:0-34548 GCA_964565345.1 uncultured Gammaproteobacteria bacterium | reverse complement strand
AATTATGTAGTACTTTTGACATATAACGCTAAAATTATATAACAAAATTAGCTTTTTAACAATTAAAGCAAGAACATGAGCACCCCTAACCCCACCAATACCAAACCAATGGCCAAGCGCATTTTTTTCTTTTGTGCCTGTCGCCAATGTTCAATTTTTTCTGGAGCCAAGCCTTTATAGGCACCAAACAAAATGATAAGAAGTGGCAAAACAAAAACAACATTATAAAAAAATAAATAAGCAAAAGCCGTCCACCAAGTTTCACGGCTAGCCAAAAGTGAGATAATAGCCAAATAAACACCCCCAGTGCATGGTAATTCAAAAAAGGCCACCAGAATACCTAAAATCATCGCCGCTGGCAAAGTTGCTTTTTTAATGTACTTATTCAATCGCTCCTTTTGCGATTCAGGAATAGCCAAGCTAATTCCCTTGCCGTACCAAAAATAATCTTTTAAATTAATTAATCCTAAAATAATAGAAAGAACAGCTGTAAACCTATAAAAAAATTTAGTTAAAGTAAAACTCTGGATAAAACTTAAAAGTCCAAGTCCCGCAGCCAAGTAAACCAAAAACACAACGGATATATATATTAAACCAATCTGCAACATCTTTTTTTTATTTTTAACGGTAATAAGATATAAAATCAAAAAAATCAACACTGCAAAAGCGCAAGGATTGATTGAATCAATTAATGCTGAGCCTACTATAAGCGGGATAGTAATATCCATAGACAAATTGGCTTTGAAGTTAATAGCCCCGATCCCCAAATGAATCGGGGCTAATCTTAAATACTATTTTTGTGGAGCTGGTGGAATCACAGTGGTTTGAGGAATTATTTTTTCTGTTTTACCCCAAGCCATTAAACCCAAGAAGACTAAATTGACCACCGGAATGAATTGCATAATAACCCACCAACCTGGGCGAGACAGTGCCTTCATTACATCAATCATGGTTATAATAGCCAAAACAAAATTAACCAATGGAATTAAGAATAAGAACAACCACCACCAAGGACGCTTAGCCACGTTTAACATTAACAATGTGTTCAAAATTGGAATAAACGCAAACCAGCCATTCGGTGTATTAGTTCTTTTGGCAATGTAAAACCAACACAATGCCGAATAAACATAAAAAACTAGAACAATGATCCACATCATGCCCATAATAGCCATCAAAGGGCCGGCGGATGAATATGACCCCATAGCTGCCAGGTCTGGGCTGGTAGCAGCGAAATCAAATGATTCTTCGTACATAAGTTTATTTAGTTAATTATTTATATGGGAAATTCGTTCAAAGTTTGTATTATTTTGTTAGCGGCAGATAAATCTATTTGGACTTTATTCCCAGCCCTAACTCCAACAACATACATGCCTGCATTTTTCCCAGCCAGTGCCCCATTTTTTGAATCCTCTACAACCATACATTCATCTGGTAAAACTGCTAACTTCTCGGCTGCCATTAAATATGAAATTGGATCTGGTTTTTTAATTTGGTATTGATCAAAACTTATTACGGCATCAAAAATATCCCCCCAAACATGCTGTTTCAAAACCGCCTGGGCTTGCGCTTGTGTGCTGGCCGTGACAATAGCTAATCGATATTGACCTTTCAACCTTTTTAAAAGCTGATTCGCGCCAGGTAGTGGATCAGCCTTAATGATGTTTTCTTCGTAAATTTTATAAAAAACTTTTTCAAAATTCTTTTGATTTATATTCCCGCTTGTTTTAATCACATAATCAGAAAAGAAAACGTCTTCCGTGATATCCGTCCCATCTCTTCGCCAGACCTTATCAAAAAGAGTCCATTCTTCTTGCCTAATTGTAAGATCAAATTGAGACAAGGTGTCTTTTAGCGCTTTAAGACCACAAGGCTCTGTATCAACCAATGTCCCGTCCATGTCAAACAGCACTGCTTTGATTGTATTCATACGATTACTTTATTTTTCTTGCAATTAAACAACGCGTATCACTTATTTTTTTACTTAACTCTCGCCAAAGTTCTATTGGATAACGACTGTCAAAATGCAAATAATTAATATCCTTTACAATTTCGCATTTTCTCAGTAGCACAGAATCAATTTTAACATGGTCAATGTGATCATCAGGCCAAACGTGAATATCCCCTTCTTCTTGATAACGCGGATTACGCATTTTTTTATAACGATTAATCCAGGTTTGAAGTTCTAAAAATCTTGTCCATGGTTTTGCTATCGTTTTATAAGAATATAGCTCTCTTAGCTCTGAGTTATTTGACCAATGATTTGCATTCATCTCACGATCTATAAAGATTATACCACCAGGTTTAACCACACGTACAAATTCTTCCACAACCTTTAAATAATCTGGCACGTGATGCAAAACAGAAAAGGTGGCGACGAAATCAAATTCATTGGCCGCAAAATTGCGTAAATCCTCGCCGTTTAGTTGAGTTGTACGCAATTTTGCGGTGGATCCGAAACGTTTTTGCACTAAACTTAAAAATTGTGGCGCCAAATCAGCAGCCACAACTTCCAAATTTAATTCGAGCAAATACTTAGTTAAATTACCGGCGCCACAACCAAAATCCAAAGCAGTTTTTGTGGTTGAATCTGTTTGAATAGAATCAACTGCTAATTTTAAAGAATCAGCTAGACGTTTTTGTTCTATTTCATTATAAATTTCCGGATGCCGAGATTCATACGCTTCGGCCAAACGGTTATGCGCTTTTAAATTCTCATCAATTGATGCTTGCATCTAAACTTGATCTTTAGCTAACTTTTTTATTTTTTCTATCCAAGGCTTATTTTGTTCTGCTTTAGTACTGGCTAAATTCCCAATAACCGTAGAGCAGCATTTACCAAAACCACAAAATTTCAAGACATCGCGCCCCATGATTTTATTGATTGGACTACGCAAAAAATATTTATAATACCATGCTGGTGCGCCGGTGGTAATAATAAAATGCGCCGTTTTGCCCGTTAAATATTTGTCCCATTTATTTTTCCCGGTGAATTTATACGCCCAACCAGGCAAAAAAACACGGTCAATAAAACCTTTTAATAATGCCGGAACGTTTTGCCACCAAATAGGAATAACAAAAACCACGTGCTCGGCCCATTTAATTAATTCCTGTGCCTTGACTAAATCTGGCTCCAATTCTTGTGTGCTTTTATCCCCGCCCCAAAGGATGGGATCGAATTTTAAATCCTTTAAATGGATTATTTGAACCTCCGCCTCACCAGCCATAGCGCCATCCACATAGGCCTCGGCCAAGACTTTACCAAAAGATTCGTTGGCTGGATTTGAATTGATAACTAATATTTTTTTTGGCATATATCCATTGTCATCCTGAACTTGTTTCAGGATCTACTTTTTACTTTGTATATTGAGATGCTGAAACAAGTTCAGCATGACATTCAAATTATTCCAAAACCGCCTTAATCCTTCGTACGCCCGAAGAACTCGCTTCTTCTTTTTGAATTTTGAATTTTCCCAATTCACCAGTATGTTCCGCATGAGGACCGCCACAAATTTCTCCAGAGACAGCACCAATGGTATAAACTTTTACGACTTCACCATATTTATTTTCAAATAAACCCATCACGTTACGTGTTTTAGCTTCTGTATAAGGCAATTCTTCGCAGACTACTTTATAGTCAGCGGTGATCCATTCATTTACTAAGTCTTCAACTTGTTTTTTTTGATCATCAGTCATTTTCTCTCCATGTGTAAAATCAAAACGCAATCTTTCGACGGTGATATTACTGCCACGCTGTTCAACATGATTACCCAAGACTTTTCTTAAAGCCGCTTGCAATAAGTGTGTTGCTGTATGCAAACGTGCGGTTTCGGTAGAAGAATCAGCCAAACCACCTTTGAATTTTTGTTCAGCGCCAGCTCTTGATAAAGCTTGGTGCTTACAAAACTCCTTATCAAAGTCTTCCTTGTTTATAGAAATATTTTTTTCTTTTGCCAATTCCTCGGTCATTTCATAGGGAAAACCATAAGTTGAAAAAAGAATAAATGCATCACAACCAGACAAATTATTGTTTTTAGTAAGGTGCTCAAATTCTTTTAAACCGTGTTCCAAAGTCTTGGCAAATTTTTCTTCTTCACGGACTAATTGATTAATAATGAAATCCTTATTTTTTTTCAGTTCCGGATATACGCTTTGCATGTTATCAATCACAAGTTCCGCAATTTTAAAAGTGAAGATATCATTAATGCCCAACTGTTTTCCGTAACGCACTGCCCGGCGAATTAAACGACGTAAAATATAGCCTTGATCTAAATTTGAAGGTTCAATTCCACGTTCATCACCCAAAATCATCGTGGCAGCTCGAGCGTGGTCGGCAATAACTCGAAAAGCAATTCTGTTGTCATCATATTTTAAACCAGACAACTCCGAAATTTTTTGAAATAGAACTTGAAAATCCGTAATTTCAAAAACTTCTTTTTGACCATTCAAAACAGCAACTGTTCTTTCTAAACCCATACCTGTATCCACGTTCTGTTGCTTTAATGGTTCGTATGTTAATGCGCCCTGATTCATCTTGCCTTCAAATTGCATGAAAACATCATTCCAAACTTCAAAGAAACGGAAGGAACGAACTAAATCATCATGCGATTTTCCAATTTCTAAACCTTTTTCTGGAGTTGTGTCGTAGAACATTTCAGTGCAAGGTCCGCATGGACCACCACTAGCTAAACCCCACCAGTTATCCTCTTTGCCCAAAGCAAAAATTCGAGTATTTTCGTTGTGCCAAATTCCATCATTCGAAATTTCCGCCTTAATGCCAACCGTTGCGAATTGCTCCTGCCAAGTTTGCGCTGATTCTGAGTCATAGGGAATTTCGCCCTCGCCCTTAAACACAGTTACAAATAAGCGCTTAGGATCTAACCCTAAATATTTTTTTGATGTTAAAAATTCAAAGCTCCACTCGATAGCCTCTTTCTTGAAATAATCTCCCAAACTCCAATTTCCCAACATTTCAAAAAAAGTTAAATGTCGGTTATCTCCTACATCGTCAATATCTCCAGTTCTTAAACACTTCTGACAATCAACTAAGCGACTACCTTGAGGATGCTTAGCTCCCATCAAAAAAGGAACTAGAGGATGCATGCCCGCAGTAGTAAATAAAACAGTGGCATCATTTTCGGGAATTAAAGAAGCTGAAGGAATAATCGCATGTTGTTTTTCAGCAAAAAAACTTAAATACAACTGACGCAACTCACTTGTTGTCATATTCAATAATATAATTCTTATATTCCAATTTTACTAAAATTACACTTATAAAGCAACCAAATACAATTATACACAAACGACCATTGACTTTGTTTTGCTTTTAATGTATTCTATCGTTTGCCACTTTGTGGTGAATCAACGTATTTGCAAGGAGAGCCCATGAAGCCCACGGTCCTGACCCTTCTCGCTCTGGCCCTGTCCATCCTGGCCTGCAGCCCGTCCCAGGACAAGATCCTCGAGCAGGAAGCCTCGGCCGTCTTCAAGCGGGCCGACGACCTTCAGCCGAGCGCCACCTGCGAGTTGCGGCTCAAGGTCGCGGAGGGTCTGACGCTCCTCGATGACAAGATCGAGCTGGCGCTGGACGATCCGGACAACAACTACACCGCCCTGGAATCCCTCCAGGAGCAGACCTCTGAGCGCTACCACACGCTCATCCGCACCAGCTACGACAACAAGTGCTGCTGGGCCATCGGCATGATCGTCGAGTGCGCCGAGAAGCACCCCAACGAGCTGACGCAGGAGAACCTTCGGGCGCTCCTGAACGTCAAGCGCTACTACAGCAACAACTGCTGCCAGCACACCCAGACGGCCATGCTCTAGCCGTCAACAAGCCTCCCACGCCTACGGTCGTCCGTGGGCTTACCCCGCACCCAGTCATCTGTGGTACGGGGGTATTTTTTTATTAAAATTTAGCTAATCTTAGCCTTAATATTGACATTTTAAAACATCTGTGCTATACTATTACGTCCAAATAGGACAAGATCGAACCACCACGGAGGATACCATGAACGCTCTTCGCCTGCTCGACCACTGCACCCGTCTGACGTACGTGAACAGCCACATCTGCGACTACGGCCGTCAGTGTGCGCTGGTGGGAGCCCTCGTGCTGAAGAAGCGCGGGGGGTACGTGATCGAGTGCGAGGCCGACATCAACGGCAACCGCCTCCCGATCGAGATCGCGACCGACGGCCAGGTCCGGCGCCTCGACGACGGCTTCTGCGGCCAGTGGTTCCGGCTGACCATCCGCGGCCACCGGCAGTCCCTGGTCGCCGAGTTCGTGGTCAACCACGAGTCGGTCCACCGGATCTACCGTGGCCTGGCCGACATCGCCCACACCGCCAACGAACTGTTCCTGCCGCGCGACGTTATCGCGCTGGTGTGCCAGTTCGAGGAGGAGGGCCGGTTCGAGGCGGAGTCGTCCAAGTTCTCGGATCCGCTGTTCGTCGCGCGCTTCTTCCACCACTACCAGGAGGAGAAGCCGAGCCTGGACGACGAGATGCGGCTCGAGGAGGAACTGATGCTCCAGCTCGCGGCGCTCGACCTGTTCCTGACCATCCGCGCGATCGAGGAGAATCCCAGCGCCATGTACCGGGAACTGGGCCCGGAGCGCTACCGCCTCGCGCTCACCCTCCGCGACCGCATGGGCCTGTAGCCTCCTCCTCGGCTACCCGAGAAACGCAGACCTCATATGACTGCGGAACGTAAATCCGACGATTCGGATAAGACGGTGCCATCCAGGAAAAAGGCTTGAACCCTGGACAAAGACCCAAGCGGCCGCTGCTGCGACGGGTCTTTTTTGTTATAAAAAAATGCAGCCTCGAATCTTGGACTCGTTGCTGCATTGTCTTGTCAGGTGCTCGTAGTGGCGAAGCCGTTGCTCGGTGGGAACGGATTCACGAAGACTTCCACGAAGCACTCCGGAAAACGCTTCGCCACCGTATCACGTACGGCTTCGGCCAGTCGCTGTCGCACCGCTTCTGTTCGTGTCGGGCGATCGAACAGCCCAACCACGAAAACGATGACCTCGCGTTCGTTGTGGATGTATGGGGTGATGAACTGGCAAGAGATCTGAGCTTCGGTGAGCTCCAGTTCCTCGATACCAGTGACCGCCCGCTTCACTTCGTCTTGAAGCGGCAATGAACTTGTCATGAGTTTCTTGGTCCAGGCACCGTATAGTTGGATGATGGGCATGAAACACCTCCGTCACTAACGTTCAAATTAGCATAACGAGCAATTCGATATTAGTCAATAAAAAAAACCGGCACAAGAACGTACTTGTACCGGCCTAGCTGTCAGGTGGTGACCTGCAACTCCTTGGTGGATCTGGTTTCTCCACCTTGCAGTTCGTACTGGCGACGGAACTCCATGAACCACGCCTCCAGCTCCGGCGTCAGCATGACCGTGCCAAAAGCCGGGCAAAGTTCCTTCAGTCGAGGCCAGACCTTGATCTCTGTCTTCAACGCTTCGTAGAGCAGGTACGAGTCCCCCGCCCTATACCCCTCGATCATGTACATCAGGTAGTCGTAGTGTTCGACCACCGTGAAGATGATGGCCTCCTGACGCCGAGTCTTGGAGAGGTCCTGCAGGATGCTCCAGGCCACGTCATCGAAGCTACTCCACTTCTCTTCGTCGAGTGCGAACTGGAGCAGGAAGGCACGCCTCAAGTGAACCTGCATGGGCACCGGCAACCCCGCGATGAAATCGCGGAAAGCCACATACTCGTCCACATCGTCACGTGTGCCCTTCTCGGTCAGAGAAACGTCACGCTCCAAGAGTCCCTCGCCAACATCGTGTACGACGAAGGTTGTGAGGAACAGGTGCGTGTCCAGGCTTGCCAACTCAGGGTAGCGCATCAACTGCGGGAGGAAAGACGCGCCCAGGAAAGTCAGTGACAGGCTGTGCTGATTCAGATCCTGCTTGCGCAACAGCGGGTTGACTTCGCGGAAGCGCTTCCAGCGGTACAGCCCTTGCAAGATGGTCTGCAAGGAAGACCAGACACGTTGCAGTTCCAACGTGTCAATCTGAGGGAAGGGGGGCGGAACAATCTGTTCGTTCAAAAATCACCTCCGGGCCACGGAAAATTATTTTTTACCAATTATAAAAGATTTTGTCAATAAAAATTCAATTTGATATGATTACTATATAAAATAAACTTATGCTTAAAAAATCAATTGTTCTTTCTGTCCTATTTTTATTTCTAATTCCCTTTTCTACTCAAGCATTTTCTTGGCGGAGCTTAGCTTTTTGGGAAAAGAAGGAAATTATAAAAGAAAATACAAATGTTTCAAAGCTAGATTCAACCGGAGAAAAACAAGCTCAAGAAAAGCTTGCTAAGTGGAGCCGAGCCTTTCAGCAAAAAAAATGGACCGAGGTTAAAAAAGACGCTAACAATTTCCAAATCACTGAAGCAGAATTAAATTATTTATTAGCTGATGCTCTAAAGAAAGAATCAGATTTACCGGCCAAAAATGTTTACGTAAAACTATCAGAAAATAAAATTACTTTAACAGGACAACTATTAAAACCAATCACAGGCAAGTTCGAAACTGTACTATTAATTGAAACAACAGGAAAAAGCATTGCGCCTAAAATAGAAAAAATGCGCTTTAAAGGCATTCCAATGCCCAAGAGCATAGCCAATAAATTCATCGGTCAATATTTCCCTCAGGCCAGCGAATTCCTGTACACCTATCCTGATTACCAAACTTTAACTGTTGAGATAAACAATGGACTCTTAAAACTCATTTATAATAAATAAATAAAAAACCCTTCTTCGCTAAAGCTAGCTATGAAGGGTTTTTTTATACAAGCATTGCAATCGTAAACAAAAATCCACCAAAAATAATTAAAAATAAAAACGTCCAAAGTAACACATATCCAGCTTGTTTAATCTCTTTGTTTAATGCCAATACCACTGGATATCCAAACACTACCAAGCCCATAGTGGCTGCCGAAAAGACCAGTAAAGTTAGCATAATCAATGGCCCCCAAAATTGTCCTGGCTCTTTGCCATAATGCCCCATTAGTGAAATAAAACCACTGATTAATGCACAGTAAACAATTACACTTACAGATTGTAATAACCCAGCCACAACCGGATTATTTTTTTTCTTAAACAAACACATATATAATTATTATTCACATTTCTCTTCCCAAACACGTAAGCATTTCTGCTTAGCTTCGCACCAACTGTAACCCGCCCCAATTAAACAACCACCTGCGTCCTTATCCCCTCCTATAGGACGATTAAACACTCCGCATTTAACCGTAATATCACTCAAATTTTTTGCAGCTTGGCTTTTTCCTGTGATTGAATAAGAACTAAAAACAGTACAAACTGTATTTTCTTTCTGGTATCCGACTTGACCGCCCATAATGCCATCTGCCACATTGTAATCGCTAAAAATATATCCTTGTCCTTCTAAATACTTATTCACTAACTCTGAACTTTGGTCGGTTGCTTCAGCCACCACCATAAAACCATCAAGCGTACCCAATTCGGACTTACCATTAAGTTCATATCTCCATTCCATTTTTTGAGGTAATGTTTCAGAAAAATTTATTAACGTATTTTTTGCAATATCGAATAATAACTTTCTTTCAGCCGACCAAGCTTCATAATCCATTGGCTGTTCCAGCGATACAGCTGTGTCTAAATCGTTCTCGGCCTTTGGTACTGGCTCATATTTTGTACAACCTAACGAAATCGTCAAAAGAACAACTAAACAAGGTAGCAGTAATGACCAGCGAGACGATAAAAAAATTTTAAGTCCCTTAACAATTTTTTCGTTGCGCATAAAAGTTGATGTTATGTATCAACATTTTTATTATAGCACAAACAAAACTCTGCACCAGAAGATGCAGAGTTTATGAGATTATACTATCTTGACTTGCAGCCACAAGATCCATCGCCACCAGACTGACACCCACCGCACTTACCACAAGTTTCAGCCTTGTTTTGACAGCCACAGGTGGCTTTTTTTTCAACTACCGGCGGAGTCGTTGGTTCTACTGGTGTAGCAGCTTTGACCAAGGCAGCAACCCCGGCCGTACTGATAATTAAAGCGACTGCGGCCACGCCCAAATAATATTTGCTTTTGTTCATAGTTAAATAGTTTTAACTAATTAATTAATTCGACCTCAACTATTAATACGTTATTTATGTATTTTTCTTTCACACATTTGACCAGATGAACAGGCCTCACAGCAAGACAGCATAGTTATCTCATCCGCGGCAAACTGCAACTCGCCCACGACTTTCCCTTTTAACTGCACCCGATGCCCCAAGTGCTCATGTGGAATAATATTCGTTGTTACTTTCCACACAATTCCGTTGCCGGATTCCAAAGCAAAACTAGTTTTTTCGATGCTTGTAATCGCCCCGCATAAAATTCCTTTCTCAAGATTCGTACACCGGTTAAAGCCCTTATTTACCATATGCCCATAACCTGGTAAATGATGATAACATTGCTCCTCAAAATTATCAGCTAGACCAAACGAATATATTCCTCCACCTATCACAAAACTAACAAAAATACTGATAAGCACCCAAAGGAATGGATTTATTTTATAGGCCTTCCTGGTATGTTTTACGTTCAAAAACGCAATCAAAGAGAATATACTCAAAAACACTATCCAGAAAAGCGGGAAATAAACCCAACCTGATCCGGTTAAGCTATAAAATGATTTAGCTATATGAAGAATAACCGAAACAGCAAAACCGCCAATAATTGAGGAAAGACCAAAAACAAACCAAAACAAATAATTTTTCAACAAAAAACCCCAACGCGGTTTTGGGTTAAGCTTGTCCTCTGTAATTTTGTTAATAATTTTTTCCGTTAAGTTACTTTCCATATTTTTTTATGTATTTATCCGCTAATTGTTTTCTTGCCCTATTCAATAATGTTGCAACAGTTCCTTTTGGCTTCTTTAAAATATCAGCTATCTCTTCATAATCTTTTTCTTCAAAATATCTTAAAATTATAATTTCCCTATATTTAATATCAATATCATTAATAATTTGCTGAACCTGTTGATTAATTAATTCGGCGTTTACTGTTTTTTCCAAGTCTACATTGTCTTTTATTGAATCAAATATATTCTCAAAATTATCATTCGCCAATACACGCGGTCTATTTTTATAATAACGGTAATGTGAAATGACTTCATTATGGGCAATTCTATAAATCCACGATGAAAATTTTAAACTTTCGTCAAATTCATTTAAATTTTGGTAAACCTTAATAAAAATTTCTTGCAAAATATCTTCTATATCCTCATCTCGTACCGATGTTAATCTACGGATATAAACTGCTAACAATTTTTGATATTTATTTATTATATGACAAAAATCATTCTTGTTTTTTAATGCAAGAATGACCAACTCTTTATCGGTTGGGATTGTACTTGTCATACATCATTTATTAATACGTATTATATCGTATTTTCTTTCAAAAAAAGAGCCCCCAGCGAACCTGTGTTCGTTGGGGGCTGGAACTAGCGCTGCGCTCCGTAGAGCCGCGCGGTCGTGAAGTTGGGCCGGATGTCGATCGGCAGGTCGGTCAGGGTCCCGACCGTGCGCTCGACTTCCTCGGGGATGCCGCCGTACTTGGCCATGAAGGCCTGGGCGGCCTGGTAGTCGCCCTGGGCCTCGATGAGCAGGAGCTCGGCGAGCATCATCTCGATGGCCGAGTAGAACTTCTGCTGCGCCACGTAGTACAGCCCGGACTGCGCGTCCTGCTGGTACACGCCGGCCTGCTTCAGGTAGTTGTACTGCAGCAGGTTCGCACGGGCGTGCGCCTCGTGCAAGCCGAACCGCACGGAGCGGAAGAAGCCGGCGAGGCTGGTGGCGGCGCTCTCGTCCAGGGCTGACTCCGGCAGGATGCCGTACTTGACCATGAACGGGATCATCCAGAAGCCCAGGATGTCGGCCTTGGCTTCCTCGATGGGCATAGAGAGGTCCTTCAGCTCGGCGCCGACCGTGGACTTGCGTCCGTCCGGCAACACGATCTGGCCCGGCCCCATGCCGTGGCCGAGTTCGTGACAGATATTGTGCCAGCTGTAGGCGGTCCAGCTGACGAGCGGGAGCTGCTCGGGAACGAGCACTCGTTCGGCGATCGGCTGCATCCCGATCTTGAACTTCGCCCGCTGAGCCGTCATGTTCATGACGTTCTTGCTGCCGACGTTGGCGCGGACGCCCTCGTCATTGGGGAGTGCGAACGCGCTGAACTGCACGCCTGCGCCGGCCTGGCCAGCGTTGTACACCGCGTTCGTCACGATGACCGGCGCGATGCCGGTCTTCTCGAAGACGAACTTCTTGTCGAGTGGTAGCGCGACCTCGATCTCGGCGCGGTGCGCATCGATCTGCTGCATCCCGGCGGTGAGCTCGGAGTCGATACGACCGATGTACGCTTCGTAAGCCGCCTTCCAGTTGAACATGATGTCGTCATAGACCTCGTACGGACCCATCACGACCAGCCAGCCGGAGTCCTTTACCTGGACCCAGGCAGTGTCCGCCGCGCTGTAGTCATTGTCCCGGAAGGCCTGCGCCTGCGTCCGCAGGTACAAGGCGAACTCCGCGGAATCGGCGTAGTCGGCCGCCAGCTCGAGCTGGGTGGCCGCCGCTTCAAGCCGGTCCTTGTAGGCCAAGTTGTAGGGCACGACCTCGAGGCTGTAGCCGTCGGGCAGGAGCTCCTTGGCCTGGATGACCGTGTAGGGGCTCTTGATCTGCTTCTGCATCTCGTCGTAGAGCCCGTCGGCCCAGGCCTCGATGGCCTGCTTGGGCACGTTGGGCGGGTAGAAGGTCCCCCATTCGGGCCGGCTGTCGTCCACCCCGAGCTTGATGAAGGCCTCATGCGTCCTACGGTCGTAGCGACCGTAGTTCAGCATAATGTAGTCGCACAGGGCCTGGTCGTAGTCGGACTTCATGCCCGGCACACGACACATGTCGCGGAACTTCTTGCCGTCGACCGTGTTCTGGTCCCAGTAGATGTCGTCCAGGATGTCGGCCGCGGCCACGAGGTGCGTCAGGCACTGCATCTCCTCGGTGCTGAGACCGCTCAGGTCCGGCGCCACCTCGATGCGCACGAACTGGGCGTTCATGCTCTTCAGCTGTTCAAAGGTCGGCACCTGGAAACGCACGTCCGGGTGTCCGGACGTCTGGATGTACTTGGGCAGTAGCTCCGAAGGCATCTCGGCCTTCGGCTCGGTCAGCGCCTCTTGCTGCGAAGTCTTGACCGCCGGCTCGTCCTTCTTGTTGCAACGCATCACGAAGGTCAGGAGTACTCCGGCCACGATGGCCACGAACAGGAGCTGACGTCTCATCGCATCCTCCGAAAGTGAGTGCAGCAACCAACCCCACCAGTCACTTGCCGGTGAAAGGTCAAAAAAATTTAACATAAATTCAAATTATTTTCAAGGGCAAATTATGAACAATCTTGCCTGTGTTTATTAAATATGTTAGCATTATAGCAGTTATTTGATAATTATTCCGCGATAGCTCCCACCTCCGTCCTGACAGACTTCGGCGGGCAGGCAGTCTTAATGCCGCCTTCGCTATCGCTGTTATTTACAATTTATTCCGCGATAGCTCAGTCGGTAGAGCAACTGGCTGTTAACCAGTGGGTCGTCGGTTCGAGTCCGACTCGCGGAGCCATAAAAGTATCCAATAATTTGGGTACTTTTTTGTTTGCTAAGCCTTTATAAAAATATCAAAAAAATACGGGCCCCAAGCATTGTGCTTTGAGCCCGACCATCTAATAACCCCAATCGCGGTAATCGAAATCGCTCTCGGTGTCGCACTCGGTGAATTCATAGTCGAACAGGATGTTCGTGTCGAGGCAGAACTTAACCTTCACATTATCCTTCTCGGCTTCGAAGATCGAAGCCTGGAAAACATTCCGGTCGACCGAATAGACATACGTGATGTCAGGGTACTGAGACTTGAGAGCCTGAACCGCGCTGTCTTCGCAGTACCAGGCATTACTCACCAGAAACGCGAAGATTGCCAGCACCACCATGACCAAACAACCAAGTCCTTGGTCTTGATCCTCTTGCGACGTAGCCGGTTTGACAGAGACAGAGTCCTCGCTCATAGCGACACCTCATACAAGTATCTAATTCTTATTTAACAAGAGCGTGTCAAAAAGTCAAATAATAAAAAACTGCTCGTAAAAGCAGCCCTATAAAACTTGTAACCTATGTTTTTTTCTGAGCAAAAATAAAACCCAATTTACGATCAAATTGAGATGGAAAAATTTGAACTCCAAATTTACTTTTTCTTAGAATATCGAGCAATTCCTTATGGCTCGCCATTGGCGTATTATGATATTCTAGAATTAGCGCGTCTATTTTATCAAAATCATCCTGGCCCCAACTGCGCAATAACTCAAACTCGCCACCCTCTATGTCTATTTTAATTAGAGCTATTTTTTTTATATTATTTTTTAAACAATAATCCTTAAGACTCACAGCTTCTACTAAAATAGCTTTCTCATCAATTTCACTCATAGATGAATTACTCAGCTTATGATTATGAGAATCCACAGATATAATAAGCTGTCGTTTCTTTGTTTGATAAGCTAAAGCTTTAGGTTCGAGCTGGATTGATTCCACGTTGTTTTCGGTCATCGTTCTTGCTAATCGTTTAAAATTACCAGGCTCTGGTTCAAATGCAATAATAGGGACTGTTTTATTGAAAGCCCGGACGTAAAGCGAAAACAATCCAATATGCGCACCCACATCAAAAATGTGCCTTTCGGCTAACTTTATGATCGGTTCCACGACCCGGTACTCTCGAAACTTAAAAATCTCATTAGCGACGCTACGGTCAACCTCATCTTTAAGATCAAGGTTAAATTTGGAATTCAAAAATTTTATACTAGACATACCTAAACATCATAGTGTATAAAAGCTTAGACATCAAGACTAATATGTTATAAACTTATACTATAATCATACAACATATGCCATCTATTAAACTATATTCCTGGAATGTTAACGGAATGCGAGCTGTTATCAAAAACGGTTTTAACGACTTTTTAAAAACAAACACTCCAGACATTGTTTGCCTTCAAGAAATTAAAATCGATAACGTAGCCCGCGCTAAGGAAAATTTTGATTTTCAAAACTACGAAGAATTCTGGAATCCAGCTATTAAAAAAGGCTATAGCGGAACCGCAATTTTAGTAAAAAATAAACTAAAGAACGAAATAGTTCGCTACGCCGAAGGTATCGGAGATAAAAAATTTGATAACGAAGGACGCGTTCAAACATTAGAGTTTAAAAAATTCTTTTTAGTTAATGTTTATTTCCCCAATACTCGTCATGATCTTTCTCGTTTAGATTATAAAATAGAATTTAATAGCCTTATCTGGACGCATCTTAAAAAACTGGAGAAGAAAAAGCCCATCATAATAACGGGTGACTTTAATGTGGCCCATCAAGAAATAGATTTGAAGAACCCCAAGGAAAATGAACATAATGCTGGCTTTACTATAGAAGAACGCCAAAGTTTTGATAATTTTTTAAGCAAAGGATTTATAGACTCTTTCCGGTACAAATATCCAGATAAAATCCAGTACTCTTGGTGGTCGTATCGATCAGGAGCAAGAAGAAGAAATATCGGCTGGAGAATTGATTATTTTTGTCTCAGCGATAAATTAAAAACAAAAATAAAAAAAGCAGCCATATTAGACGACATACCAGGCTCAGATCATTGTCCAGTAGAATTACATCTTGCCTTATAAAGAGAACGCGCCGCCACCCAGAGGGGTAGCGGCGCGGTTGTTCTGTGCGCAGGTGGGGTCAGTACACCGGCCAGAGCCAGGAGCGATAGAGCTGCCAGAATGTCGGCGGCTTCATCATTCCTCGCCCCGTGACCAAGGTCAGGACCAACCCGACCACAAGTACCAGCAGTGGGGAGAAGTACCACACCACCGGGACAACGAACGGAGCCGTCACGAACTTAGGAACAAAGAGCAGAACGTTGAGGCTGTAGTGCCCGACCTTGTACCAATTAATCTTCATCGTTTTACTCCACGGCAACAAGCAGGAGAAAGAAACCCTGACAATAAACCATTTTATTATGTCATACTATACATGATTTGTCAATATAGAAATACACTTTAAATCTAAACTAAATAAAAAATCGACCCACAAAGGAGTCGATTTTGTTATAATTATTAGTAGTAATCGCGTAACTTTTCAATACCTGGGAATTGTTTAACCTTTTCTAGCGCCTTAGCTTCAATTTGACGTATACGTTCACGAGTCACATCAAATTCTTGTCCCACCTCTTCTAACGTATGAGAAACCCCGTCCAAAAGGCCAAAACGCATTTCTAATATCTTTTGTTCACGTGGCGATAAGTCCTTAATAACTTCTGCTACATAATCCTTGAGCAGACGTAAAGCCGCTGAACGATCCGGACCCACATTTTTTACGTCTTCAATAAAATCCTCCAAAGTACTATCTTCATCATCATCACCCACGGAAGTTTCAAGAGAAACAGTCTCTTGAGAAATCTTCATAATGTACTTAACCTTGGTTACATCCTCTTCCATTTCAGCAGCAATTTCTTCTGGTAGCGGCTCACGACCCAAATCTTGAATCAATCGACGTTCAATCTGATGGAATTTATTAATTGTTTCTACCATATGAACCGGAATACGGATAGTACGAGATTGATCAGCCAAGGCTCTAGTAATCGCTTGACGAATCCACCACGTTGCATAAGTAGAAAACTTATAACCTTTTTTATATTCAAATTTTTCAACCGCACGGAATAACCCTATATTACCTTCTTGGATCAAATCCAATAGCGATAAACTCTTTCCCACAAACTTCTTTGCAATAGAAACAACTAAGCGCAAGTTTGCTTCAATCAATTTCTTTTCAGCATCACGATCACCATGTTCTTTACGTTTTGCTAGCGCTAATTCTTCTTCTTGCTTCAACAATGAAACTTTACCAATTTCGCGCAAATACATTTGTATAGAATCGGCTGACAACTCGGGTATCTCTATCCTTTGTCTTTTACTAGAATCATGGGGTGTTACCCCACCAACTTCGGTCAATAACTTTTCTCTTTCGCGCCGCCGCCCTAGCATAGCACCGCGCACCTCGATTACCCTAATACCAAGACTTTCTAATTCATCCAAAAAATCTTCGTAAACTTCCAAGTAATCTTCTAAATAAATAAAAACATTCATTACTTCTTCCTCGGTAATGAAATTACGTACACGCCCTTTGTTAATTAAGCCTTTAATCAACTCAGGTGCGGGTGGTTCTGCCTTCGGTTGGCGTATAACCACATTTCTTTGAACCGGTTTAACTTTACCAGAACCCTGTCTGGCTCGACTCGCTATTGGACGAGTTGATTTTTTGGCACTTTTTTTTGTGCTTGGGGAGTTTTTTTTGTAAACAGCTTTATTGGCTGTTCTTTTTTTAGCAAATAACTTTGCTAGTTTTTTAATTGTCTTGGAAGATTGACCTCCCTTGATTCGAACCATAGCTATTTTAATTTGGCTAATTGCTCTGAATAGTTTTGCATCTCTCGCAACAAATTGTCCGTCTGCTCCTTATCTTTCTTCTTCTCAACTTCAACTAATTGCTTTGAAAGTTGCTTGATTTTGGATTCCAAGTGATGTCTCGTGAGCGTTCTAATAAGTCCAATTAGCTCATTATTGAAATCCTCAGCTCTAAACCCCTCGTAAACTTGATCAATATAAATAATTAAACTATCAAGATATGCTCGTGGTAAATCCTGATTCTCTGTTAGCCAAGCTACAACATCTTTACGACCTAATTGCCGGCTGGCTTTATTATACGTTATTAATAGGTTTTTGTAAAAGAGGCCCAATGCAGGATCACTAATAATTTCTGGCGGCATAAATTCCTCGGCATAGGCGATCAGTTGTGGCTGATTTATTATTATAGTCAAAACCCGCTCCAAATATTCCAAGTCAACTGTTTTCTCTTTTTTGACTGGGGTTGTTTCCTTTGCACTGCCACCCGTATTCTCAGTTACAACATTAGGTATCGATTCTTTTAGGATTGCCTCCGATACATCCAATTTATTGGCTAATTCTTTTAACCAATATGACTGCTCGACTTTGTTTTTTATTTTTGCGACTTCATTTAAAATAATTTTAGTAGCACTTTTTTTTGCATTTATATTTACCAAAGATTCATCTGTTAAATACTTATCAATATAGAACTGCATTACAAGTTTTGCTCCACGCAAAGACTGCTCCCATAACTTAATATCATGCTTAATACATTCATCAGGATCCTTCCCAAACGCAAGTTGTATAATTTTGATATTCATTTCAGCATCTAACAACAAATCAATGCTTCTTTGAGCCGCTCGCTGGCCGGCTTCGTCTTGATCAAAACAAAGTGCTATGTTATCGGTATAGCGTTTTAAAATTTTAATTTGTTCTACTGTTAACGCTGTGCCCGAGCAAGCCACAACATTTTTGAAACCCGCTTGATGGCAGGTAACTGCGTCCATATTGCCTTCAACGATAATTGCATAACCAGTATCTCGAATAGCTTGCTTGGCTTTATCTAATGCATAAAGTGTTCTGCCTTTGTGATAGATTGGATTTTCGGGCGAATTGATATACTTAGCGGCTTCGTCCTTATTCATTGCTCGAGCGCTGAAGCCGATCACATTTCCGTGAATATCTGATACTGGAAAAGTTATGCGATCACGAAAACGATCATAATAACCACGACCGCCAGATTTTTCAACCGTTAAGCCTGCTAAAAAAATTTCTGCTTCGGAAAATCCCTTGCCCTTTAAATAGGCAAACAAATCATCCCAAGATTCCAAAGCATAACCAAATTTAAAGGATTTAATTGTGCTATCGGTTAGTCCACGTCTTTGCAAATATTCACGTGCCTTTTGACCCTGTGATTTTGTGAGTATTTCTTGCCAATGGTTGGTAGCTGAACTGCAAATGTCCATTAAACGGTTTTTTTGGCTTGAAACACGTGGATCGTATTGCTCTAGTGGCACACCTGCCTTAGCGGCCAAAAGTCGTAAAGCTTCGGGAAAATCAATACCTTCAATTTTTTGGATAAAAGTATAAATATCACCGCCTTCATTACAACCAAAACAATGAAAAATTCCCTTATCAGGATTTACCATAAAAGAAGGCGTTTTTTCGTTATGAAAAGGACAGCGGCCCTTCCAATTAACCCCTGCCTTCTTTAGTTGAACATACTCTCCTACCACCTGAATAATGTCCAATTTTTGCTTTATTTCGTCAACTTGATCCATATACTACCATCTTAGCGATAAGATCTGACTTTGGCAATTAGTTCATACCATAGATCCCGGCAATAACCGAAGTTATGCGGCGAGCCTCATTTTCCACAACTGGTCCTTCATGTTCCCCACTATGTGCATGAGAACCTTCGTACGAAGCCTGCTTTTGATCAAGGTGCATATCGCATTCAAAGTAATTTTCAAATTCGCGTATGTATATATGAAAACGCGGATAATGCATACGACCCAGCCGTCGGACATAACTTGGCTTGTCTTCGTGTCCCTGCCAGGAAGCATAACCGCAACGCTTAATAAGTTCATCAGGTTTAATATTCCGCAAAGGAAATTTAAATTTCATATTTATTAAATTAATCCATTAAGATATCTTTTTCTTAAATTTTCTGGAAACTTTTCAATTGCATAACGCAACATGGTACGCGGCATTTTTTTGTAATGCTTGTGCAAAAATTGTTCTTCTGTTTTTGGGGACTTTTTGCCAACCTCACGGAGCATCCAACCAACAGCCTTGTGAATTAAATCATGTTTATCATTTAACAAAACCTCGGAAATTTTGAGTGTATCATCGAACTTATTATTACGAATAAAAGCCGCAGTAGCAATTATAGCCATACGCTTCTTCCAAAGGTTGGAAGATTCGGCAAAATCGTAGAGCAGCCGCTTATCCTTATTTAACAAATAAGCGCCAACAATTTGCGGGGTAGTTGTGTCTACCAAGTCCCAATTATTTACCGCCCGCCAATTTTTTAGATAAAACTTATAGATAGTTTCTTTTTCGGCCTCATTAGCTTTTTTAAATTTATAAACAAGAATAAACAAGCCCGTCAATCGTTCTTCGTGAAATTCACTTTTAAGCAGCTTTTGTAAATCAACAAGACTTAAAAACATAAATCGTTTAGCAATCTCGCGCAAAACTGGGACCTTAATCCCCCAAAATTTATCACCAGCTCCATATTCGCCTGGCTTTGTTTTAAAAAAATGAGCTAGAATTTTTGCTTGCTCTGTACTTTTTTGGCTTCTTATTTCTTTTAATATTTGAGCTAGCATATTTAATCAGCAAAGATGCACGGGGCCAAATTCACAATTAAAGAACGAACTCTGTTACTCGGATCTGCCTTACCAAATGAATAAGCGCCTCCACCAACCACAGCAACTTTTTCTAAGCCTTGATTAACTATCTTTTTGTTTTGCATATCGATTAAGTGGACTGAGTGTTTTTCTCCACCACGATAATCGTCGTATAAGGTCTTAGTTTGCGCATAAGACTCTTGCTCAATAGAAAAGGATTGTAACGAAATAAAAATTGAAACTATATTTGGCATCTTTAATCTCAAAACCCGAGGCGTCTTAAACAAACTATTTACATACGCTCTTTCTGCATCATGGATTTGCTTCAGATCCAAATCAGACTTTTCAATAAAGTGAAAAAATAAATAATCCACATACGGCAACCATTTAAGACGTGGCAAGTTATAACCCGCCTTAATCGCTAGTAAATTTGCAACAAAGGAACAACCATCAAGCTTTTTATCAGCTTCAACTAAATAGCCTTGCTCTTGTAATAAATTTGTAATCTTTGCGATTAGGGATTGCATAATTTGGGATTTGTCATTAAAAACTCGAGGAATAAAGACTGGCGGAGAGAGAGGGATTTCGAGCGTCACTCCGTTCCTTTGGGAAACCCACGGTTTCCCAACCTGCCTCCTCGGGCAACTCTCGTTTCCCGACCCCTTCCAGGTTCGAATCCCAATAGAAACTTTATTCTTTATGACTATTTGATTGATTTATCACGTACAAAAAATTTACAATACATGGCGGAGAGAGAGGGATTCGAACCCTCGATACCTTGCGGTATACACGCTTTCCAAGCGTGCGCACTAGACCAACTATGCGATCTCTCCAAAAATCAACGGAGCAAATCATATTGTTTCGAAAAAACTTTTAAACAACAAATATTTATTTTTCAACTTATCTTTTGCGTAATCAAATTGCAATTTTCTATTATAGTCTAAATCTATCTTTTCTAACATTTCTTTTTTTGCTTGTCGCATGGAAATTTTTCTATTTTGCAACCAAGAACTCATTGCCCAAAGATAAAAAGAATTATCAAAATGGGCCATAGCATCTGCGCACACCAATATTTTTTCATTAATGGTTTTTGGTTTTATTGGTTCCCCACTATGAATTGAAACCAAGTGAGCGACTTGAGCTATTTTCTTTTTACTTAGTCCAAATTGTGGCAGCAACTTTAATGTTTCGTCAGCCCCAGATTTTTGGTGATCGCCCTTAATTCCATGGATGCGTTGCAAATCGTGACACCACACAGCCAAGAGTACTAATTCTGAATCTGCTTTTGGATTCTTCTTAAATAAATATTTGGCATTTTTTTCGACAGCTATTAAATGGACTGGGTAAAACCAGGACTCAACATGACCTAATTCGGCACAATCTTTTTTAATACGATTTTTTACTTTAGTTACTATATTCATATACAATAATTATTGATTGAATTTTAGCAAAAAATTATCCTTTTATCAACTTGACTTTTTATTCTTTCTGTAAGAGAATGAATAGATGTCAAAATCACGGAGGGCCTCATGTACGACATCAAGAGCGACTTCAAACGCGGACTACTGCCCAACTCTGTCACTGCTTTCGGACTGCTCATGATTCCACCCATCATCCTGTTCCACCGCGAAGGTGGAACACTCTGGGCGCTGCTGTACTTCGTGATGGCCTGGTTCTGCGACTGGCTCGATGGCTTCTTGGCTCGCAAATACAAGATGACTTCACTCATCGGCGAGTTCTTCGACCCCTTGGCCGACAAAGGCTTCACCTGGAGTATGCTCATCTACTTCTGGGATCGAGTGCCAAGCTTCGTTGGCTTCTCCATCATCGGAATCGGCCTCTTGGCAACCGTAGGCCGGTGCATCATCATCGCCAGTGGACGCAAGTACCACGACTCCATCGATGTCATGGCTGGCTGGGCTGGAAAACTCAAGGTCAACTTCGAAAAGAGCGGGCTCATAGCGATCATCCTGGCCGATATCTTCCTTCTTTATACGAACCAGCCACTCATCTACGACATCTTCATGTTCATCTCCAAGCTCGGTCTCTGGTTGAGCCTGCCGCTAGCCGCGGTGAGCTTCTACCAGATCATGACTAAGCTCCAACGGCTCTACCGTGAGCCTACGTAACGAAACCGCCTCGCAGTACACTACTGCGAGGCGGTCTTTAAAATTACAAAAAATTATTTTAGCAAAGCATCAATTGTTTGCTGGAAACTTTCGAAAGGCAAAGCGCCACTCACCAATTGACCATTTACGAATGTTGCAGGCGTTCCAGAAACACCAGCGGCACCACCTTCAGCAATATCAGTTGAAATTTTGGACTCATATTTGCCTGAATCTAAACAATCATTAAACTTTGAAGTATTTAAACCTAACTTTTTAGCCAATGATTTCCAAGTGTCAACGCTCATATTGTCGTTTTCATTAGCCTTAAACAACTCATCTGACATTTCATAGGCCTTGCCCTGTTCAGCTGCACACTCAAAAGCCTCAGCTGCTTTTTGAGCATTAGCATGAAAACTCAAAGGAAAATTACGTAGGACATATTTAACTTTATTGCCATAAGTACTTATTATTTGGTTGATAGTGGCATGATGTCTTAAGCAATAGGGACATTCAAAATCAGTATATTCAATAATAGTGACTTTAGCATCCTTACCTCCCTTAAACGGTTCATTATCTTTAACACCAACGACTGGGGCTGCGGGGGCTTCGTCTTCTTCTGGCGCAACCACGGCGTTTTCATCTGCATTTACAACGGGCACGACTGTATCCTTATCATTAAAAACAACTATTAGCAAAGTAAAAAATGCCAGCGTAGATAATATCGCCATTCCCACAAACAAACCCAAGAAAAAATTAGTTTTTGATGATTGTTCACTCATAGTAAATGTTCGTTTAATTATTTATTTGTTAATTGACTTTAACATAATCTTAAAAGGAAGGCAATTAGCCTATGTGGAAAATGACATTGCTGGCCGCGCCCAAAATACCCAACTTTAAGCGCTCTTCTGAACTAGCATACATAGTAAAAAGTTTATCCCCCTTTTTAACTCGATTACCATAACGAGCATGAATATGTATACCAGCATATTTATCGATTGGTGCGCCCAGATTCATACACACCTCATTAATGGCTTTATTGTCAATAAATTTTATTTTCCCGCTTCGTTTAGCGTGAATTTCGTAGCGTTGATATTCTTGCATTACTTCTTCTGAATTCCAATCTTTCTTCCCTCCTTGAGCCGCAATTATGTCATTAAGCTTTTTCCACGCCGCACCTGAGGTAATTTGCTTCTTGGCGATTTCATAGCCTCGACCCTTTTTACAATACCCTTTCATTTCTAATAATCGACCAGCCACGCGGCACCCCTTGTTTTCTAAATCCATTGGTCGGAATTTGTGTTGTTGCAAAACACGTAAAACATCTCGTGCCTCTAAGGCAGGACCGATTCCTTCTCCGACCGGTTCCGTCGCCTTGGTTGGTAAAATTTCTACCTTCATGCCAAAGCGTTTACCAAGTTTTTTAAATTTTTCTTCGATCTGTTTTGCATCCTTCATCGTTGGAACTTTACAAGACTTACCAACCGGGACATCAATAATCAAACAATCAACTCCCATGGCCACTTTTTTTGCCATAATACTAACTATCATTTTATCAAATGACTCCAAGGCCAAAGGACGCGAAACCTTAATAATATGATCATCCGCCGGAGCCATTTTTACTCCGCCACCCCAAACCAAACAAGCTTTTGTTTTTTTGACAATTTGCTTGATCTGCTCCATTTCAAAAGCGACCGGACACAGCACCTCCATAGTATCAGCAGTTCCAGCTGGAGAAGTAATTGCACGAGAAGACGTCTTGGGCATATAAATCCCTAGAGAAGCAATAATCGCCGCAATAAGTGGCGTTATTCTGTTTCCAGCTAAACCACCAACAGAATGCTTATCAACCACCTT
Organism: uncultured Gammaproteobacteria bacterium; assembly: GCA_964565345.1. Taxonomy (GTDB): domain Bacteria; phylum Patescibacteriota; class Patescibacteriia; order UBA11705; family JABHMO01; genus GWC2-39-14. The sequence continues at coordinate 10,221 of CAZMEQ010000010.1, read as the reverse complement.
AGTTGTTAAATTAAAGGTTTCGCCAGTTTCAGCCATTGCCTTAGCCACATAGTAAAGTTCGTCATCATTAAAACCCTTATAAAAAATGCTAGCCGCGTAGTAAGTAGTCATTATTTCATTAAGTCGATTCTCAGAAATATCTTTGATCAACGCTAGTATTTCTGGGTACGAAACTCTTTCTCCACGCATTCTTTTTTTAATGGTTTCCACAGATACGGGACGCGACTCCAGTGTCACCTCCACTATATCACCAGCTTCAACATGGTGTTTTTGCCAAATTTCTTCGAACAAACCAACTTCGCCGGAACGGACATGCTTATTAGAGACATCAACAGCTGCAATTAGTTTTTTCGCTTTGCTCCAAGCCAAGGACACTCTATCACCAGGACGTATCCCATAATTTTCAGCTTCATCCTCATTTAACATCACGACCGGTTGATTCCCCGTAGAATAATCTAAATTTTTACATCTTAAAAAATAAGCCATAACTATCTTTTATATTTATATTTAACGTTGCTCCACTGAAGTAAGGCCTTACTTAATTCATCATGATCTTTAGCATAAACAGATAATGGGATCCCTTTTTCGACAGCTTCGGCCGCTTGTAAACAACCACGCGCGCCTGCGCCTGATCCATCCATATGGCCATGAATTCCACCGCCAAAATTAGCGATTAAATCAGAGCCCAAAGATTCAACCAACTTGGGCAAAAGTCCTGGATGCATTCCACCCGAGGCAATCGGCAAGGTTGGTTTTATTTTTGACCAATTCTCGCGCAGAGAATGATAATCGCGCCAATCTTCTTGCAATAACTGATTTATTGTCAAAACCTCTTCGCGCGTGCCATCCATTTTGCCAACCACCGTACCAGTATGTAATTGATCAACTCCAGCCAAACGCGCCAGCTTAGCTAAAACTAACATGGTAATGCCATGCTTTTCGTAACGGGTAAAAGTACTATGTCCGGCTCGATGCCCATGTATAATCAGCCCCAAATTTTGCTTTCTTAAAAATTGCACACTGTCCAAACCAGTAGAAACAACGTCAACCATAACAACCTTGCCGCCTAATGATTTTACAAACTTAGCTCGTTCTAACATAATGTCCGGCGGAGCGGTTACGTTAGCCGAATAAACTTTAACCTTCCCAGTTTCTGATTCTACTTTTTGGGCCATCTTCAATACCTTGCGAACCCGTTCTTCGAAGCGGTTAAAAATCATGTCCGTTAAATTCTCGTCGTCTTTAATCAAATCAATACCGTTTTTCCAGACTTCATAAGAAAGTTCTGCTTGTTCATCGGGGCTAAGACCAACTTTTGGTTTAATAATGCTCCCCAATATTAAACGTTTTTTAATGCCCAGAATCTTTCTAACACCGACAAGGCCAAACGCTGGCCCTTGAAAACTATTAATATATCTTGCGGGAAATTCCACGTCCAAAAGACGCAACTTATTGATTGCCTTCATGGAAAAAATATTACCACCAACGCTAGACAAAAACTGGGGAATACTTCCCAATTCAAATAAGGCCAAAGGATAGGCAATTTTAATTATTTTCTTTTTTACATCTACAAAAAATACTCGGGCTTGTATTTTTTCAGCCGTTCCTTTTTTTAAAGTACTTAAATCAGTCCAAGAACCAATAGAACTTTCTCCGGCCACGGCATCGGCGACTTCATTAAAAGCCAACCCCTTAGCCGGTTCTACATAAAAAGTGGCTATAATCTCTTGGTCGTATTTCGGTTTATAACCGATTTGAATGAATCCAACGTGAGCCATATTTATATCTCATAAAACATTGATCATAGAAGATAACTCGCATATTCTATTATCAATAATTTTATTATAAAAATTTAAATTTACTAATTTAATAAATAATGATCTCTGAACAATGAACAATGTCTTAACTATTTTACCACAACCAAGGATAATTTTTTTTCACTTTATCCACTATTTCTTTTGGCTTAATTAAGCCAAATTCCGTTATGTACCCCGTAATTAATTCTGCCGGGACTTTATCAAAAGCCGGATTATAAATCTTTAAGCCCTTAGGCGCTTTATCCCAAACCTCACGGGCTTCACGTTGCTCAATGCGAATTGCTTTCAAATTTTTGGCGTCTTCATTCAATTTTAAAGCCTGAGTCGCCACATAAACAGGAATCTTATTTAAGGCCGCAACCAAGGCCAAACCAAAACTGCCGACCTTATTAACACAAGAACCGTCCCTGGCAATCGCATCACATCCAATAATGACCTTGTCTACAGAAAACTTAGTACCACTTATTTTGCTTATCAAGAAGCTCGCAGAAGAATCCACAACAAGAGTATCTTTAATATTGGCGCGACGTAAGTCGTGCGCAGTTTTATGACCTTGATACAAAGGTCGAGTTTCTGTTTGGAAAACTTCAAAATTCTTTTTACTTCTCTTGGCCGAAATTAGGATATTCATCACGGTTGATGAATGACAATGTGTAAAAATTTTATCACCAAACTTGACTAGTTTTTCACCGGAGCTAATAATCTTCTTTTCATTTTGACCAACTAAAACAAAAAAATAATCAATGGCGTCTTGTAATATTTTTTTGAGGTTAACAACATTCTGATCTTTATTCTTACGTAAATAATGGACAATAAACTCAACTACATTATCAGCCATCGGCTCTGTCACACGAGCGTTTACTAAGTATTTACCTGCGATGGTGATATCTCTGATAAAATCAGCGCTTTTGCTACACTCCAATTTTCTCCCATAATTACGTAACGCCAAAGCTACGGCCTTGGCCACATTAGTTGCCCCTTGGATCTTAATACTTTGAATCTCATGAAAAACAGCCTCGATGTTTTTGTCCATATAGATTAGTTATTCTTTAAATCATTCATTTCATCTATATAATCTTGTCGTCTTTCCCCAAGTTTACTTTCTACTCCGGTTGTCGTAATTTCAAACTCCTCCCCCAAATCAACCACATCCACACGGCATTTGAGCTTTAATATATTGTAAATGTTATCACGAAGAACAGCACACTCAGTTTCTTCGCCATGAACAATAAAAATCTGTTCCAAATCCTTAATATTACGGATGTATTCAAGCAACTCCAGCTTATCGGCATGAGCCGAAAAAGCGTTTAAGACAACAACATCCGCGCGCAGAGGGATTTCTTCACCAAAAATGTCAATTTTAGGCTTACCCTCAACGATATCACGACCTCTTGTTCCCTTGGCCATAAAGCCAACCACCAGAATCAAATTTTTAGGGTCGCTAATATTATTTTTTAAATGATGTTTTATGCGCCCCGCTTCGCACATGCCAGAGGCTGAAATTATAAAACATGAGCCCTTAAAGTTATTGATTGCCTTAGACTCTTCGACTGTTTGGCAATAACGCACCTCATCAAAATAAAGAGGGTTTTCTTTATTAGCTACAAATTCACGAAAGGCTTCCTTATCATAATATTTATGATATTTATCAAAAATAGTGGAAATTTCTACTGACAAGGGGCTATCCACAAAGATAGGGATACGTGGGATTCTCCCTTGATTGTATAGCTGATGCAAGACATAAACAATTTCCTGGGTTCTTTCAAAGGAAAAGCCAGGCACTATAATTTTTCCACCTCGCTTTACCACATCATTAACTGCCCAACATAATTCTTCGTGGACATTTTCAAAAGAATCATGAAGATGGCTGGCATAAGTGCTTTCAATAATTAATGAATGAGCATGATCAACTTGGTAGGGATCATTTAAAAGTGGGAGATATTTACGACCCAAATCGCCAGTAAAAACTAATCGACGTTGATCCTGACCTGGTTCTTTATAATCGATTACAACTATAGCTGAACCCATAACGTGCCCAGCATCATAAAAGGTGACCCAAATCCCTTCGCCTAAACGAAACTTTTGACGGTAGTTGTATGTTTCTATTAAAGATATTGCCTCCAACGCATCCTCTTCGGTATATAACGGTTCTGGCTTAACGCGCTTATGTTTTTTGTTATATTCAAAGTCTTGTCTCTGAATATGGGCTGAATCGCGCAACAAAACATCGGAAATATCTTTTGTAACAGCTGTACAATAAATTTTCCCTTTGAAGCCTTGTTTGACCATACGCGGCAACATGCCTACATGATCAACGTGCGCATGGGATAATATTACAACGTCAACTTCACTCGGCTTAAACAAGAAGTTTTCATTGAATTGACGTATCACTTCGCTCGGCCCCCCCTGGAACATGCCACAATCAAGCAGTATTTTTAAACCGTTTATTTCAACTAAATGACGTGAGCCGGTCACGTTTTGGGCCGCTCCACAAAATTTTATTTTCATATACCCTTATTATAGCAAATTTAATTATATTCAAAAAATTCTGCAAATTTGCAGATTTTTTAGGTTAGATAACCACTAATTTGGAGCTTAACCAACTTGGCATAGGCGCCCTTCATCTTGATTAACTGTTCATGTGTCCCAACCTCGACTATCTTGCCCTTGTCCAAGACTACAATACGGTCTGCATTTTTAACCGTGGAAAGTCGGTGGGCAATAATTATGGTTGTCCTCTTCTTAATCACACGTTTAATGGCCTCTTGAATTAATTTTTCTGACTCAGCATCAAGGGAACTCGTTGCTTCATCAAAAATAAGAATCTTAGGTTCAGTAAGCAAGGCACGCGCGATACCTACGCGCTGGCGTTGCCCACCGGACAACTTAATACCTCGTTCGCCAACAACTGTATTATATTTTTTCTTAAATTTTTCGATAAATTCATGCGCATTCGCCATTTTTGCGGATTCGATAATTTTAGAAAAAGACGCACGCGGCTCGCCATAAGCGATATTGGCTCGAACTGTATCATTAAAAATATCAATATCCTGACTAACGATGCCTAACTGAGCCCTATATGTGTCCAAGTCCAAATCACGAATATCTATTCCATCAATTTTAATATGGCCCTTCTTAACGTCAAAATAGCGGTATAAAAGCTTGGCTAAAGTTGTTTTTCCACCCCCAGAATGACCAACTAAAGCTACAATCTCACCTGGCTTTATATTTAAATTTATATTTTTCAGAACCTTTTCATCAGCATCATAATCAAAATAAACATTTTTGAATTCAATTCCGCCTCTTAATTCAATCTTCTTAGCCTCTGGATTTTTAGGGATTTCGGCATCACTATTTAACACCTTCAAAATTCTTTCCACGCCGACCTTAGCCTCCATGATATCATCAAAAATACGTGTTAAAGAGTAAAGCTGAAAATATGATGAAAACGATATGTTGATAAATAGAACTAACTCACCAGTTGAAATTTGCTGTAAAGACACTAAATAAAGTCCTAAACCGATTACCAGAGAGATACCTACACCTACTATGTTAAAACGCCAAAAGTTATATGAAAAAAGAATACGAATATACCTAAACTGAGTTTTTATTATTTTCCAAACGCCCGTTTTTGCTTCCTGTATTTCCCTCTTTTCTTGAACATAGGCCTGAACTGTCTTGACATTATAAATAGCTTGACCAAACTTGCCATAAACCTTTTCGGTATTATGTCTAATCTTCTTGCGCAAACAATAAACCGAAGAATTCATTTTTAAGGTTAGCCAAAAGAAAACTGGGATGATTATCAAAAAAGTAAGTGCAATGCGCCAATCAATAAACATTAAAAAAATAAAAGAAAAAATAACCTTTAACATGGTCGGTGTAAAATCCCACATAATCCGATCCATAATCCGCCGGACGCTTTCGCAACCATTATCAATCTTGGTTAATTTTGCTCCAGTGTTTTCTTTTTCATGATATCCCAGGGATAATCCAATTAACTTTTGATAAACCTTTAAAGATAAATAATGGCCGATTTTTATCTCGACTTTAACAATCCAGCGGGAATTAAAATATTCGAGTCCGCTAATAGCAAAATAAAACAAAGCCCAAAGACCGGCCCACACAATAACTGTTTTTGTAACTGATCCAGCCGAACCAATTAGAGAGTCGATAATTTCTTTAAAAGCATAACTGGCCGCAAGATCGAATAATTGAATGGCAACTATGGCCCCAAAGGCAACAATAAAATACATTCGATACTGTCGAATTAAGTCGTAAATACTTTTAAAGACAAACTTAAGATTGCCTAGTGATAATTTTTGTTTTTGTCCCTCCATGCAATACTTATTTGAGTAATTTTTTTACTTCGTTGGCAGTCAATGTCCGAGCATCCCCTACCCCTAAACTGCCAAGCTCCAACTGATTTATCCTAATTCGTTTCAAGATCTTAACTCTTAATTCAAAAGCCTGACACATCAGACGTATCTGTCGTTTCAGACCTTGGCGTAAAACGATATAAAAACTGCGCGGAGAATCTAGTTCTATGAGCGCCGGCAAAGTGGTTCCCTCTTCCAATTTAATACCAGTTTTTACTGCTCGCTCAAATTCCAAAGGAATTTCACGATTAACAGTCACGTAATATTCTTTTTCTTTGCGATATCTTGGATGCATTAGCTTTTCGGCTAATTCGCCATCATTAGTAAGAATCAATAAACCAGAAGAATCTTTGTCTAATCTACCTACAGGATAAACACGTGTTTTGGCCTCAACAAGGGACATAACATTCTTTTCGTCCTTAAAGTGACGTGTGGTGCAAACATAGCCAACTGGTTTATGTAACATCAAAGTAATTTTTTCGTTATTTTCTTTAAGCGGACGACCGTCAAAAGCAACTTTATCTTTTTGTGTATCAACTTTGGTTCCTAATATAGTAACTACCTTATCATTAACTTTTACGCGACCATCTAAAATAAACTGCTCCGCACGTCTACGCGAAGCAATCCCAGCATCGGCCAAAAATTTTTGTAATCTAATAAGCATAATTATTTGTCTCTACGATCACGACGTCTATCCTCTCGCCCAGATCCAGACCCCCCACTACCGCCACCCTTTTTCGCATTTTCTTCAGCGGCTTGTTCGCGTCGAAACTCCTTTAAGCACTCCTTACAAAATAAAGGTTTATCAGGGTTAGGATTGAAATTAATTTTTGTCTTTTGTCCGCAACGATCACAAGTAACAATATTGACAATTTCATCCTTTTTCTCGGCCTTCTCTTTTTCCTCAACCTCAACAGCTTTAACTTTCTCCTTTTTTTCAACTATCTCTTCTAATTTTTTTACATCTTCGGTAATTTCTTCTCCCACATTATTAAAACGTGCTATAAAATCAACCTTTCTATCAGCGGCAGTTTGAATTTGCTTTAATATTAATTCACGTTCTAGTTTTTCTACCATAGCCTCAGTCTCAACGCCACTCCAACGCGCTATTTTATCTTCAACCTCATCAATAGGCTGAGAATATCGTTCACGGGTAACACGAATAACCTTTTCGGTGGAATGAGTGGCGACTGTAATCGGCGGTAATGTTGTGGCGCTAAAAGGTTCAGACGCTACTCCATCTATCATCAATTTGAGATAAACATTATATTTGGGTAAATTGACTAAATCATCAATCACAAAAGTCGGAGTAAATTCCTTTTCTAGAAATTCAGCGTCCTCAGCTCCAACACGAAAACAAACAATAGTTCCAACGTTACCGAATACAGCTGGCTTAACTACCTCCCCCAACTGTTCAATGTATTGGTGCGCAATAGTTAAATTTAAATGATATTTTCTGGCTTCAGACAAAATGTTTGCAAAAGACTCAGTGGCAAAATTTTGGAATTCGTCAACATAAAGATAAAAATCATTACGTTCATCTTCTGGGATATCAACTCGGCTCATAGCCGCTAACTGAATTTTGGTAACCATCATATTACCAAGTAAGCTAGAAGCATCTTCACCAATACGGCCTTTTGATAAATTCAAAATAATAATTTTGCGCTGATCCATGAGTTCGCGCAAATTAATACTCGATGAAACTTGACCAACAATATTTCTAATGAGCGAAGTTGATAAAAATTGACCGACTTTATTTTGAATAGGCGCAATCGCTTCAACCAAAAAGGCCTGATTATATTTTGAGAATTCATCGACCCAAAAAGCCTTAACTACAGGGTCTTGAACTTTAGCAATAACTTTTTTTCGATATTCATTATCAACCAAAAGACGATTTACGCCCAGTAACGTACTATCGGGATAATCTAATAGGGCAAGGATAGTATTACGCAACAAATATTCCAAACGAGGCCCCCAACTATCAGCCCAAATCTTTTTAAAAACACCAATCAGACCTGAGGCCACCAAATGACGATAACGTGTCGGAACTTTTTCAAGAACGTTAAAAGCAATCGGATATTCCATGTCAGCTGGATTAATATAAACCACATCATTTATTCTATGGCTGGGAATACAATCAATAATTTTTTCGGCGGTGTCTCCATGGGGATCAATATAGCACACGCCATGACCGGCGATGATATCAGCATAAACTAAATTTTCGAGTAAGACAGATTTACCCATACCTGTTTTCCCAATTATATACATGTGTCTACGTCTATCATCTTGCTTAATACCAAAACGAATCCGCTGATTTCGGAAATTTGTTTCGGCAAAAACGGTTACTTCTTGCTGTTTTTTAGGCATATATATCATTAGCCAACAGGTAAATTAGGCGGTGGATTATTACTACGTGTTGACTGCGATTTAGGTTCCGCAGTTTTGTCCTGGATTACATTTTCAACTGGGTTAACAGGCTCAGACAGAATTTCTTTTTTTTCTTCTAGAACAGGTTCTTTATTTACACCATTTTCCTTTTGTTTTATAAGCATTTCTGGAATAACAATACTATCTTCTTCATAATCCACTTTAAAACTGACTTTACGATCCTTCAAATCATCTAGAACTTCTTCTTTGCGAGCCTTATCCTTAACACCGGTTTTATCAACAGCAAAGCGTTCTTCAAAAAAGTTATTATCGTAATCTACCACAGGCTCTGTGACAGATGTTGTTTCCGCTGGAACTTCTGGTAAATCTTCACGTGCAGCCGGTTTGCCCATATCAATAGGCAACCCAATAGGTGCACTACTTCGCTTGGCTTCTATTCTCTTGACCAATGGAGCCTTAACCCAAATATATGGGAAATGCCACAGTGTTGCCAATTCTTCTGTACTCAGTATATATGTCCCAATAGTGGTATCGGCGTTACGTCCCTTATAAGCCGCCAACATTTGATTTTGTAGTCGTGCTAATTTATATTCAGCAAACAACAAACGCGCTTGTGTCTTATTTTTGCCCGGTTTTAAAGCATTTAAACCCGTACTTGTAAATTGTTTAACAGCTCCCATAATACCTGACACTGCCAAACCTTTTTTAAATACCTCTTTACGTCCAAAGTAAACGTAACGCGCCTTACAATTAAAACAAACCTTATCGATTTTTCTGGTAATTGCCTCAACTTCGTTTTTTTGGATTGGCGTTAACCTGTTTATATCGAATTTGTCTTTTGATTTTTCTTCCTTAGGCGGGCTACCTAAAAGTTGCTCCGAAGCAATCGACAATGTTTTTAATGGGACGTTTAATATCTTATCAATCGCAGTCTCAGTAACCTTTTCTGGGATGCCCATAATTTTACCAATGGCCCGTTTGCCCTCGTGCATCCAATCATTATCGGCCGGAACAACAATAATTTGAAACCAAATCTGTTCTCCAGGACCAATTTTGTTCATAATTTCCAAAAATCCGGCCATGGGATCTTTAAAAGTCATTTCTTTATCAAACTCTTCTTGGAACTCTGTATAACTACGAATTGGATAATAATGTTTATTTACTGGCACCAAATCAGCACCCCAAAGATTAAATTCTTCACTAGGGAAAACAACATTGACATCTTTGGTATAATCTTCTACCTCAGTTATTTCTATATCCGGATATTGAGAGTAAAGAGCGGCTTCAACCAAATTTCTAAAACCAGTGGGCGTCATAATAACAAATTGTACAAACCCATCGATACTGACTATCTCAAAACTAAAACCCAATTGGTATTTACCTTCAAATTTCTTTTCACCCCATTCTAACGGCGAATGTGCACCAGCCAAAATTGAAAACACATTTTCCATGGCACGCGGCGTCTGTAAATTATTTTTAGGTACATCTACGGCTAAAAAAACAAAAGTTTGCTTTGCTGAATATTTTTGAACTCTTGTATAAACAAACATTAACCAGGCCCCATACAAAAAAACAATCAAAAATAAAACCCATCCGCCATTGACAAAGAAAAACCACATTGACTCATAAATATTGCC
>CAZMEQ010000009.1:0-41362 GCA_964565345.1 uncultured Gammaproteobacteria bacterium | reverse complement strand
CAACTATGCCAATATTTTTCCAAGGAATAAAATCCCTTAGTGAGACACCCTTTTGTTGCCCCTTTTTATTAAACATCTTACCTGATTATCTAAGAAAATTAATCTTCAACCTGTTTATATGTTCTAGCAAATTCATCTGCCGCAATAATATATGGTGAACCGTCTCTATTTCCCTTCTCATCACAAACATCAGCAAATAAACATCTTTCATCGCCTCTTTGTGCCTCGCCCCATGATGCCATTATTTCGATAGGTTTACCAAATGGATTTGTAGCTGCACGAACAAAACCTTTTGCCAAGTAAACGCCGTCTTCAGCTCCAACCTCATAGCGTGCATTAAACTTTTTCCCTGGGACTATATATTCCTCTCCATCAGGATTAGTAACGATGAAATCACCCTCATTGGCTGCGTTTCGTGTTTCTTCCTGACCATTTTTTAACATTGTAACAACAACCTCTCCAGCTTCTGCCTGGCGAGCACGAACACTGCCTTGTTTTTTAAAAACAGGAGCAGCATCAAGAGCTTCTTTAACCTCCGGCGCCATACGATCTACTGGAACGAATGAACTGTCGCTTGGCCCCATTTTTGGTTCTGAAAACATAAATTTACAATTATTTATTATAAACCACACTAATACTTTATCCTAAAAAGCAGAAGCTGAAAAGCTATATTTTTATAATTGAAAAGCACCAAGGGAGCTCTTAAATAAATATCATCTTCCACAAATAATAATACGCTAAAAAGTATAGGAAACGATTTAGGGCTTTACTTCTGTTTATCTATCTTCCCTACTAACGAAAAAACTCGTTCTAACCTCCCACACCACGGAGCTCCATTCTTCGCCCTTCAGGCTACGAATGGCGAGCCAACAAAGCACAGCTAATTTTAGCTGTTTTTTGTTTGTGCCCCAGAAGAGCGTCCAAACTATGCTATAATTAATACATATGAACAAAATAAAGTTAATTGAAACATACACCAAACAAATGCTGACAAAAACGGCACACGACTTTAAGCACGTAGACAGGGTGAGAAAAAACATTCTCCTGCTTGCTGAAAAGGAAAAATATCCAAATATAAAAGCTGCAGAAGCCGCTGCTCTTCTACATGACATTGGACTCCCCAGAGTACGAAAAGCGAAAAATCATGGCCGTGTCGGTTCCAAATTAGCAAAACATTTTTTGACGAAGAATAAACTGTTTGAGCCACAAGTCATCAACGAAATTTGTTACGCTATAAAAAACCATAACACAAAAGAAAAGAAAGCTGGCGCTCTGTTAGCCCTTTTGCGTGACGCTGACATGCTAGACGCTTTAGGCAATATAGGTATCATGAGAGCTTTTACCTCAAAATCACACCTACCTGATTATGATCCTGGAAAAATAAAAGGAGAAACCTGGGATTTTAGCTCGGCTGATTTTGATAAAAGATTTTCCAAGGGATTAGGCGTCGGCAAAACAATTATAGACCAAATCAATTTCCAAATTAGCTTTTACGACAACTTAAATACAAAAACAGCAAGGCAAAAGGCAAAACCGCTTATAAAAGAAATGAAAGCCTTTATATTAAAACTTGAAAAGATTGTTTCTTGAATCCGTTACCTCCGCATTAGAGGCGAGTGAACATCACCACGGAATTCCATCCAACCTTATTCTCTTAAAACAGAACCTAAAAGCACCGCTTGTATAACGGTACTTTTTTATTAAAATTTTTACTTTTTTGCTTTTACTATCTGATTGATCCAAAGTTCTTTTTCCTTAATTATTTTTTCCTCCACAAGAGACAACCCTGCTTCTTCTATCAATTGAATTATCTGTTCTGGTCTATGATAATAAGACTTAATCTTAATCTGACCTAAAGCGGTCTTTACTGATGGTGCTTCTTTTTGGTTAATATTAGTAATAATTAACTCTCCACCAGGACGTAAAACCCTTTCTGCTTCTTTAAAAAATGTTTCTGGCGTCTTTAAATGAACAACAACAAAAGCTGCTGTTACCAAATCGAAACTCTCATCTTCAAATGGCAAACTTTCAGCATCTCCTTCAACTATTTTTATAAGCGGGTTTTTCTTGTGTAGTTTCTCGAGCATTTTAAGAGAAACGTCTAACGCTGTAACTTTAGCCCCGCGACGTAACAAGGTTACGGAAAGACGCCCTGTCCCAGCACCAACATCTAACGCCTCTTTGCCTGCTATATCTGTTAAAACATAATCCCAACAATCTTTTTCAAAACTATTCAAGTAAGCTTCTTTTTTATCATAATTAGAGGCAGCTAAATCATAGCCCTCCGCCGATTCGTAAACACTAGTTTTTGCTTTCATATAAATTAAACATATAGAATCATAAACTCCACGTCAATTAAATAGGGGCCGGCGGATGTCCGCCGACCCCTAGGTCAGAAGTAGTTCAGTCCCAACCAGACGATGTTGACCACCGCCCAGGAAGCGACGTTCGCGAACTCGCCCAGGAACAGGCCCTTGGTGGCTCGGTCCCACCCACCACGCCTGCCCTGTAGATACACCTGGATCAGTCGCGGAACGCAAGTGGCGTCGGTCGCCAGGAGGGAAAGGCCCGGCAGCCAATCCGCGCTCCCGGCTTGCCACATGAAGTAGGCCATCCAGAGTTGCGGAATCCCTTTGCACCAGACGGCCAGCCAGCCCCGTGTCATGGGATCCTTGATGTTCCTCGTTACGAGGAGGGTCACCATCGAAAGGCCCAAGACGAGAATGCAGACAACCGTGTCGCCGGGGTTCCAGCGCACCGAGCTGACAGCAAGGAAGAAGAGCGCCAGGATGAAGATCGTCCACTGGGCAAAGATGATCACCGTGTAGAGTCGAATCTTCTCCTTCTTCTCCTTCCAAGCCAAGACAGCCAAGGACAGGCTGATCATGAGGTAGCCGATAAAGATGACCCACATGGCCAGGGTCAGTCCAGCCGTTTTGCCAGAGATCAAATTGATAACCTGGGGGACCATGTAGACCCAGGCCATCATGATCTGGAACCAGAACAAGATTGCCGTGGACATGGTAGCCTCCCAGTTTATGTCGAGTTGTGTACGACCTAAAAGAATAGCAAATTAGGCCATTTTTGTCAATCCAAAATGATGCTAATTACAAACTATGTTATAATTAATAAAACTAAATTATACCCATGACTCACAAACAGTACATCAAAGCAATAATAAAAAAATTGCCCACTATCCCAAATGTGCGCTTTTGCGCCTACAATCTCCAATATAAAAAAGGTGCTTATCTTTTTCCTCGATTGCAGTCAGCTGTAATTAATAAAAAGGACAAAGTTGTCCTGTTGACCGCTGGAGTTCATGGCGAAGAGATATCCGGTCCCCTAACAATTCTTAACCATTTATCAGAGATCATAAATCAAATTCATCAAAGTGGTTTTAAGTTTATTTGCTACCCCTTACGTAATCCTTCTGGCTTTGAAAAAGGCCAACGTTATAACATCGATAAAGATCGCGGTGCGGCCGGTAATAATGATTTTATTCGTTACAAATTATCTGATGGCACTATCACTGATGACTTGAAAGATAAAAAATCATACCAGAAATGGTACTGGTCTTCTGACAAGCGGCTCAACATAAACATTCCAGCAGAAACCAAACTTCTGCACTTTCTTCTCAAAAAAGATTTACAAAAAAATATTGTTGCTTGCCTCGATCTTCATCAAGACTTCCTAACACCAAAGATAAGAACTGGCGCCTACCATTATGCCTTTGGTAAAAATAAAATATATGCTCCTATCATAAATAAAATAAAAAAAATCGTCCCCGTATTATCAAATATGTGGATTGGCGCAGGCTATAATATTTCTCAAAAAGAAGCCAGTAGAAGAGTTGTGAAGCCAGAAGAGGCCATGCTAAGCGACGACCTCGGATTCATTGACCGGCACGATGGATGTTTAACTGATCTAATCTATAGACTGGGGGTAAAACATAGCGTAACAACAGAAACTACCGGAGCCACACCAATTGATAAAGCTATCAAAGTGAATATGCTTTGGATTAAAGGATTAATTAATCTACTCTGCAAGAGAAAATAAAAAAAGAACAGCTCTTATCGGCTGCTCTTTATTTTTAACTTTATTTTTGTTCTTCTTCCTCTAGTTTGCCTTGTTTCTCTGCTGCTTCTAAATTACCTTGATCTTTATCTTCAATCATTCCATCTTCGTCTTTTTGATCATCTTGTCTAACTTTTTGCTCAGCCTCTTCACTATATAACTCTATTTCGAAGCCAACCACAAAGGATTTTTCTTGGCCACCAGCTGAATCAATTTTTTGTGTCTTAATCGTTGCTTTAAAACCATAATCTGGTTCTCCTCCCTCCTCAATATATCTCTCAGCTGCCAACCTAATCCAAGAAGTTATTTTCTGTGGGATGTATTTTTGCGCTTGTTCGTTATTTTCACAATCAGAGATATAACTAGAGAAATGTTGCATTACATCTGCCGAGGCCTCTTCAATAAAAGCTTCTACTGCCTGCTTACGCCAATCTTTTTGAGCTTCTGCGGCTGCCTCATCACCACCCTCCAAAACGCCACGAGATTGTTGTTCTAACCTCTTAGCTTGCTTTATTATCTCCTCTGTTTCTTCCTCCTCGTCCTCAACTCGACCTTCAGGTAGACCCAAAGCCCTGCCCTCTAAAGACGCCATTGCCAACGCAAGCTGTTCTGCTTTCTGTTGAACAGCGGTTACTTCGGCCTCTCTTTTAGCAACAGCGGAATCATCTGCATTATCGACACCCATTTGCGCCCGAAGTTCCGCTAGTCTAGCCTTTGTCCCTTCAATGTCCCGCATCTGAGCATCGACCAGCCTGGTAATATCTTGCAATTGATCCGCCGCTTCTTCATATTCAACCAAAGCTTTTTCTTCACCTGTCTGCTCTTTATTTCCCTCCAGGTCTTCCTCGGCACCTTTTTCAGCTTTGCTATCTGAGTCTCCTTCTGCGCCTTTTTCTACCCCCTCATCTAATTGGCCTTTTAAGCCCGTTGCTGATTCTACCGGTGCTGCACCAGATGCTGTTGACACTGGCAAATCCCCAATACCTGGTTCTCCCATAGATTTAATAATTATTATTTACTATACTATTTAATATATCTTACCATAATTATTCACATGATTAAAGCTGTTATTTTTGATCTAAATGGCGTCTTTATCCAAAGCAAAATGTTAAGCGAACGCTTTGCAAAAGATTTTAATATACCAGCTGAAAAATTCCTGCCAGCGTTAAAGGAAATTATGGCTGAAGTTCGCCAGCCCAACGCTAACGGACTATATTCTTACTGGCAACCATATTTTGCTGAGTGGAATTTAACTTTATCTGAACAAGAATTCTATGATTATTGGTTTAAAGCTGAAACCGACATACCAGAAATGCTTGCGATTGCCCAAAAGTTAAAAGATGAAGGTCTAAAAATATTTATTTTGTCTAATAATCTACGAGAACGCACAAAATATTACGAGGAAACATTTTCTTTTTTGAAAACACTACCTGAAAAAGTCTATTATTCCTGGCAAACTGGCTTTGTAAAACCAGATGAGCGGGCCTATCAATTAATTCTGACTGAAAATAATTTAAGAGCACATGAATGTCTCTACTTTGATGACTCGGCTAAAAATGTGGAAGTCGCGAACAAGCTTGGCATTAAGTCTTATAAATTTGAGGAACTAGAAAAACTCAAAGAACAACTGCTGAAAAACAATCTTTAACTGCTATATTACTTATACGAAAAACGCCCCGCAAAAGCGGTGCGTTTTTCGTATAGCTCGATTTTATTCCACAAATGGCCCTGTAAATTCTATCTTCCCATTAGGATAAATCGTTGTTTTAGCACCAATTGGCAAAATCATTTGATCTTTATCAATCCCATGACCAAAATTATCCACTTTTAATATATAGAGCGGATCACGATCTTCAATTCTTTCTTCGATGACATCACTAATTAAATATTCAAAAACGTGATCAACCGGTGCACCTTTTTTATTGTGCATAAAATTCAGGCTACTCCATGTTCGACTAAATGATTTTTCGTCCATAGCCCCTAAAACAATGGCCTTAATATGCATAAATATATTTCGTTCATCAAGTGCAATAATAATTCGGTGCAAATCTTCCATATCAATATCGGTATCCTCAATAAATAAAATGTAATCTTCCCAAGATCGAGGTCGTATGTCACAAATGTCTAAAAGATCCCTAAACGTTGTTAAATTACCGCCAATAGCAATGCCCTCAATTTTTTCTTTAGCGCCATCATTTGGATGTAACCACTTATACCCTCGCCGCTCATAACTATAACTTTGGATTTCTCCAGAAATTATTTTTAAAAACTGGTTAATATTATTTTTAACAAACAAGCCACACGCATTTGAATAGTGGAATGACAACAAACGTAACTTAAAATAAAGATAATTTAACAAAAATGTCGTATCGCTAAAACCATTTACAACAGGTCTATTTTTTCGCAATAAAAAAAGGTCATCGTCTTTTAAATATCTAATAATATCTGCACAACCGGTCCCCCCATAAACAGGAGCTAACCAATCAACAGCTTTCAAAGCTTTTTTAAATTGTTTCAAACGTTCATTTTCCGAGGCCGCCAAATAACGCAAATCAAGAATAGTTTGCTCAACATCAAAAACTTTAAAATTAGGGAATTCTTTGGCTAAGTACCCTAAAAGTTTTTTAAAATAGGCCATATCACTCTTAGACACCGGCGAGGAAGTATGAACTAAATTAACCTGACTCTGCGGGGTAATCTTCTTTGGCAGTAGCAACATATAAGTATGCTTTAATGGTCTTATTATATGCTATTTTGAACAATTTTGAAAGACTCAAAAAGTAGCCTGCCGGCTACTTTTTTAATTTGATTACTGGGGTTTTACTGATGAATGGTGATGCAAAATTTTCCAATTGCCGGCTGAATCCTGCTGCCATATATAGGTAAAACGCGCTTCTACAACCTTTCAATCATCAGCCGGGCCAACCATAAAATTGTATAAACCAGAATGAATGTAAGAATCAGGTCCTAATGCCTGGCAAGCATCTTGAACAATTTCTCCGCTTGGGTCCTTTTGCAAAAAATGTTCAAAATATCCCTCTGCTGCTTCTTGCCCCTGTTTAAATTCACCATTTAAAGTCGGTAAAAAAGTATTGTCTTCGCTGTATAGCGCAGCGACTGCTTTAGGATCTTTTGTTTGTAGCGAGTCGTTCCATTTTTTAAAATTTTGTCGAGCAAGTTCTAAATTAATCATATCACTTGGTTTTTCATGCATATTATAAAAATTATTTATTTTTTCATGCTGCTTTCTGATCTAAATTATCATTAGATTTATTTATTAAAGGACCATTCTCTCCTTTGGCGCGCTTGGAATTATTAGCTTTGGCCATTGCTTGGCGGTAGGCCATGCTTTCTTTCTTCATTGCTAATTTTCTACCGCTGGTAATTTCTTCGTACCTTTTTTTAAGTTCCGGGCTGGCCACGATCCTAGGTATCTCATAATAACCAAATTTTTGAGCAATTACAACCTGCTGGTATCCAACGACACCAACCGCAATCATATTCCCGCCCAAAATAGCATTCAAATTTTTGTAATAGGACTTTTGTCTTTTTGTGTCTGGAACATATCCACGCCTAGCCATTAATGTCTCTAGAAACAATAACGAAGTACTTCCATTTCGATCAGCGAACGGATGAATGTCCAATAAATCATTATGTAATTTAGCCGCCTCAATCCCATAGCGGAGATTAGACATGCCTTGCCGTTCTGCTGCTATAAGCTTATTAGCACGTACCATTAAATCTGCCATAGCCTCTTCTACATGTTCAGAAAGTGTTCCAAATCGTTTAAAAAAACTTACGTTCACACCAGTTTTGCTTCGTAGCTTTGACACTTCCCTTGGGACTATCCCTTTATTATTTGCCGCGTGCAACTTTTCGACAGTATTAGTGGTAATCTCATTTTCCTGCGCTAAATCTAAAATCATTCCAGCCGTAGCCTTTCTGTTATTTTCTTTAATTCTCTCCATTTCTTCTGGCGTTCTATGATAAACAACCATAGTCGCATCTTCAACACTGACAGACTCATTTTTCTTCCTTTTTTCGGCTATATACTCTGCCACTAAATGTTCATCGATTATATCGCCAAATTCCTGAAAAATCTCTTCAAAAGCTCCTGCCACTTTTGCTTCAACCTTAGTCTTCATTTTTGTCAAAACCTTCAAACGAATATTCAATAAATTTTCAGCTTCTTCATCAACCTCACCACCAACTGGCTTAACAAACTTAAAAGAGAATTGATACATTTCATGCATAACATCAATCAAAGCCAGTTTTATATCAGATAGCTTTACCTCATCATCTTCGCGTGCCTCCTTAGCTAATTTATAAATGTCCATGAGCTGTTTCCAAATACTTTCGGCTTTCTCGTGCTTAAGGCGGTCTTGAATCTCTTCTGGCTTTTCTTTAAGTGATGGAATACTTTTAACTGTTTGACTGCGTCTTGCATCTTCGGGAATAGGCGGCGGAACTGGCGTTCTTCTGGTTGGTTTCAAATCAATATCACCAACTATTACGTAATCGCCTTCTTCCAAATCAACTACTCCTTCGTCGTTTTCTAAAATATCTGATTCTAATACTTCTACTGCTTCATCAGCTTCATCCTCCAATGGTTTTAATTTTGCCTCAGTTTCAACAACCTCTTGCGCCTCAAGTGGCAAGCCTTTTTCAGCTGCGATCCGCTCTAAACGAGGACGTCCCGACGCTTTTAATTCAGACACCAACTCCTGGCCTTTCACCAAGGCTTCTTGGGGTAATGGTGGTGGTTCTATGGCCCGCGGTGTCTCTTTAGCTTTCTCCGAATTTTTCGATAGCTGTTCCGCCTTATTAGACATATTATTTCTTGTTAATTTTTTGTTTAACTTGATCCATCTTTTTGGCATTGACCATAATTAAAAAAGATTTTATAACGCTGTCTTGCCGTTGCTTTATACTCTCCAAACGACGGATAAAATTACTCCAAGCTATTTGAATATTTTTTTTCATAACTTTTTTTCAAAGTTATTTTAGCATAAATCGCTAAAAAAAACACCCCGCACAACAGACATGGCTGTGTGCGGGGCGGCGGTTCTTAGGCAAACCAGAGAGCTCGACCTTCGTCCGTGTCCGGATCATAGATCAACAGCTCCTTGGTCCGATAATCACCACCCAGACTGGTGTAGTTCACTCCCCTGTGACTCACATGCATGTGGTGGTGCACATGGCCACAGAAGACGCGGGCGATCTTAGAGCGAAACTCCCTGAACACCTCCCCAAAGAGCGAACTCCCCAGGAAAGCGTTCATAAAGCCCCAAACCCTCGGCACCAGGAAGCGTGGTCCCGGCAACAGCTTCTTGGTCGGGAGATGGTGCATGGCCACGATGATCTGCTTCACGCCCTGCAACTGCTGCAGGTGGGCATAAAGCTTGTCGCACTGCAACTCCACCACTTCCTCATCCATCAACCCCAGCCAGTGGATTCTGTCACGATCTCCCCAGTAGTGGCGAGGATCATCCGGGAAGGTCAGGCTAGCGAACTCGTTACGCGTGAAGCCCTTGGCGCGAGCAAGGCTGTAATCGTACCAGCCCAGACTGCCCACGAACCCCACGCCCTGGTGCACCAGCGGCTCCAGATCAAGCGAGTGGAATCCGCAGGACGGCAACACCCGCTCTTGGAGCAAACGGTACCGGTCTTGCGCGATCTCATCCTTGGACCACAGATCATGGTTACCAAGCACTGCCGCCTTCTTGCCGGGGAAACCAGCAAAAAGTGCCAAGCAGTTCATGATCCCCAAATCACCATGGCCAAGGTCTCCGATCAGAACCAGGACATCTTCCTCCTTCGCTTCGACTTCTAGATACTGCGCCATCTGCGCGACAGCGTCGTCACCTCCAGGTTCATTGCCCAGGAGGTGAAGATCTGATGCGAAATAGATCTTCATCTTTCCCTCCTTGGGTTAGAGTTTTCGAACATCAAAATATAACACAATTAAATACTCGTGTCAATTTTAAGCCCTAATTTTGCTTTATAATTAGCAAAATATTGACAAATTTTGTCTTTCTTGATATTCTTTTGTCACCCCGCAGTAAATGCGAGGTGATAAAACAACGACTAACATATGGAAATACGCAACATCGCTATTATTGCTCACGTTGACCACGGCAAAACCTCGCTCACTGATGCCCTCATGAAACAAAACGGCATGTGTGAAGACGGCGAAAGCATGGACAGCAACAAGTTAGAGCAAGAGCGTGGCATCACAATTTACTCAAAAAACACTTCTGTTATTTATAAAAACACGAAGATTAACATTATCGATACTCCCGGTCATGCTGATTTTGGTTCTGAAGTAGAACGCGTTTTACGCTCAATCGACTCTGTTGTTCTTTTGGTAGACGCGCAAGAAGGCCCCATGCCTCAAACAAAATTCGTGTTAAAAAAATCAATTGAGCTTGGTCTTAAGCCTATTGTGGTTATAAACAAAATTGATAAACCCGCGGCCCGAATTGAAGAAGTCAAAGAAGAAATTTATGAACTCTTTTTAGATCTTGGAGCTAACGATGCACAATTAAATTTTCCCACTCTTTATGCCATTGCTCGCCAAGGCCAAGCAACTTACGACCCTGAAATTCCTGGCACTGACCTCAACCCAGTTTTAGAAACTATTCTTAAATATGTGCCACCCGCAACTAATGATGCGGCCTTGCAACAACCACTAGAAGCTCAACCTTTTAACTTGGCTTACGATAATTTTTTAGGCCGCATGGCGATCGCCAGAATTTATAAAGGCAAAATAAGGGTTGGGCAGAAAGTTACTGTTTTAAAACCAACTGGTGTCAGTACCGCCAAAATTACCAAGCTTTTTACTTTTCATGGTTTAAAAAGACAAGATACACTTGAAGCTTCAGCTGGAGATATTGTTCTTATCGCTGGGATTTCAGATATTTATATTGGTGATACTGTGTGCGAATCAGAAAACCAAACCGCCTTACCTAGTATTCACATTGATGAACCAACTATTACTCTAGATTTTTTGGTAAACGATTCTCCCTTTTCTGGTCGCGATGGCAAATATGTCACTAGCAAACAACTAAAAGAAAGGTTGGAAAAAGAACTTGAAGTTAATGTTGGCTTAAAAGTTGATTTCGCGCCAACAACATATTATAAAGTCAGCAGCCGCGGCGAACTCCATGTTGCTATTTTGCTTGAAAATATGCGCCGCGAAGGCTTTGAAATGCAAGTGTCTCAACCAACTGTTATTATCAAAGAAGAAGCTGGTAAAAAGTTAGAACCATACGAAGAAATTACTATTGATATTCCTGAGTATTTAACCGGAACCATTATTGATAAAATATCTAGACGTAAAGGCATAATGACAAAACTCACAAACCATAATGGTAATTCACGATTAATCTTTGAGATTCCAGTCCGTGGTTTACTTGGCTATCGCAGTGAATTTATTATCGATACCCGAGGCGAAGGTATTTTATGTAGTCACAATATTGGCTTTAAACCATATGCTGGAGAAATTGATAAAACTGAATTTGGTTCCATGATTTCTATGGCCACAGGTAAAGCTTTGGGTTATTCTTTGGCTAATTTACAAAACAGAGGCCAATTGTATATAGGGCCAAACATTGATGTTTATGAAGGCATGATTCTTGGCAACACCACCAAGGGCAATGACATGGAGGTAAACCCCATTAAAGGTAAAAACTTAACTAACATGCGCGCTGCCGCCGCTGACGATGCTATCATCTTAACCCCACCAGTTGAATTAACAATTGAAAAGGGTCTCAGCGTCATGCAAGATGATGAATATTTGGAAGTTACACCGCACTTTGTCCGACTCCGCAAAAAATGGCTAACAAAAAATGATCGCAATAAACACTTCCGCAAACCGATAGAAGAATTAGCTGAATAAAAAAATCCTCCGAAGCCTTTGGCGAAGGAGGATTTTTATTTTTTAATCTTCTACTTCACTACCAGTCCTTTTTCTTGTCTGCTTCTTGGTCTCATCATAAGCTGGAAGCATCTTTTTTTCTGAATCGCGAATATTGTCTTTAATTTCCCTTAACTTTACTTCCATTAACTTCTCAATGGTTCTCTTGCCCCAATCAGCAGCATTCTCAAATTTCTCCTCCGCATAGGCTGCTTTTGCTTTCGCCAATAAATCTTCTGACTCTAACAATTGGGATTTAACCCGTTCAGTAAAAGCCGGACTCCATTCAGACATTTTTTCGTTAGCTTCAGTTCTAATCTTAGTTAACATGTTTTCTGCTTTTGTAATTATATTATTAGAACGAGTACGCCAATCCATTTCTACTTTTTCTTCGGTATTAAATCGAACCTCTAATAATTTTTCAAACGCTCCCTTAGCCGATTCATAAGCTGCTTCCATTTTCTTTTCAACTAACTCTGTCTTAGCTCGAGCAATCAAAGCTGAAGCTTCGGAAATCTTATTTTTAATTTCAGCAACCAAATCAGTTGACAGATCTTTTTCTCTAAGCACCAATTCAGCTTGAACCTTTTCTAAATATCTTTCAGCTTTAGCAATGGTGTTCTCGACACGGACAATAGTACCCTCTTGCCACGATTTCAAATCCTCTAGTTTTTCTAGCTTTTTTTCGCTGATTTCATCGCCGGCATTTTCTACCATATTCACAAAATTGCGTGCTTTTATAGCCATCTGCCTAGCTCTTTTGGCTAACTCTGAGGCATCCTTTTGCTCTTCTTTAATAACTTTATCCTCTGCCTTAGCCAGATAGTCCTTGGCTTCAGCCAAAGAATTTTCGATATATGTTTTCAATCTAATATCAATTTTGTCTTTCTTCAAATCGTAAACAGCAATCAAATTATCAATCGCATCCTTTGCATTTCGAATATGCTTTTCAGCGCTAACCTTAAGACCCTCTGGTGTAACATCTTCGTCTTGTTCTTCGGCGCGCTTTCTCATTTCTTTCACTTTCTCATCCAATTTTGAATCAGGCTTGTCGGCATAAGCCTTTTTAACCATCTCTACAAACTCTTCAAACGAATTAGCACGCGCTATCATTCTGTCATAAATATCATCAGCTAATTCGTTCTTTCCGGCAGCGCGTAATCTTTCAATTAGAGCCAGTGTTTTATCTTGATACTGTTGTAAACGGTCTGTCATTTGCTGTTCTTTCTCAGCGGACCATTTGTTCTTCTCTAACATCTTGTTATATTCATTCAAACGTCTTTCTGCTAACTTAGCTTGAACGTCAGCTTCGGCATCATCAGAGACAGCCAAGGCGGACATAACCTTCTCGTTTACATTTAGCTTTACAGCGTACAAAGGATCACCTGGTAACGAATTTTCGGCCGCCATAACAGTCCCTCCAGAAGTGGCAACTAACAAAGCAATAATAATTGCTGGAATCATATAGTTTTTGGTTAATAACAAATCAAAACTGAAAACCATTTTTTCAATTGGATTTTCAGTCATATATAAATTAATTGATTTCAATAAAACACTTTTTTCCGACAGAGAAAGCTGTGTTGTTTTAAAATCTTGTTTAATTTTTTTAAAGGGAATCTTCATATATTTTTTTAAGCTTGGCTTTGGCTCTGGTTAATTGGACCGAGACCACTCCAACACTACGGTTGAGCATCTTAGCAATTTCTCGTGGAGAAAATTCGTTTATATAACGTAAAGCGATAAGTTCTTTCTCTGTTTCCGGCAATTGCCCTATTTTTTCTAAGAACAATTTTCCATCAACATCTATAGCTAAATCTTTCTTATCCAGAGGTTCTGCTCCCCCCTCTTCCACCATCTTATCTAGTGAATAACTTTCCTTCTTTTGCCGAGTTCTATCGATAATGAGGTTCCGGGCTATCTTAAACAAGAGGGCACGTTCATTCCAAACTCGCTGCTTTATTTGAACCTGCCAAACTCGTAAAAAGGTTTCTTGGACCAAGTCTTTGGACACCTCACGATCATAGACTCGGAAGTAGATAAAACGGAAAATTTCGTCAGCATGCTTTTCGAATAAACCTTGAAATTGTTTTTCCCGAGAATTCATAGCATTCACTATATATGACGCTTAATTATTTAAATCCTTAACAAATACATTATAACACACAAGGTTAAACCGCTTAAATTAGCAAATATTGTCTAAATTTAGACAATTTGTATTGACTAAAGACGATTTTTAGACTATAATTATGGCGCTGGCTACCCAGCAAAAAACAGTAATATCAAAAGGTCGGCTGTTTTATGTAGATTAACATAAAAATTGCCTATGATGCTATTCTTAATCGGAATTGTCGAAATGATTGTAGTCACTGCTTGGACCACTGTAGTCAGTGAAGCCAAAGTCTTTAAAAGCGGTGTTATTACATCTTTCAACGTGCTCATTTGGTACTACATTTTGAATGTCTTTGTTAACGACATTAACAATTGGCAGCTAATTGCACTTTACACTGCCGGATGTTCAGTAGGCACCATGCTCACCACTTATTTCTTCCAAGTTCAGAAGAAAAAAGCGAGAGCGGTTAAAAAAACTAATAAAGCTAAAAAAGCTTATGGACAAACCAACGAAGGTGCAGCTATCTGATGATAGTCAGCCCTTAGGATGAAGGCTCCTTAATGAAGTACGTGTCATTAAGGAGCTTTTAATTTTTATTAATTTCAGCTAGAATTGAATCATATTGCGGAATTAGTATAACGGTATTATGTTAGCTTCCCAAGCTAAAGAAGCGGGTTCGACTCCCGTATTCCGCTCCAGTCATAATGACTGCTTTTTTAAATCATTTTTTTCTGAGTGCTCTTTATGCTCACTTATATCTTATTTGCTCTAGGATTTATAATTTTGATAAAAGGAGCCGATGCCCTTGTTGATGGCGCCTCCGCTATAGCACGTAAACTGAGAATCTCTAGCATTGTTATTGGGCTAACTATTGTTGCCTTTGGCACATCAGCTCCAGAATTCATTGTAAACATTTTTGCGTCTATAAATGGAAACACCGAAATTGCCATCGGAAATATCTTGGGCAGTAATATTGCTAACATTTTGTTGATTCTAGGAATTTCAGCTATTATTTTTCCGCTCACCAGCAAAAAAGAAACTGTCTGGAAAGAAATTCCTTTTAGTTTACTGGCCGCTTTAGTGCTTGGTATTATGGCCAATGACGTAATAATTGATAAAGGCTCATTTTCTGGCTTAACCAGAATTGACGGCCTAATTCTAATCGCCTTTTTTATTATATTTCTTTATTATACTTACGGGATAGCACGCAACATGCCGCAAGAACCGCCCAAAAATTCAGAAAAAATAATGGGTTTGTTCAAAGCAATCGTTCTCATAATTCTTGGGCTTGTGGGACTAACCATTGGAGGCAAATGGATTGTTGATGGTGCAGTAAAAATTGCCGAATTCCTTAATATTAGTCAATCGTTAATTGGCTTAACTATAGTTGCCGTAGGCACATCACTTCCCGAGCTAGCTACCTCCGCTATGGCTGCTTACAAAAAAGAAGCCGACATCGCTATTGGCAACATTGTAGGCTCGAATATCTTTAACATCTTTTGGATTTTAGGAGTAAGTGCTTTAATTCGTCCACTACCCTTTCTTCCAAGTTCACAACTAGATTTGGCAATGACTGCATTCGCTAGTTTAATTCTATTTATAACCATGTTCATTGGTAAAAAACACATTCTAGAACGCTGGCAAGGTATTGTTTTAGTGCTCCTTTACATTGTCTACATCATCTTCTTAATTATAACGAAATAATATGCTCTCATTGCTTTTTGTTCGTGTTTTTATTCTCGTTGGGGGGATGCTCCTAGTTACGGCTTCGATGGCTAAAGTGAATCATGCCTTTGAAACTGCCAAAGAAACCTGGATAACAATTGGTGCGTCAATTATTAATTTAATAGCTCTCCTTATCCTTGCTGATGTATATCCACTAAACATCATTCTTGTCGCCACCTTCTCGGCCTTAGTCGGCTGGGAAATCGGCCCTACAATTGAATATTACGGAAAACGCTTTAAATTCAGCAAGTGGGCTAAAGCTAAAGGCCTGGTCTTAAAAAAAGGACAACTTCCGCCTAAAGATATCCAAGAAGAATTTGAAAAAGAATGGAAAAACAATCCATATCAAGATGAATGGCACAACATTGTTTTCCAAGCCCTGATGGGAACCGCAGTTGCTGTTTTTGCTGCTGCCACAACCGTTTTTTTAACGAACTGGGATTTTGGAGTTTTGGGGCTATTTCTATTCATGGCGCTAATCATTCTAGTTATCATGGCGCTACTTAATCTCATCTTTTTTCGCTCTCGTTTAATTTCTCTAATCAAGGCCTATTTGGGTGTTATTATTTTTACCTTATACTTACTTTTTGATTTTAACCAGCTAGAAAAAATGGCTCACAATGATTCCTGGTCAGCGGCTATTAACATCTCAGTAAATATTTATTTGGATATTATAAATCTATTTTTAGATTTACTACGTATTCTTTCTGACGATTAATATGCGAAAAATAATTCTTGCTTCGACCTCGCCACGAAGAACCCAAATATTAGCGCAGACGAGGCTACCCTTTAAAGCTGTAGCCAGCAATTACGAAGAGGATATGAATCTCAAGATGAAACCATTAGCCTTGGCTAAATATCTTTCACGTGGCAAAGCGGAAGCCCTAACAAAGAAATTCTCCAATCATCTCATAATTGGCGCGGATACTTTTATCGCCTTGGACAATGAGCTCCTCGGTAAACCAGGAACTATAGAAAAAGCTCGCCTATCGCTCAAAAAAATTAGTGGTAAAGCCGTCTCCGTAATTACCGGATTTACCATTATTGATACTGCTACCAATAGATACTACTCGCAAGCGTGTGAAACAAAAGTGTTTATTAAAAAGCTCTCAAATCAAGAAATTGAAAACTACATCAAAACAAATGAACCGCTTGATAAAGCCGGAGCCTTTGCAATACAAGGGTTGGGGGCAGTAATAGTTAAAAGGATTGAAGGCGACTACCTTAATGTTATGGGCCTCCCCTTATTCGAGCTAGCTCGAGCTTTAAAAAAGTTTGATATCTCAATCATATAAAAAAACTTCTCGCCTAAAAGCGAGAAGTTTTTTTTATTCGGCCTTATTTAACCAAATAATTCACATTCATCTCGATCTTGACCTTTTGCTGACCACTGGGAACGGAAGTATCAACGGCTGCGGCCTCAGGCGCATATCCACCCTTACCCAAATTATCCATATAAATCATATTTTCCCACCAGCCAACAACCTTACCGATTTTTACGCCAGCGGCGCTAGCAATAGACCCTGCTTTAGACCGTGCATCTTTTAAAGCAATGACTCTGGCCTCTTGCTTTAAGCTTTCTATACTAGAAGAATTAAACTCAATCCCCGAAACTTTATTTGCTCCTACGGCACTGGCAGCTTCAATGGCTTTCCCTAACAATTCTTTATTTTGATCAATACCCTCAATCTTAATGGTTAGCATTTGCTCTGCATCATAGCCAGTTACTTCTGACTTGTTTTCTAAATAAACGTAATGGGGCATCAAATTAAAGTTGGTTGTTTTGAATTTATCCGCAGGCACACCGAGCTTTGTAACAGCATCAATTATTTTCTTGGTTGTACTATTCATGTCTGCGATTGCTTTGGTGGGATTCTTTTCGTTGCTGATTAAAACGCCCAACACTAAGTTTGCATAATCTGGTTCATAGTTTATTTCACCAACACCAGTAACTTGGACCGTCCAATTTGTTTGGCTCACAATACGATCTCTTAAAATTGCTACTACAACAATCGCTGTTAAGCACAAAATCGCAAGAATTTTTACCCACTTGCGCCCTGGGCAACATGTTGTTTCTTCTGACATAAAAATTTGTTTATTTATTTTAATGTTTCTTCTTTGTCATCCTGAACCTGCCTATCGGCGAGCCGGCTTGTTTCAGAATCCTTGACTCCGCTTTACGAATGGTTATTGAACTGCTGAATAATCACGCACTTAATGCAAGACAGCAAGACAATGAGGTTACTCCAATAACAACAATCCCATCATAACAGCAATTCCTAAAAGCATAAAGAGTAACTGATAAAAAGAATGGCAACGAGAACATTTGTTTTGATGCAACTCGGGAATTAAATCCGTGCCTGCGATATAAATAAAGCCACCACCCGCAATAGCCAAAACAATGGACTCAAAACTTTCCACACTTTGAACTAATAATAGCGCCACGAGCCCGCCCAACAGGGCAACTGCGCCAGAAGCAAAATTTAGTAACAAGGCTTTTTTCTTGCTCAAACCTGCATATAACAAAACACCGAAATCACCAATCTCTTGAGGTATCTCGTGGAACAAAACAGCCAAAGAAGTAGCGATTCCCAAAGGGACACTAACCATAAAACTCGATGCGATGATTAGTCCATCTAAAAAGTTATGCATGGCGTCGCCCAATAAATTGGTTATTGCTACAGGCTTAATTAATCTTTCTGGTTTATGTTCTACTTTATGACAATGATGCCAATGGATGTACTTTTCCACAACAAAAAATACTATTACGCCCAACAAGAAAAATAAACCCGTACGCACATTCATTTTTTCGGACTCTGCTAATTCTGGCAAAATA
This sequence comes from uncultured Gammaproteobacteria bacterium, assembly GCA_964565345.1. Lineage (GTDB taxonomy): Bacteria > Patescibacteriota > Patescibacteriia > UBA11705 > JABHMO01 > GWC2-39-14. The sequence goes on along the minus strand of CAZMEQ010000009.1, from coordinate 22,699 downwards.
TGGATAAATACTTCAGCCAACAAAGCGCCAACCGAAAAACTAACAAAATAAAGCAAAAAGTGCTCCAGCTTTTCTTTTTTCAAACCCATAAACAGCAATCCCAAAAAAGAAATAAGGCTTACTGCTAAAATCGCTAACAATGAATAGACCCAAATCATAATTTTATCTTAATATTTTTTCGATATAACTTTTATACTCCAACTGTTTTTCTATCGAATTATTCATTTCGAGTGAAATAATTTTCCCAAAAAACTTTTTAGGAATTTCTTTTAAATAATCCAGTTGATGTTTGTCGGAAACATAATGCAAGTCACACCGTCTCTTTTCAGAATAGCCGTTCAAGTGGTTGCACCCGACTCCGTGCGTACTGGCATACTTGTCCTGTATTTCGAATTCGATACGTCCGCGCTGCTTGGCGGCCCAAAGATGAGAAAAATCTACACATAAGCCAGCGGTATAGCTTAAATCGGTCTTGTGCGCCATCATATTATCATAGTTAAACTCAATGTAAAGATTCTTCATGTACGGCTGCCAACGCAAGGCATCGCGATAAAAATTTTCGTGGTGGTTAAAATATCTAGTTTTATATTTCTTCCAGAAATATTCAAATTCCCATAATTTAAAATCATCACGCACATGTAGGTGCGGAACCCATTTTATGCCAGATTTATCAAACTCCTGGTAAAATTTTTCACGCTCTTGGCGCAACATGAATGTAGGAAAAACGGAAACTTCTTTTAAACCAAGTCTTTTGATCTCCTGCAACTTGTAACGCCAAGAAAATCGAGGACAAGTAGTTACTGTCGGGAAAATATTCAAATTCATAACTTTGCTGGCTTTTGTACTGTTAATTTTTTTACAGCGTATTCATACACTTTTGAACATAGCAGGCCCACCAAATAACTAATTATGGCCGAAAAAACGAAAAAGGAAATAAACCTTAAATAATAATTGTTCACTAAATTATAAAAAACAGGATAAAAAACCCACATCAAAGAAAAATGCACCAAATATACCCATAAACTATTTTTACCAAAGGCAAAAAATGTTTTGCTTAACCATCGTTGCTTTACAATGCTTGTCCTAAAAAAGAATAAAACATTAAATAAAGCTGGTCCATAAAAATAACGTTGGTTATAATAATAATCTTGACCGACTACCATTAAAATAATGTCCGCCATTATAATCATAAGCCAAATAAACAGCTCGTCTTTGTTAGCTTTATAATCCAAAAATCTATCACGAAAATACATACCATAGCAAAACAAAAACAAGAAGGGTAAAAATATTGGGAAATCAAGTGGCTGTTCAGGTATGGGTGAGACAAAGTAAATTAAACTAACAAAAAAAGATCCGGATAAAAACCACTTTTTATAACGCCACTTTTGAAGCAAGGGATACAAAAGATACATTTGCAAAAGAACAATAACAAAATAAAAAGGAATGGCGGCTTCCCCACGCACAAGTTGCAAAAAAAACTCTTTTAATGAAACCGGATAGGCCAAAAACAAAAAACTGGACACCAAAAAATAGGGAACAAAAATTCGGGCAACTTTTCTTTTGTAAAAGTTTTTCCATTCCGACTTTTTTAACGGATTTAATAGGATTCCCGAGCAAATAAAGAAAAAAGAAATAGCAAAACGTGCTAAATTATTAGCGATGTTAATGAAATTATTATTATTGATTAATCCTTCTGTGTGTTTAAAAAAGAAAGTAACGTGTATCCAAATTACAGCTAGTATGGCCAAGCCTTTCAAAATATCAAAAAAAACTAAACGTTCTTTAACCTCTGCTGATTCTTTTTTTTCAACTTTCCTAAAAAAAACTTGTCTAAATGAAGGCAAAGAAAGAACCAGTAAAGTTAAAATCACCAAACTCCATTCGTCCATACGTTTTTGCTCGTTAATGCTCTTATTATAACGAAATTAGAGCACTTTGATAAGCGAGTAAATCTTTCTCTCTACTTTTTGTAATCAAAAAGTAGCAAAAACTTCTGGGGGGTATCGAAACTCACTTCGTCTCAGCTAATACGTACTGATGTATTGGAAACAGCGTTCAGACATCTCTACCCCCAGACCCCCATGGTGGGGAGATCAATGTTTCAAAGTATTTATATATTTCAAAATAGCAAAAAAGACGAAAACGTAGTACTTCGTACAAAACATAAAAAATATTCTGTATAAAAAAGTCCGGCGCACCTTCTGTGAGAAGGTGCGCCGGCGAGAGAACAGGTCAGAGGTTGAACTTAAGGGCCAGGATGAACCGCTTCAGGTCGGTGCCCGAATCCTCGGCGTTCACCGGAGCCCAGCAGGTCCAGACCTCGAACACGTCATATTTGAACCGGATCTGCGGTCCGAAGCCGACAGGTCGCCGATCCTTAAGACCGACCACGAGCCAGGGCAAGGGCTGGTAGGTCAAGTTCAGATCGTACCAGATCGACTTGTAGTCGCCCTGGTAAGCGGGGTTGTTCATCTCCACAGCCGCGGAGACGCCCAACCCTTCGTAGAAGAAGCTGGCACTGTAGGCTGTCCGCAGTTCGAACAGCCCCTTCTTCTGGCTCACGCCCGCGCCCGCGAACAGGGTCAGGTAGGGCAGCGGCGTCCAAGTCGGCCCAACGTAAGCCTCGGCCCAGCCGCCCTTCTCGAGGAAGAAGGCCTTGGCACCCCACTGCTCCGTGATATGATAGTTCATCCCACCGTCGAGGATCAGGTTGGTGTGCAGATCCGGCGTCACGGACTGGATCTCGACGAAGCCGGGGAGCTTGCGCTGGCCGTAGGCCAGGCTAGAAACCGAGCACAGGGACAGGACGAACAGGGCGACGAGAATACGCTTCATGCTTTCCTCCAAGGTTGATCGAACTTGTCCCGTCTATTCAGGACCCCAAATAATATCATAAATAGAATGATTAAGCAAGAGATATTGACCAATTTTAGGCAAAAAATTCAACCGGATGGGCTGACATTAGTAGCTGTGAATTGACAAATTTTGCTAAATTTATTACATTAAAGTTGTCACAAAATATATGATAAAAGAAAAACTACAAACACTAGGGTTTACCCCCAACGAAATTTCCGTTTATTTATCTTTAATTGAAAACGGACGCACACGCGCAGGACGTCTTATTGAGCTAACAGGCCTACATCGAAACTTGGTTTATACAAGCCTGGAATCTCTAGTAAATAAAAAACTGGTTACCCAAATTAAAATTAAAGGCGTAGCTCATTTTAATGCCAATAATCCAGAATCTATCTTGGATAATATCATTGAGAAGGAAGAATTAGCCAAAGAAGTAGTAACTGAACTCAATAAAAAAACTGCCCACCAATCTGGGGACATTCAACTTTTTGAAGGCATTGAAGGAATTAAGCGAGCGCGCAATCGCGTTTTAAATTTCCCAGCTGGAAGCGAGTTCTATGTTTTGGGCGCTACTAGTTTAACCTCTCAGCCAAAGTTAGAAACATTTTGGAAAAAATTTCATAAAGAAAGAGAAAAAAAACAAATCAATCAAAAAATACTTTACGAACTTTCTTCTGATCCGATAGTCAAACAGGGATTAGCTTGGAGAAATTCACTCCCCTTAAGTAAAGCCAAATTTTTACCATTTAACATCAACTCTCCTTTTTGGTTTGACTTTGTTGGTGACCTTTTAAATATTGGCTTAATGGGAGAAAATTCAATAACAATAAGCGTCAAGGATAAAAAAATAGTTGAAGGATTTAGAAACTATTTTAATTACTTTTGGGATCAAAGAATTCACACTCAAACTGGAGCAGCAGCGGTTCAAGATGCCTTTCAGTCAATGTTAGAAGAACTTCACCCAGGAGAGGAATACTATGTCCTTGGTGCATTAGGACAAGACTATCCTCAAGGCTTCAGTAATTTTTTTGATGAATACCATACAAAGAGAATAAAAAAAGAAGTTAAGGTTAAAATGCTTTGTTATCAAGAATCATATAAAAATTTAGTGGCACGCTTCAGCCGATGCGGTGATCCACATAGTAAATTCAGCATTGTCAAAAAATATATCAATACCACCCCAATCCCCATGCAAATAAATATTTTCCAAAACAAAGTTTTATTTATTCTCTACGAAGAAAATCCAACAGTAATTACTTTTGATAATGCCGTAATTGCTGATTCCTTTAAAAACTATTTTGAAAATATTTGGCAACAAGAGACTTATACTCTCCAGGGCCCAGAAGCTTTACAACAAATTTGGTTTGAGGCTTTAGCAGCCAAAGAGTTACGACTTATTGGTGCACGTGGATATTTTATAGACTTCTATCCAAAACTATTCAAACAAATTGAAAAAAAGGCTAAAGACACTCCTGGAATTTTGTGGCGCAACATTGTTGATCGCGGAGTACAAGGGCACCAAATCACTAAGTATCCATGGAGTCGGACCAAATATAATCTTTCAAAGGTAGGAAATCCCAATGTTGTGTGGCTCTATGCCAATAAACTGGTCATTGCTAATTGGGCTGACAAGAAAAAACCAATTTTCTTTGTGTCCGAAAATCCACATCTAGTGCAGTCATATAATGATTATTTTGAGGAATTGTGGAAGCAATAAAAAAACATAGATGTTGTCAGTCTGAGTTTACCGAAGACTGACGGGAGGTAATAATGATTTATTTAAGTTAGCTAGTCTATATAATTCTTCATAGTTTTGATCTATTAAAGCTTCCTTTTTCTTCCGGCACCACCCTTTTAGCTGCTTTTCCCTATTAATAGCCGCTCTAATATCAGAATAATTTTCGCTGTATACTAATTTCACTGGTCGGTGCTTCCATACATAGGATTGCGTTCCGAATCCAAAAGAATGCTCCCAGAACCTTCGCTCAATGTTATTTGTCACTCCAACATAATAGGATTTATTTCGGCATTCTAAGATATAAGTGTAATAAACTTTTTGCATCTTTTCAGAATATAAAAAATTGTCCCCTTCAGCAAGTTCAGGGTGACAATTTTATTTTTACAAATTATTTCTCAACAGCTGTTTGAGCTTCAGCCAATTTCAGTGATAATGTTTTAGAGACACCGTCATCACCCATGGCCACTCCATAAAGCACATCAGCCACGTGCATGGTGACACGATTGTGCGTTATGATAACAAATTGTGATTTATATGATAGCTCCTGAAGAATAGCAGCAAACTTATGCGAGTTAGCCTCATCTAAAGCCGCTTCCACCTCATCCATAACAATAAAAGGCGAAGGATTACTTTCAATAATCGCGCAAATAAGCGCGAGTGAGGTCATGGTTCTTTCACCACCAGACAAAACTGCAATATTATTAATTTTTTTATTGGGCGGTGCGACCATAATATCAATTCCAGTATTCAAAAGTTTTGATTTTTCTTCCGGCAAAGCCTCTTCGATCTCATCCGCAGTTTCCACTTCTACTCCTTCCGCTGGAGCGAGTTCTGTCTCAGCTTTAACCGGCTTTTCTTTTTGAACCAGCTCTAGTTTAGCCTTTCCGCCATTAAATATTTTTTCAAAATATTTTTCAAAAGCCTTGTTAATCTTTTTAAATGATGAATCAAATTGTTTATTAATGAGTTCATCTAATTCACCAACGACTTTCTCTAAATCAACAATCGCTTTTTCCAAGTCTTTGACTTGCGTTGATAAAAATTCATAGCGCTCAGAAACTTCTTTGTGCTCATTGATGATTTCCTCGTCAATGCCCCCTATTTGCTCTAAACTGCTGCGCAATTTGCTGATATTAAACCATAATTCGTCAACATTTAACGCCTCGATCTCTGATTTTGTAAACTTGAAATTAGGTCCGACTTCTTGAATAGCCTCTTTTTCTAAATCTTCTCGCTTTGTTTCTAATTTTGCGATGACAATGTTAATAGTATTAACTTCACTACTAACTTCATTCAACTTTATCTGATATTTCTGCATTTCTGCTTGTAAACCAAAAACTTCTTCCTTCTTTTTCTCTTCTTCTAAGTTGAAAACATCGAGCTTTTTTCGGATGTCGGCCACTTCAGCATCAAGCTTATCTAGTTTCATTTCAAAACCTTTGCGACGGGCTTCTAAATCTTTCAAATACTTATCTTGATCATCAGGCGATATTTTATTTTCATTAATCTCAACTTCAATTTTTTCTTTTTCTCTTTGTAAATCCAGTAAATCGTTGGACAAGCCTTTTTCTTTTGTCTCATTAACTTGTTTTTCTATCTTCAAAGCATTTACTTCTTGTTCCAACATCTCACGTTCACGCTGACCCTCTTCTATTTTTGATTTCAACAAAGCAATTTCGCGCATTAGCTCCTCTTGAGTGCCAGAGAATTTATCGTCGCCCATTATCGCCCAACTAACAGAACCTTCATGTCTATAACCACCCCGCATCATGCCGGTTTTTTCCATAACATCACCCTCAAGGGTGACCATCCGCTCGCGGCCGACACCGATACTTTTAGCATTTTCTAAATTATCAACCACAATAGTTGAACCAAACACAAATTGGAAAGCTTTTTTATATTTTTCATCAAAACTTAATAGTTCAACAGCAAAACCAATCGCTCCATTCACGGCTAGAATTTCTTTGGAGTCTTTATTGGGCGCACCAGCTTGAATTTTATTGAGAGGAAGAAAGATAACTGACCCTAATTTTCGTTCTTTCAAAAAATTGATGCAACGTACTGCCACCTCATCACTTTGCACCACAACTGCACTTAAACGATTACCTGCCGCTACGGCTAAGGCGGTTTCATACATAGGCTGAGTAGAGCCTAATTGGCTAACCGTGCCATATATGCCTTTAATACTGTCCTGCTGACGCAAAATCGCCTTGACTGCATCCAAATAATGGCTATTTTTAGCCCCAGATTTGAGGTTTAAGAGGTTTTCTTCGGCTATTTGTAAATTGTTACGTAAAACGATCAAATTACTGGTTAGATCGATTAATTTAGTCTCCTGCTCCACCAAAGCACCAGAACGATAATCTAGCTTAACTTTAAGATTATTAGTACTCTCCGTTATTTCGTTAATACGTCGAGTTAACTCTTCTTTTTTATCTTCTAACCAAGATAAATTTTGTTTGCCGAATTTTACATACTCCAAACTCATCTTACCTTTGATCATGGTTAACTCTTTCAAAATATCATTGCGTTCAGATTGAAGTTTATTATAATCTTTTTGTAAATTGTTAAAAATATCTTTGCGCGATTCTTGTCGAGCTAAGAATGCTAATTTATTTTGAACTTCTGCTAAACGAACTTCCAAATCTTTTTTCAACGCATCCTTAATACTATATTTTTCATCTTCTCGTTGACGATCATTTTGCAATTTAGTCCAAAGATAGTTGTAATATTTTTTTTGTAATTCTCTTAATTCTTTTTCTAATGACTGCCGCATTTCTAACTTCTTAATCTGGCGCGTCAACAAGCGCAAGCGTGGTTCTAATTCAGCTAAAACTTTATTAGTTTGATCTAAATTCTCGCGCGAACGACGTAAACGATTAACAGCCTGATCGCGTTTAATTTGATATTGCTTAACACCAGTTGCTTCATCAAAAAATTCTTTTCTTTCAAAAGCAGAAATGTTAATAATATGGTCCACCATCCCCTGACCGATGATACTGTAACTACGCTGACCAAAATTGGCCTTGGCCAAAAGGATTAAGACATCAAAAAGACGCACCGCGCGGCGATTGATTAAATATTCTGTTTCACCATTACGATAGACACGACGAGTGATGACTAATTCACTAAAATCAACCGGTAATTCTTTGTCCTCATTATTCATGTATAAGGAAACTTCGGCAAAACCTTGTCGAGCTTTCTTTTCTGAACCACCAAAAATAACATCATCTGATTTTTTGCAACGAATCAACTTCAAACTTTGTTCGCCCAGTACCCAACGAATGGCATCCGAAACATTTGATTTACCTGAACCGTTTGGACCAACAACAGCCGTGATACTTTTAGCCTTTTTGTCGTGGTTGGAGGTTTCAGGGAAATCAAAAACAGTCTTTTGAGCAAAAGACTTAAAACCTTGAATTTCAATACGTTGGAGATACATATAACCCTCCCATTATACCAAAAAGCGGATCGCTAACCAAGCCTAACTGTTGACAAAAATGCTAAAATCGGCTAAATTTTATCGTTCGGATCGATAAACAACCTCGAGGCACGAGATGCTTCTCTCCCGGCGTGAAGTGATTGCCCTAGCCACCGTGATAATGATCGCCATAATTGGCGGTGGACTTGGCATCATCGGACGACTTCTCCGAACCGAGAACCACCCGCCCAGTACTGAATGGTGCCCCGAGCTCACTGTCACCATCGAGAGCGTCATCTCCAGCAGCGGGCACAAGGTCGAGAGCAAGATCCCAAATGAGAGGGTCAAGAAAGCCTTCCTGACTCTTCCCTACGTTAGGATCAAGCTCATCGACCCTCCAGGTGAGGTCGAAGGCTATGTTCTGAACTCGCCCTTCCATAACGACCTGACGAATCTGTTGGACTACCAACGGAACCAAACCCCACTCTGCGTCAACGTACATCGCACTGGAGTGTTTGTCCTCTACGAACCACTGCGTCTTCAATGACGCACCCCCGCCAACCGATCGACATCGAGATGGCGGGATTTTTTTATATAAAAAAATGTCACCCCGCATTTAATGCAGGATGACATTATAATTATTCAACCGTTATATTCGTGCCCGAGGTCGTATATTTATTTTCAAATGGATCAATAATTTCTGCATAGATCGTGTATCGCCCTGGACTCAAACTAGGAATGACCATTTCTATTCCATTGTTCTCTGGCAAAATAACCGCCCCCAAAAAGTTTACATTCCCACTATCTTGATTGCGCAAATATAAATCAACTTTTTTACTAGACAACACATCGGTTAATTGAGCCTCCAATGTAAATGGGAAAAAACTCGATTTTAAGTTAGAATCCCCCACATTCAACCAAACAAGATTCGGCTGGGCAATATTACTAATGTTTATGTTGACATAAACGCTGCTCTCACTAGAATTATCAACATCATCATAAGCTACCGCCCGCAACTGCCGATTCCCCTTCATAAAATAACTGTTTAGCGGGATGCTTGCTGTGTACGGAGCAACGCTCGCGACCGCGACTTGTCTCTTACCTATAAAATATTCCACTCGGCTAACACCGCGCGGAGCTGACGCTGTCACAGATACCTGCATTACCCCAGAATCAATCGCTTGACCATTAGTTGGATAATTAATTGCAATATAAGGTTTATTTGCAGCGGTATGGACATCATCTGTTTCTGTGGGAGGAGCCCCATACATAAATTCCGGCTCGCCTGGTTTATGTTCCGCTTGCTTTGACTTAACCCATTCCTGAACACCTGCCTCCCATTGAAGGTAGGCAGGGTCAGCCTTTGCAGGGTCTTCTGGCACCGGCCCGCGCGGATCATCTTTAAATACATAATGCAGTATGTCATGGGCATTATAGAATTTCTTTTCTTCAATGGCACTCTCCGGCGTGTCTGATGTAGCCAACTTTCCTGTAAACTTATCGATTTTCACTAAAGTCTCCTCTCCTAAAGCTCCATCTAAGACCGGCTTACCGGTTTTTTCTATTTCGACTGTAGGGAAACCTTCAATCAGGGCGCCCTCCAACGCTTTTTCCATATAGGCGCGCCAAATTGGGGCCGCTATCACACTGCCATCAGCGCCCTTATTCATTTCTTTATTATTGTTGTTACCGACCCAGACACCAGTAACCAGAGACGGCGTATAACCCATAGTCCAAGCATCACGATAATCGTTTGTGGTTCCTGTTTTTGCGGCTACCGGACGATTAGATAAAATTAAATTATTTTGCGCTCCAAAGACAAAGCTACGTGCATTATTGTCGGACAAAACATTACTCATTGTGTTGGCTAGCGCTCTGTCTAAGACACGACGGTCGCGTTTTTCGAACTCCAAAAGCACGTTTCCTTTACTGTCCTCCACACGCAAAATACCAGTAACAGGATTTGCTACTCCTTCATTAGCAAAAGTGGCATAAGCAGCTGCATGCTCAATCATACGAACCTCTCCGCCACCCAAAACTAATGATAAACCAAAGCGACTTCGATCTTCAAAAGAGGTATAACCTAACAATTCCAAAAAATCAATTGTATCCTTTACCCCCGCCAAGTATAAAGTTTTTACTGCTGGAATATTTAACGAACCAGCTAACGCCTGTCGCATCGTAACTGGTCCATGTTGGCTCAAATCATAGTTCCGCGGATTATAATCCTTTGTATCTGTTTTAAATGTAGTATTAACATCGTACAAAACTGTGTCCGGGGTATAGCCTTTCTTAAACGCCGCGGCATAAACAAGAGGCTTAATTGATGAACCAGGTTGACGCAAACGCAAAGTAACATTAACATTGCCATCATTCTCTAGATCAAAATAATCTTTTGATCCCACCATGGCCCAAATTTGACCAGTCCGTGGATCTAAAGAAATCAAAGCCGCATTATGAAAACCATATTTGGTGCCTCTTTCTTCGACCCCCTTAACAACCGCCTCTTCGGCCACTGTCTGTTTATCTAAATCCAAAGTAGTGATAACTTTTAATCCCCCCCTTTCAATTAAATCCTCACCCAGCTTTTGACTCAAAATCTCTTTTATATACATTACAAAATGAGGAGCAGTAATCGCCTCACGTTTTACAGCGAATTTTATTTCTTGTTTTTTGGCTTCCTCAGCCTGCTCCTGACTAACGTATCCCAAATCAGCCATTTGATCTAAAATATACTGTTGCCGCCCCATTAAACGATCAACATTACTGCCATAAGGAGAATAATAGCTCGGCGCTTTAGGTAAGGCAGCTAAAATTGCTGCTTCTGCTAACGTCACATCCTTGACATTCTTACCCAAAAAAGTCTGGCTGGCCGACTGGACGCCATAAGCGACAGACCCATAGGGGATCTCATTTAAATACATCTGTAAAATTTCATCTTTAGAAAAAACTTTTTCAATTTTATAAGAAAGAATAAACTCTTTTATTTTTCGAGATATTTTTCTTTCATTGGTAAGAATAGAATTTTTAACAAACTGTTGTGTTAATGTTGAGCCACCGCGAGCGCGTTTACCTGTAAGAGGATCAATTATAACCCCCTTAATCATGGCAAAAATGTTAAAGCCACCATGTTCATAAAAATAACGATCTTCTGCCGCTATGGTTGCCTGTTGAACGTAAAGAGGAATTTCTTCTAGCTTCACTAAGGTTCTTTTTTCTGTCCCATGAACATCATATAAAATAGTTTCGCCTTTTCTATCATAAATCTTAGTGCTTTGGGCTAAGTTTCTTTCATTTAGTTTATTAGGATCTGGCAACGAACGAGAGTACCAAGCAAAAGCTCCTATTAAATATATACATAACAACAAAAAGGCAATGCTTCCAAAAACAAATACTTTTTTAATAATTTTTTTTATCAATTTCTTTCTGTTTTTATTTTCCGAAGAGGGGCGATGGTGCACAACATGCAACTGTGAAATTGGCATATATAAAATTTTATTTATCTAATCCCATGAAAGATCTAAAAAGTATATCCGTAACATCTGTTTTAATCTTACCCTGTGCCAATGGCGCTTCATTTATTTCATACTGTGGTGCCCCATTAACTTCTAAAATATAGTATGGCTGTTTTAGGTCATTAGATTGAATATTGTCCGTTAAAAGGTCCACTCCAGCAAAAACCAAACCTAACGATTGAACAGCCTTAACAGCTAAGGCACAAAATCTTTTACTTACTCTGCCAGTTTGGTTTAAGCTAATGCCACCCTCGCTAATATTAGCGACTTGGCGCAGGACAATGTTTTTGCCAGCTGGCAATATTGTTTTCAATGTAATGCCTTGAACCTTTAACCTATCACTTACTTCCTCATCGACAATTAATTTAAAACGTTCATCTCTCTTGGCATTAAATTTTCCAATTATTTTAGCTACTGTTGTTTTACCGTCGCCGGTAATATTGGCGGGCAAGCGTTGACAGCAAGCAATAATTTTATTTTTTAACACTAATAAACGGAAATCATTCCCCGCTACCATTTCTTCTACAACAACCTTGCCCGAATAACGTTGTTTTTTTGCTCGCGTAACTTTAACTATTTCTGACAAGGCAACTTTGACTTCCTGTTTGTTTTTTAAATTCAAATGAACTCCAACTCCCTTTGCCCCATCAACCGGCTTAGCCACCAATGGAAATTTTAAGTTTTTTTTATTAAACACATTCCTGAGATCCTTCGAGGTTGAAATGACTTCTCCTTTCGGACAATTAATATTGTTTCTTGCCAATATTTTTTTTGTCACATGTTTATCTTTGCAGAGAACAACCCCGGGCTTACCATTAAAATAAAGAGCAAAGTCATTAGTATACTTTTTTATCCCCCCCAAACCGAATTCCCACACACCCAAATCATAATCCACAACTCGAACTTTAACCCCATGCTTCCGAGCACACTTTAGAACTTTTTTTTGTTTATCCTTAAGGTGGAACTGCATACTAAAATATTGGGTGATTGCTTAAATCTGCGGGCCTATAAAATTTATCATTATTGCTATAAAGCATTACCAAAATACTGTTAGTGTGCTCTTTTTTTCGTAGGTAATCAATATCCTTTTCTAGCCTTTCCCAATCAATCTGCTTTTGTAATGTTTTCTTTATTTTATTAATCAATTCTGGATACTTTTTATCTTGTTTGCATAAACGCAGACAAAAACCAACTTCAGCCAAAATATCAGGGGTTGTACGTTTTACAATTTCATCAAGATTATTTACAAAATAATCAATAATCCACTTATGGCCCGATACAAAACACTCATAATAACGCGAGTCAGCAATGATTATGTGTGTCATACTATAAACAAATGACTGATATTCTGGCTGCGGAATCGATTTAAGGTCACGTCGCCCCCCAATATAGAGGTCATACAAACGTTGCTCACACAAACCAGCTAACTTCAAATCTATACCCAGATGTTTCAAAAAAATCACAGAATTAAATAAATACGAACTATCGCTAATTATAGCCTCGTCATTGTCGTATGCTTTTCTAAAATTAATTTTCTTAAGTGTGCCTTGGACTTCCTTACGAAACTTGGCCGGAAACTTTTCTTGTAAATTGTATTTATTAACGTAAAACCAAGCTAACAAAAAATTTTCATAAAAACGAACTTCAGGATTATGCCGATAAAATAATTCTCGTCTTTTTTTACGCGGTTTTTTAGTAATTGCCGCGTCAATATCCACTCTTTTAAAGTTTTTGGTTTTAAACTGCCAAAGAAGTTTTTCTATTTGTGAATAATATTTTCGTTGGATATTCCAAGCAATAATGTTTTGGTACTTTGTCTTACCTGAAACAGCAAAATATCGCGCAAAAAAATGACCTAAAATACCTAATGATAAATCCCACACTTTTTTTTCGTATATTTCGACTATTCGCTCCCTTATTTTTTGATAATCAATCATATATTATTCTTTATTAGGATCAATTAAAAAACGTTTTAAATCACGACACCCAATAATCATAGGGTATTGTAAATGCTCGCGCGTTATTACAGACGCATTAGAATTCAAATCTACTCCAGATAATTTAATTTTAAGGGGGACTTCAATTCTATAAGAGACACCGTGACTACTATATGTTTTGACTACCGCAACAATATCTTCATGTTTTTTTAAGGCACGATAAACTTTTTGACTGCTTAAAGAATCCACCTCCTCCTTGGTCATAACTGGCTTAAAATTAAACTCTTGATAATAATCAACAGCTTCACCAAATCCTAACTGCCGGGCTAAATCTTCGTCAATGGAACTAATGCCTGCACCAGTGTCAATTTTTGCTTGAATTTCATGAATTTCGCCAGATTTACCCTGAACATAAACTTTATTAATTATGCCCAAAACCTTACGTCCGGTCAGTTCCTCAACCTCATCTTCTATCTCCCCACCAAATAATTCTTTAGCTAATTTAATGCCCCGCTTGGCGGTTTTTACCTTGAGTCCTTGGACCCGCAACAACCTATCTTTAAGAGCGGCCATATTAGCGTTTTGAATAGAAAGACCAGGCCGAGCATTAAGCTCCAAAATGACCGGTCCCTTTTCTCTATCAATCGCGATGTCGACTCCAGTGTAATTAAGACCACAAGCCCCAGCGGCTTGTATTGCTAATGTCAAAATTTCTTCCCAAAAAGGAATCTTTAATCCACGCAAAGGCAATCTGATATCTGGCAAAGTCTCAATTAAATAGTCATCTTGTATGGCATAAGTAGTTACACCAGAAGCGATGTCTATCCCAACACCAAGCCCTCCCTTATGCAAATTGGCCTTACCATTAGACCTTCTGGTAGGTAACCGCAACATAGCCATGATGGGTACTTTATTATAAACAATAACTCTAATATCTGGAATCCCTTTATAACTATACAATTTAAAAACAGGATGAATTTTTAATCTTTCTTCAAAAAAAGCACTATCCGGAGCACTATTCATCGAATAATCTCCATCTAAAATATTCAAAGTCCGCATCATTATATCCTCAAGTGTTGCCTCCTTATCATTAGGTAAAACCCACTTCCCATTTTTCTTTCGCCCAAAAGTGACCATAATACCATCACCCCCTAAGCCACGATTCGGTTTTAAAGCGAAGCTTGCCGGCAAATTAGCCCAATCAAATTTATAAAACTCTTGTCTATTACTGATCTTGCCAATTAAACCAGACACAGCCAATCCGTTCTTTTGTAAAATCTTTTTTGTTCTAAGTTTATTATCTACAATTTTAATAGCTGACCTGGGATTACCAGGCTTAATAAATTTTAAGTTCCGGGCATTCATGCCCAAAACCATCTTACTTTTTTTCAGCCAATTCAACATTTTTGATGACCTTTCTAAAACGATACATTTCTAATAAACGTAACCCGGTCCATTTACCCACAACATAATTAACTAGCAATGTTAATAACACCATCTCCGGATAGCTCAAAAGAAAAGTCCTTAAAACGTGCCAATTCGCAAGATAATAACAACCGACCACAACCACTAAAGTTTCTAAAACCAGCATAGCCGCACCCTTATTGCCACGTTCAATCTGCACAGATATAAACTTTTCTGTTAACAACACCATAACTAGGATCGGGAAAACAGTCATTTCCAATAAGCCTGTTTTTTGAAAATATGCTCCCAAAACAAAAGCGACAAATACAGCCAAGAAAATCATGGACAAAACTATTGCCATGCGTGGTAAATAGGCAATTTTTATTTTTCGAGCAACAATCCTTCCTACTGTCCCCACTACTAAGGTGAGAAAAAATATAGCGAGACCATACTTAAGCCCTGTATAAAGAAAAAGCACAGCAATAATTGAAGGCGTGTAAATTCCCAAAGATTTAAATCCAACCACCTGTCGCGTGAAAGCAACTAAAGTAGCAATAACTGGTAAAATCAAAATAAGATAAATAGAATTTAACGGTACCCCTTGCTCTACCATATAACCAACTAAAAAAGACATTACATTCCAAAACTGTAAGGAGTTAATACTTCTTTGTGAGTGAACGCCGACCAAACGAAAATCTTGTTCCGAAGCGCGTACCTTCTGAAGTAACGGATCTACGCCAATCGTAGTAAAAACGGTAGCTGCAATATCCTTGTGTGCCAGAATTACAAAGCTTGGTTGTAAAAGATTATAGACACTCTGACTAACCGGCGAAATACTTAAAAAACTGTCAGAGGTAAAAACAACGACGTATTTTGAATTATTATAGTTAAGTGGAGCTTGATTTTCGCTAAACTTTTGAATCGTGGCCAAAAACGCGTTTAAACCAACATTTTTATCAGTCGCAATTACCACGGCCGCTGCCTGTCTTAACTCTTGTTCTTTATTTAACATTGCTTGAACAAGCTCTTTTTCTGCAACTATATCTAAATCTTTATTTTCTGTTCGCAAGACAATCAGAGCAGTTTTTTGAGCTAAGGCAAAATTTTGCCATTGTAGCAATTCTTCTTCAGAAACAGACTTGTCGGCCACCACCACAACGAGATTACTGTTTACTCTAACAGTTAATTCGTCTTCGGCAATTATATTTTTGCCTTCAACCTCAGCTGTTATTAACAATTTTACCTTATAATCACCTGTTTGGCCGTATACGTGTACCACTTCTGCTCCAGTTTGATATGTCCCATCGCCAAAACTCCAAGAATATTTTAGCTTGTTGGCATTTGGAGGTAAGATTGATTTTAAAGCTGAAAATACAACCTGTCTGCCAACAACTGCATTTTTGTCTTCCCCAATTTCTGCAATTAATTTTAGTTCGTTTTGAACTAACGACTCATATTCAGTGGCCGCCCGAATAAAGTTGGGAGTAAAAAAACTGAACATTATAGCCACTATGACAAAAATTTTTTTCATATAAGAATTACTTATTGGCACAAATTATTTTTTTTAGGCGATAAGAATTAGCAGCGCAAATAGCAATGGCTAAAGCATCGGCGGCATCATCTGGTTGGGGTATTTTTTCAAGTCCCAAAAAAACTTTAACCATTTGTTGTACTTGTTTCTTTTCTGCTCGGCCATAACTAGAAATTGCTTGCTTAACCTGTAATGGGGTAAACTCTACAGTTGGAATTTTCGACAAAACTGCACTCAAAATTATAACGCCACGAGCTTGTCCAACCTTAATCGCCGTAGTTACGTTTTTATAAAAAAACAAATCTTCAATTCCTATCAGATTTGGTTTATGTTTTTTTATAATTCTGGTTAATTCTTGATGTAAAAACTTCAGGCGCACAGAAAATTCTTCTTTGGCTGAGGTTTCAATAACACCATAATCAAGTGCTTTAAGGCGCGAACCAAGGCATTCAATAACACCATAGCCAGTTCGTCCATATCCAGGATCAATCCCCAGGATGATTTTACTTTTAGTCATCACAATTCTCTATATGTTAGTATAAACCGCATTAACATCATCATGCGCCTCCAATGTTTCTACTAAACCCTGGACCTTCTCTTGTGTCTCGGGCGTCGCTTCTACAGAATCTTTCGCAATCCACTCAATTTCGGCATAATCTGGAGTTAAGCCTATTGTTTCAAGCCCGCGTTTTACTTGTTCAAAATCAGCAAAAGCTGTTTTTACGGTAAAGCCATTATCTTCTTCTACAACATCCTCAGCTCCAAGCTCTATTACTTCTAATAAAAATTTATCCTTATCGACTATTTCTTCGGCTTTAATTCGTATCACGCCCTTATGATCAAACATCCACAATACTGCATTCTGCGCGCCTAATGAACCGCCTGCTTTAGTAATAATAGAACGAATCTCGGGTGTCGTTCTGTTTTTGTTGTCAGTAACTGCCTCAACCAAAACAGCGATACCGCTTGGTCCGTAGCCCTCATACATGACTTCTTCCAAAGTAGCCCCATCAAGTTCCCCCGTTCCACGCTTAATAGCCTTTTCAATATTATCTTTTGGCATATTCCCAGCTCGGGCTTTATCAATAGCTAAACGTAAAGAAAAATTAGTATCCGGATCACCACCCCTTCGAGCTGCAATTGAAATATTTTTAGATAGCTTAGTAAACGAACTAGACTTTTTTGCGTCAATTGCGGCTTTCTTGTTTTTTGTAGTTGCCCACTTGCTATGTCCTGACATAAAAAATAGCCTGATTATTAGTTAATCACCCTTTTTAGAATTTCAAAAATTACACTCATAACATAGCAAAGAAGAGCAAAAAAATCAAGGCAAAAATAATACTACCCATTGTTACATTGCACAGATTTAATCGTGTCAATTTTAACTTGACTTGAGACAATCACACATCATTGCACAATAAATGTGTATAAGTTTTATTGAATCATTTAATTATATTTGATAAGTTAAAGTTAAGCTCAAAAAACTATGTCTAAAAAATTAGATAGTCAAAACTTACACGCCGTAATTTCCTCTTTACCACAGCAATTTCTTGATGGCTACAAATTCACTGACATAAAAATTCCAAACAATACAAAAAAAATTCTCTTTGCCGGCATGGGTGGGTCTGCTTTACCAGCAAATCTTCTAAAGACTTACCTTTCAACAACTAAAACCGATTTTAAAGCTTCTATAAAAATTAACCGCGACTATCCTCTGCCACGAGTGGTAGATAAAAGTTGGTGCTGTTTTTTTAGTTCGTACTCTGGAAACACCGAAGAAGTTTTAACTTGTTTAAAGAGAGCCGAAGAAAAAGGGCTTAAGAAAATTGTTATCTTGGCCCATGGCGGAGAGCTTAAAGAAATCGCTTTGCGCAAAAAATACGCCTTTGTCGAAATTCCAGATACCGAACAACCGCGCATGGCGTATGGCTACTATGTCGGCGCTTTATTAAGAATACTTGTAAACAGCAAACTGATTGACTTTGATGCAAAAATTTTTGAACAAGACATTCAAAAAGTCAAAGCTCAAGCAAAGCAAATTGAAAAAAAAGCACAAGCAATGGCTAAAACGGCTAAGCAAAAAACCGTTTTAGTTTATGCAACCAATAAGTGGAAGTATTTAGCCATGGTGTGGAAAATTAACTTTAATGAAAACGCCAAGACCCAAAGCTTTTGGAATGCCTTCCCAGAAATGAATCATAACGAGATGGTTGGTTTTACAAACCTATTAACAAAATATAAAACATTTATTATTAATGACCCCGATGAAAACTCCAGCAACATAAAACGCGCGCAGGTATTTACCAAACTATTAGGTAAAAAGTTGAACGTTCAAAATATTGAAATGCCTCGTGGTTCTGAAATGCTAAAAATGGTTACTGTTTTACAATTAGGTCTTTGGACATCCTACCACCTAGCCTTATTATATAAAATTGATCCTGCTCCAGTTGTCTTAGTAGAAAAATTCAAGAAACTCTTGAAATAATTTACCTTAGTCATTGCTCTTTGAATAACCGGAGCCTTGTCACCCCGTATTCCCCGTATTTAATACGGGGGCGGGGTGACAAGGCTCCGGAAAAACAAAAGCTCCCCTAATCCATGCTTGGAGGGGAGCTTTTTAAACTTTGTAAAATTAAGCGCCTGTTGTAGCTTCGAAAATCTTTCCAATGATAAAGCCAGAAATTGTGTATGCAGCAATAGTAATCAGTAACCCGATAGTGGCATTTAACATCCAGTCCTTAGCCTTTTTAACTTGATCTGACTCACCACCTGCTGTCATCCATAAAAAGCCAGCATAGACTACAATGATCACCATAACTATACCCAAAAATCCCAAAACAATTTTGATAATGTTACCAACAGTATTTTGCAATTTACCCGGATTATCACCTGGCATTGAAGCATCGCCAAACCCCTTATCACCCACCCCTTTCATGTTAGTCCCAATTTCAGTCTTGAGATCAGTTGCGCCTGCTGGAAGCGCAACAAACACGTTTGTTGCCAAAAAACTAACCATAATAGCTAGAACTGGCAACAAGAATAAAACTTTCTTCATAGTAATTAAATTAGTTAATATATATTTAAATATTTTAAGGCGTCATGGTTGATTCCAAAATTTTCGCTACCACAAACGTAGACAGGGTATAGGCAACCAAACAAATTAAAATACCAATGGTCGCATTTAACATCCAATCCTTGGCTTTTTTAACTTGATCAGATTCGCCCCCCGCTGTCATCCAAAGGTAACCAGCATAAACAACGATAATAACCATGATTATACCCACGAAACCCAAAACCACCTTAATTACGTTGCCAATTATAGTTGGTATGTCGGTCGCCGGGGGTTCTCCACCATAAATGCCCTTGCCGGCGCTTTCTAAAGGAGCGGTTAAATCAACTTTGGCTTGCACTATGGTTGTAAAAACAAAGCTAGAAACTAAAACAAATAAAAGAACTAGGATTTTTAAATTACGTGCATTATAAATAAAGTTTTTCATATTTTTTTAAGAACCTACGATTGCCCCCCCTATACGCTCGACCACAAACTTTGTGAAAGCATAAGCCGCCAATGTTACTGCTAACCCCAAAGCACCTTGGATAAGCATGGATCTGGCTTTTTTAATTTGGTCCGTTTCGCCACCAGCTGTGAGCCAAGTGACACCAGCGTAAACACAAATAATTAAAAAGATTACACTCAAAACACTCAATAAAACACCTAAGGCTGCTCCAATTGTTGTTGCAGGATCACCCTCAGCCAACCCCACCCCAGCATTAGTTTGACTAAGACCTGCTTTGGCTATTTCTTGAGCCGCAAAAGCAGTACCTACTAGACTACTCCAGCAGAAGGTTAAAACCAACAAATAAATAAAAGTCCTTTTCATATTTCAAATGTATTTGATTTTTCAAAACTAATTCGTCTTTTATGCCCCCACCATTAAACCAATCAGATGAGCCGCCCCCTTAATTTCTATCTTTTCAAAAATGTAATTAACTATTTGATAGGCCATAAGTGTAATAAGTAAACCAATCGCTCCATGAATCATCCACCCACGGGCCTCCTTAACCTTACCAGCATCACCCTTAGCCAGCATCCAACGCAAGCCAGCATAAACAATTATTATTAAAAACAATAAAGATACAAATTGAATAACTACCCCGACCACCTTACCCACCATTTGCGGGATATTAGTGCTACTGGCTTTGTTTAGACCAGGCAATTTTGCTGCAGTATCTAAGCTTTCTTTAATGGTCATCGGTTTCTCAGCGCCTGAACCAGAACCAGCTTCTGGTGCTATACCCCCATCCCCCTCCGGCGGAGTTGTTGGCGGATCAGCCAAAACAACCTGTCCCGAAAAAAACACTGTGACTAAAAATAATATTAAACTCAAATAAATGTTTTTTTTCATACATGACACAAATTAACTAAAGGTTTAATTAACTTGTGTCATGCCCCCTGAAACAGGGGGCAAACCTTCTTGTTACTCGAGAATTCTTAGTCTTGAGATTCTTTAATCGCGTTGGTGAACGAAGTTAATGCAAAAGTTGTAATTGCATAAGCGCTCAAAATTATCGCCAAGCCAATAATACCAGAAACAATCCATTTTTTAGCATCACCAACTTTTTCTTCGCTACCACCAGCAGTCATATACTTAAAGCCACCGATAAGAACAATGATAACAGCAATAATACCCAAGAAGCCGAGGGCTACCTTGAGTAATTTACCGATAGTGGTTTTTAAGTCAGCTTTCTGTAACCCAGCGCCAGATCCAGCTACTTTATCTAAACTACCAACGATATCATCATCGTCAGTAGCCATAACTGGGGCTAGAGGTAAAACTGCAGGCACAACAAGCGCCAAAATTGCCAAAGATGCTACGAGCAACTTAGCAATGTTTTGAACTTTTTGTACGTTTAGCATGTGCTTAAAGTTAATTATTAATTTTATTTAAATATATTAAAGCGCCAATTTGTCAATCAAGAAATTAACAATCATATAACTACAAAAAATCGCAAAGAGACCGAGCGCAGCCCAAATCATGGTGTCCTGTGCCTTAGTAATGGCCTGATCGGCGCCTCCTGCTGTCATCCACATTATACCACCGTAGATGAAAACACACAAAGCGATTGAGCCTATTATCCCCAACCCAACATTAAGAGCATTCCCAATTTTATTTTGGATAGTAACACTAGGATCCTCTCCCTTAGCTGTAACCACTTGGCCCGAAAAACCCTCTTCAATTTTACTTACGGCCGCGTTAATTTCGGCATCAGCCAAAACACTTTGCGCCATGGCAAAAGACCAAAACAAGCAAATTAAAACAATAATAATTTTTTTCATATTAACCAACGCCTGTTAATTTTTTCAATATTGTTTGAACAATAATTCCCGACAACAGGATAATGGCAATACCAATTATGGCAGTCTTTAACATGGTTGTAGCCTTTTGAACCTTGCCAGACTCACCCCCTGATGTCATATAAAGTACCCCACCAACCACAAAAGCCAAAAGAGCCAATGAACCAGCAATGCCCAAAATAATTTGAGTAACATTGACCGCAATTCTTTCGACTGAACTCAGGTTACAACAACATGGTTTGTTCTTAGATGGATCAGCTTTAAAAGCACTTTCCTTATTTTGACGTTCGGCATTAGACATCGAGATGGGACAATTTTCACAATTTATTAAGCTGGCAGTACCCGCGCATTCTGGAGGGATAAGGGTTGGAAAGGCCCAAACAGGGCTGGCCGCAAATAAGACCATGCACATCAACGTTAATGTTAATAAAAAATTTTTCATATTTAATTTTGGGAATAAATGGATTGATTCACTTTTACCACTCCCTGTTTAAGCGCCTTTTGGCTATCTAATGTCCCCTCCAAAACAACATTAATCATCTCTTTAAACGCTTGTTCTGCACCTTCAGGATTCATTCCTTTATACCAACTCTTAGCTGTTAATAATTGGTCTGCAAAGACTTCGACTGAAGCGTCAGCTAATTGCTTGTTAATCAACTTTGTTGAACGTAGAGCTGTTGGCTTTTTAGTCATCTCTAAAAACTTTTCAACATTTGCTTCTTGCGTTATAAAATTAACAAAATCCCAGGCATAATCTTTCTTCTTGGTTTTATTAGAAACCGTTTCTACCCAATAGTTCGCATAATTGACTTTTTGTGAATCGCTCACTTGTGGAACGGGTGCAATATTAAAATTTAACTTTGGCGCTTTGCTGGCAATTTCTGCTCTATTATATGCATAACCAAAGAAATAGGCTGTCTTCCCTTTAATAAAAGCCTCTA
>CAZMEQ010000008.1:0-45355 GCA_964565345.1 uncultured Gammaproteobacteria bacterium | reverse complement strand
CTTGCCGGTTTTTTTGCGCTAGCCTTATGGCATTAATAAGACGTCGACCGACAAAGAAAACGCAAAAAAACCGGCTCTGCCTAAGTTTTTTTGTTGCTGATAATGCCCTAAACCTCCAGCCCTTAACATATGACAATGATATTCATTTCACTTACTGGTTACGTCAATTTTTGCCAATCTACGATCGTGCCAATTGGTGCAACGCACTCGAAGATAACAATAGCTCGCTCCATGAAGTTGTGCCAAACTCCGCATTAAAAGTCACGACCCCGCGCTGGTTTGTTAATACCAAAATAAATTATTCTAAACCAATCGAAATGCTGTTTGCTGCATCTTTTTGGGAGAAGTTGTTTAAAAAAATACAATTAAAAATAATGCCTGCTCACTTAAAAAAGATCGCAATCTCGCACCCCCAAAACGTGATCCTGACGAACGACATTTTAAAGTTTCACGACAAGGACAATAGACAAGAAATTAAACAAAAGTGGGAAAATAAAATTAAACAAATATGCCAAAACTAACAAAAATTATTGAACACCTTTTATATTTTTTTGTTTTTTTACTCCCTTGGCAGACACGTCTGATTTATCAAGAATTTTTTATTAATGGGCAACCCTTTGAATATGGGCGACTTTCTCTTTATGCCACCGAAATACTTTTGGGTTTAATTATGGTCCTTACATTATTTGTTTTTGTGCGGAAATTAAAAAGCCAAGAGCTTAAAAAAAATATAGCGACAACAAAAAGACGCATTATTTTACTTTCCTTTGGGCTTGTACTAGTCGGTCTCAATACTATTTTTGCTATAAGCCCAACCATAGCCTACTATAAATTAACTCAACTTATTTTGGCGGTATGTTTATTTCTCCTGCTCATTTCAACGACCATTAATTTTCAGCGATTATCCTGGACCTACATTTATGCCGCTTTAATTCAAAGTTCTTTAGCCTTATATCAATTTACAGAACAAAAAGTCTTAGAAAATAAATGGCTCGGCATGTCAGCCCAAGATCCCAACATCCTGGGCACACCAGTGGTTTTAACTTCTGCTGGCCGTTGGCTGAGAAGCTTTGGTTCATTCCCTCACCCCAATATGTTGGCCGCCTTCTTAATTATCGCTTTAATGCTAATCGTATTTTTAAGCCTAAAATTTGAGGATAAAAAAAATAAAAATAAACTAATTTTGTCTTTCGTTTTTATTTTCTTAGCACTATTAACCACACTTTCCAAAGCAGCTCTTTTGGGATTTGTCCTATTCTTTTTACTTGCACTTGTAAAATACCGACAAAAAAGTCACGAGTATAAAAAAATTACACGTTTTGCAGTTCTGGTGCTTGTTGTATCCGCCTTCTTCACCGTAAGTTATCCTGAACTAATATTAAAACGAACTCCTAACGCAAACCCAATAGAGCAACGATCCTATTCAGAACGACTCAACCAATACCCGGAATGGAGTAATATTATTAGGTCTAATCTATTTTTAGGTTCCGGATTGGGAAACTATCCCCTCGCCCTAAAAAGCAGCAAACCAGAACTTGAAAGCTGGGCTTATCAACCAATTCACAACACCTTCTTACTTATACTTGCAGAAACCGGACTTGTTCTAGCTTTCTTTGTTCTCCTTTTAATTTATACTTATCGTAAAAACTTTAAGAAGCATTTAACTATGTACTCTTTGCCGATTATAACAGTATTTTTTATGATGCTTTTTGATCACTTTTGGTGGAGCTTTTATTCTGGGCTAATGCTTGTTGCAGTTACTCTTGCTTTAACCATTTTATTGAACCGTGATGAACAAAATAACTGAGAAATTTTTCACCCAAAGTGATTTTTCAACCGAGCTCAAACGTGCTCTTGATTTTGTAATCAAAAAAACAGGCTTTAGACCAAAACAAGAAATCTGGCGAGGACTTATTTATGAAAAAAATAAAGTCGGCAGCGTTATTTTTGACGGACTTTATAATAATCAGCCAGCCATACTAAAACTTCAGGGACTAAAACCAGAATTAGATGAGGCTTCTTTATATAAACTTTTTGCCCGACACAATAAAAGTAAAAAAATTAGGTTACCCCGTCTTTTAGGTTCACAAAAGTGGAATAAAAAACTAGGTTTTGGTTATCAAATCCAAGAAAAACTAACTGGCACCACAATTTTTAATATGCCCCAAGCAACTAAATCACAAATGAAACTTTGGGCTGAATTCTATAATGAATACCGAACCAAAACTGTCTCCAATCCTTTCTGGAAAGCAAAAAATGAACCCAAAATTTTTTTTGCGTTACGACTCAATAACTGGATCAAGATATGCAAACATAAAAAGATGTGGGAGGAAATAGAAATCGGACAACGGGTAAAATCGTTTAAAAAAATTATTACAACAAATACAGATAAAATGCCGTTCTTGTTTTCCCATGGTCACCTAACAGCCAACGACATCATTATACAAGATAATAAATTCGTGTTGCTTTCAAATTTATTCTGGAGTTGGCGGCCCAAATACTATGACTTGGCTTTCAATCTCTGGGCCTGTTTATTAAAACTTCCCTCCAACACCTCTTTTAAAAAAGCAGTTCAACTTGTTGACGCCTGGCAAGCTACCTATAAAACAATTCCTTGGGTGAAAAAGCAAAATGATTTTGATAAACTATTTCATCTTATGATTTCAGAACGTTTGATTGGCTCCATTGTTGTCGACTTAGGAATTAAACGAAAACAATCAACTCACAATACGAAGTTCTGGAAATTGCATTTAAAATTATTTGATTATTACCAAAAAAAATATGTCTAATCAAGAAAAATTAACGCCTGACGAACAAGCAAATCTGGTTAGCTTCCTAAATAAGTTTGAACCAGGCCCTGTTCCAGTGGGAGTGTTTACTGCTATAGCCCGTGTTGTTGTTACCCCCACCTTTCTTGTTGTCCCTTTGTATAACGACAATGGCATTTTGAAAGTTTTATTACTTGATCGCGAACCAGGAGATCCTTACTGGCCCGGCCAAATGGCCTTACCAGGCAAAATTATTTTAGCAACGGACAAAACACTCGACGACGTTTATAAGCGATTATTAAAATCCGAAATTCCAGATGTAAAAATAACAGTTGGACCAGTTTTCTGTGGTCACATTTTTGAGGAAATCATAAGAGGCAAAGAAATATCCTTAATTAATTATGCTGTTCTAGAAGAGATCCCTAGAACCGGACAACTTTATGATGTAAACAATCTGCCACCCAACATTATTAAAACAGAAATTCATCGTGTACAGATGGCCGTGGAAAAGTATAAAAAAGACTGTATTGTGAAATAAAAATTATAAAAAACGCCCGGCCGTTGATGCAATGGCTGGGCGTTTGCCGAATCTAGAGTAAGATTCGGTAGTACTGGTACCCCGGGTAACTCTCTTCTTCGCCGGGCACGTAATCTGTTCCGACCAAACGCACGATATCAACTACGTTCATCAAATGTCCCCGGTGCCAATGCTTTACGATTTGCCAATTCCCAGAATACAACGTTACCTGCTTGACCTTCCCCCCATCATCCTGGTCAATGAACGAAAAGGAGAAGAAGAATACTTCGGGGTTGTCCTGCGCCGCCTGAAACGTTTGAACCTGGCCACTGGAAGTGATGTTGAAATGTCCCTTCAACGTCGCCTCCGTATAGACATGACACCGCACCGCAGGCAAGTTCTCATGCACCAAAGCTGACAAGGAATCGAAATCACCCCGGGTCATAAAAACTCCAGCAAGAGGCCTCGAACAATAAAATTTAGCATAAATAAAAAAGCGCCGCAACTCGGTGTAGAGTGCGGCGCGTGCGTGTCAGAGACACGGCGGATCAGGGAAGATGAACTGGTACTTGAAGACCCGTCCGGGACAACGTCCCTGCTTCGGACGTCGGTAGCGGATGTTCTTCTCCACCACCAAAACGTTCTGCCCCAAGAGCTGGAAGTTCCAGTGGCCGAAGGCAAAGTACACAGTACGATTGGTGCAGCCGACGCGGAAGTTGCTCATACGAATGCCACGACGGGGCACCACTTCGAAGAGCGAGAAAGCATCGAACTGACCAGCGACCACGCAATACCTTCCGCCACGGGTCTGGCGGTGTTCAGCCACAACCACGTGGTCATGACAGTCTCCCTGTAACGGAAGCCTGGAAAAAAGATCCTTGAGCTGACTGACGATCTCGGTCGAGGTCATCATGAGCTCTCCTCCTTCAACCCGTAACTACTCAGGGAAGTTGATCTCGTACCTGTTGTATCCCGAGAAGTCCTCGAACTCTTCCAAGCGCGGCCGGGCATCATGACGCCGCGTCAACGTCACCGTGTTGCCACTAACTTCGTAATCGAAACTCTCGAAGGCCAACTTGGCCAAGTGAGTCTTGTCCTGGTTATCGATGAAGGTCAGTGTGAGGAGTGGCCGCTCGCCAGTGGGGTCAATCCCCACGGCAATCAGTCGACCATGGGCCGTGACAGTGAACTTGCCTGTACTGACAGTTTCGCTCCAGACGATGATCTGGGCTTTGCGCTTGCGCGCGTAGATCTCAACCAGGGTCAGAAAGTTCTCCTCGGTCATAATCCCCTCCAGCAAAAGCTGTCCCTTTTCAGGAACTAAAAAATATACCATACTGTTATAAGATAATCAATATAAATATAGCTATGAATTTTATAATTGCCTCTGGTCCAGTTATTATTGAAAATAATAAAGTACTGCTTAATCAACACGGAGAAGATAATTTCTGGAAATTTGTTGGTGGACGTGTCGAAGATTTTGATTTTGTGGATGAAACAAACTCTCTAGAAACAGCTTGTAAACGAGAAGTAAAAGAAGAAATGGGGATTGATGTTGAAATAGTTAGAGCTTTAAAACCGATGATGATAAAACATCCAACCAAAGAAAACACTCAAGTAATTCTTATTCACTTTTTAGCTAAACGCCTAGGAGAAATAAAACCAGGAACTGACATTAGAAAATATGAGTGGTTCGATATTGAAAATTTGCCAAATGATTGCGCACCAAACATCAAACCTGTTATTGAAGATTATTTAAAGACCGAACGTTAAGCGAATTGCGAGCAATAAACAGAAAAAAAATCGCCCCCACAACCTGCTTGCAGGTGTGGGGGCTTGCGCTACTCGTGCGTGGGGTCGTAGTCGTACATGAACCCCAGGCCATCGTTGGCCCGATTCTTCATGCCGGTGGCGCAGCTGGCGTCGCACAAACCGAGCTGCTCGAACCCCCCGTCGGTTCCGCTCACGACCTTGCCCTTCTCGTCGACTTCCACATCCGAATAGGCGATGACGTGGTGGACACCGTCGCAGCCGAACTGGGCGTGCCGATGCTGGCCAGCGCCCTCACCCTGGTTCAGATCCACGAATCGGTACTGGAGAAAGTGTCCCTTCATGAAGCCTCCTAATAGTTACGCCCAAGGACACAAAATCATAACATCTTATAACACTTTTGTCAATCATAAATTTAAATTGACATCCGCGCTTATCTCTGCCAAAATAAGAACCTACGCCCATACTTGACAGTAAAAATTTTTATATTAAAATGAAAATGGATTAGCACTCTAAAAGAGTGACTGCTAAATATTAATAAAACCAAATACGTATGCTAAAACCACTAAATGATCACATCATCGTTAAGCCAGCTTCAAAAGAAGAAAAAACTGCGTCTGGAATTATCTTGCCAGATACAGCTGGAGATAAAAAAGCAGACCGAGGTGAAGTTATAGCGGTTGGCCCAGGCAAATTGCTAGACAATGGGAACCGCGCACCAATGTCAGTAAAAACTGGAGATAAAGTTGTTTTTACAAAGTACGCCCCAAATGAAATTAAAATTGATAATGTCGAATACCTAGTTCTAAGTGAATCAGATATTTTGGCCGTAATTGAATAGATCCTCCACCGCATCCTAAACTTGCCCGCCTGCAACGCTAGCGTAGCATCGCGGACAGATTTCAGAATCCCTAATAAATAATCAATGAGCTGCTGAATAATCCTGCACTTAATGCGGGACAGCATGACAATGAAAAAATATGTCCAAACAAATCACTTTTGATGAAAAAGCTCGCCAAGCAATAAAACGTGGCGTTGATAAATTAGCAGATGCTGTAAAAGTAACTCTTGGCCCACGCGGCCGTAACGTTGTATTAGACAAAGGCTTTGGTTCACCACAAATATGCAATGATGGTGTAACTATTGCCAAAGAGATTGAACTTAAAGATAAAATTGAAAACGTTGGCGCTGAGCTTGTAAAAGAAGTTGCCACCAAAACAAATGACGTCGCTGGTGATGGAACCACTACTGCTACAGTTTTGGCACAAGCAATTATTACAGAAGGTTTTAAAAATGTTGCTGCCGGTGCCAATCCCATGGAAATCAAAAAAGGCATAGAGAAGGGCGTAAATGCTGTGGTTGAAGAGTTACGAACTAAGATCTCTAAGCCAATTTCTAATGACGAGGAAATCACACAGGTTGCTTCTATCTCTGCCAATGATCCTAAACTAGGTAAAATAATTGCCGAAGCTATGAAGGAAGTTGGTAAGGATGGCGTTATAACAGTTGAAGAATCACAGAGTTTTGATATTGAAAAAGAAGTTGTTAAAGGCATGCAATTTGATAAGGGCTACCTTTCTCCATATTTAGTAACTAATCCAGAACGCATGGAGGCTGAATACCAAGATGCCTATATCCTTATCACGGACAAGAAAATATCTGCAATTAATGACATTGTTCCTACTTTAGAGAAATTAAGCCAAATTGGTAAAAAAGATTTAGTAATTATTGCCGAAGATGTTGATGGAGAAGCTTTAGCTACCCTGATCGTAAATAAACTTCGAGGAATTTTTAACACTTTGGCCATTAAAGCTCCGGCCTTTGGGGATAGGCGCAAAGAAATGCTCCAAGATATTGCTACTTTAACAGGCGGTAAAGTCATTACCGAAGAAGTTGGCTTGACTCTAGAAAAAGTAGAATTAGAAATGCTCGGTCAAGCTCATAAAGTTGTTTCAACTAAAGAAAACACAACCATTATTGAAGGCCGTGGCAACAAGAGTACAATTGATGATCGCATCGCACGCATTCGCACTGAAATAGAAAAGAGCACTTCTGAATTTGATAAAGAAAAACTAAAAGAACGTTTAGCTAAACTGGCTGGTGGCGTTGCTGTCATTAAGGTTGGTGCGGCCACAGAGACCGAAATCAAAGAAATGAAATTGAGAATAGAAGATGCTATAAACGCGACCAAGGCAGCTGTCGAAGAAGGAATAGTCCCTGGCGGTGGTGTCGCTTTATTCCGCGCTAAGAAAGTATTAGACCAAGTTGATTTAACTGGGGAGCAAAAAATTGGCATAGATATCTTAAAAAGAGCCTTAGAAGAACCAATTCGCCAAATCGCTGTTAATGCTGGGAAAGATGGAGCAGTTATTGCTGAGGAAGTTCGACGCAATAGCGGCAATGTAGGATATAATGCAGCAACCGACAAGTTTGAAGATTTAATGGAGGCTGGTATTATTGACCCAACAAAAGTTACTCGATACGCATTACAGAATGCAGCCTCAATTTCATCAATGTTACTAACAACAGAATGTGTGATTACAGACGAACCCGAAGAGAACAAACACGAACATAACCATGGCGGTATGCCTGGCATGGGCGGCATGGGTGGAATGATGTAATAATATTCTTCAAATCCCTTGTCATCCTTAGTTTGCCGAAGGAGACAAGGGATTTTTTATTGACAAAAACACCCCAAAATGAGACGATAGCGTCGAAAATTATTACTATGACAAACTTAACTGTACATACAAAAAAAATTGGTCCAATTCTACGTGGTCATCCCTGGGTTTTCTCTGGAGCAATAGTTAACTTGCCTGAAGGTTTAAACTATGGCGACCCAGTAAAGCTGTATTCTCCCGACAAAGAATTCTTGGCCCAAGGTTTTTTTAATTCTTACTCACAGCTCGCCGTACGGCTTTGGGGTTATGAAGAAAATGAAGAAGTAGATGAAGCCTTTTTTAATAAACGTATTGAATTAGCTTTGTCAGTGCGGCTCCAAACTATCGATCAAAAAAAGACAAATTGCTTCAGAGTCGTAAATAGCGAAAACGATTTTCTACCTGGTCTTATTGTAGATAAATATGCTGATTATTTGGTTGTTCAATTTCATAATCGTGGTATTGAAGCTTGGCAAGAACAAATTATCAACGCGTTAATTGATGTTGTAAAGCCAAAAGGTATTTATGATAAAACATATAAGCGATCATTGACAGAAGAAGCTGCTGCCACCCGCTCACGTTTGCTTTTTGGGAAAGTACCAGAAACAATAAAAGTAAAAGAGAATGGTTTGCTTTTTGATGTTGATATTGTTGAAGGCCAAAAAACTGGTTTCTTTTTAGACCAACGCGAAAAAAGACAGACGCTGACAAAATACGTAAAAAACAAACAGGTTCTAAATTGTTTTTCTTATACCGGCGGCTTCTCTGTTTATGCTTTAGCGGCCGGGGCCAAACATGTAACTAGTGTTGATGTTTCGCCCAAAGCTATTGAGTTAGCTGAAAAAAATTTTGTGCTAAATGATTTTCCCAAATCAAAATATACTTCTATTTGTGAAGATGTCAAAAAATATTTAAGAGAAGTTGAACCAGGTCAATTTGATGTAGTAGTTTTAGACCCGCCTGCCTTTATTAAAGAAAGGGATAAGAAAAAAGAAGGCATGGTGGGATATAAGAGCATCAATGAAATCACCATGAAGATTATGCCATCAGATTCTATTTTGATGACCTGCTCTTGTTCAGCACATTTGTCTTTAGATGAATTTAAAAATATTTTGGTGAATGCTAGCATCAATGCTGGCCGAACCATTCAAATACTCGAAGTGCTAACTTTTGCCCCAGACCACTTAGAATTGCCCAGTTTTACTGAGGGAAGTTATTTAAAAGTTCTTGTTTTGCGCGTGCTTTAATCTATGTCAGTTCGAATCGCTTGGTATGGTAAACATTTTGGCGAAGAACCGCCACTTGTAGGGAACGAGCAACAAGGTTCGGGCACAATTTTTTTTAGCAATTGTAATCTGCACTGTGTTTTTTGCCAAAACTTTCAAATCTCGCAAGAAAATTTAGGGCAAGATTATTCTGAGGATGAACTCGTCGACATCCTGCTCGACTTACAAAAACAAGGAGCTATTAACATTAACCTTGTCACACCCACCATGTGGTGGCAAACTATAGTCCCAGCCATTAAAACTGCTAAATCTAAAGGTTTGTCTATCCCAATTGTCTGGAATTCCAATGGCTACGAACATGTTGAAGTTTTAAAAAGAGTGGCCGAAGTTGTTGATATTTTCTTGCCAGATTTTAAATATGCCTTTAATGAATTAGGTCAAAAATATTCGGGTATTCCAAATTATACTGACGTAGCGATACAAGCTTTGACGTATTTAAATGAAATCCGACCCAATCTAATTCTCGATGAAAGTGGCATAGCTCGATCTGGATTAATTGTGCGTCATTTGATCTTGCCAGGAAACACGAAGAACAGTTTAAAAACAATAGACATTTTAGCCTCGATCAATAAAAATATTTATGTTAGTCTAATGGCGCAATATGCACCGATTTATAAAAGTAATAACTATCCGGAATTAAGAATAAAGAATAGTGAAGAAGCTGTACAAAAAGTTTTTGACTATCTGACTGAAAAAGAACTGATAAACGGTTGGACGCAAGAATTAGATTCCAGTGATTGTTTTGTGCCAGATTTTAATAAAGAAAATCCTTTTTGCTGATAACGTAAACTCACCTTCGAGTGCCCCAGCATGGAACCTGGGGCTTTTTATTGACAAAATATTTTTAATACAGTATTTTGAAATGTCCTTGTCACTTGGAGTAATCATGGATTGGTCCGGAAAAAAAATCTTGTACTGCTGCCCTGCCAAGGAACACTTCATGCTCCAGAGCGGACTTTCGATACTCAAGGCCTGGGGTGCCCAGCCCCTAATGGCCGAAGCACCAGAAGACGCGCTCAAAATCCTTCAAGATAGCGGGGATGAAATCGCCGCCATCGTCGTGCACCCAGAGGACTTCCTGGTTCAATGGCCGGAGTTCTTTGTGCAGAATCCAACCTGGCTCGGAGCGTGGAATCAACCGCGCAAGATGGGCTACCGATTCTGCCGCATGATCCGTAATCTCTACCCGGAGCTCCCCATCATTGTTCGGTATATCCTGAGGGATGAAACCATACGGGACATGTCCCTGGCCCATCTGGATCACGAACAGGATCGATTCGTGCTCATCGACGAAGCCGAGGGAATGCGCGGGGTCAAGCGCGCACTCGACAATCTCTGACCTTCACTACTGCCTCACAAATTAAGGCAGTCGACCACCCGCACACAGTCATCTGTTGTGCGGGATTTTTTATAAAACAAAACCGCTCGAACATAAACAGATTCGAGCGGCTATTGGATTTGCGAGTATCGCAAATACGAAGCAATCACTTAAAACATGTTTTCTAAAGATTGCTTCGCCACGTCTATCGCGTGCCTCGCAAATCCATTGAGATTAAACATTAAATCTAAATTCGACCACATCACCATCTTGCATGGTATAATTTTTGCCTTCCAATCGAATCAAACCCTTTTCCTTGGCTGCAACATCCCCACCAACATCAAGTAGATCTTTCCAATTAATAACTTCAACTGAAATAAAACCTCGCTCAAAATCACCATGAATTTTTCCAGCCGCTTGAGGAGCTTTAGTACCGCGCGTAATTGTCCAAGCACGCGTTTCTTTCGGACCAGTCGTTAAAAAACTAATTAAATTTAAAGTTTCGTATGCTTTAACAATAATTCTGTCTAAACCCGACATATCTAGCCCCAAAGCTTCCATGTATTCTTTTGCTTCTTCTTTAGACAAGTCAGCTAAATCAGCTTCAACTTTAGCACAAACAGGGATAATAACCTCGCCTTTTAATTTATCAAATGTTGGACTATCATTAACGCGATTCTCATCAACATTCAACAAATAAATTGTTGGCTTTAAAGTCAACAAATTAAGGTATTTAATAACTTCCAATTCTTCTTGGTTTAAACCAATCTTCCTAATGGCTTGTCCATTTTCTAGGGCTGGCACTATCTTTGTTTCTAAAAACTCGATTAATTTCCTAGTGTCTTTTTCGTCCTTAGCTCCAGCGGACTTAACCTTACCTTTGAGTTTATCCAAATGAGGTTTTACAATTTCTAAATCCGCAAAGGCTAATTCAATTTCAATTGTTTCGGCATCACCCTCAGGATCAACCTTATTGTTAACATGAATGATGTCGCCAGACTTGAAATCACGCAAAACATGACAGATAGCATCAACCTCTCTAATATTGTGCAAGAATTTATTTCCTAATCCTTCACCCTTGTGAGCACCTTTAACTAATCCTGCAATATCAACAAACTCAATCGTAGTATAAATAATCTTTTCTGATTTTGACATTACAGCGAGCTTATCCAACCGCTCATCAGGTACAGCAACAATCCCCTTGTTTGGTTCAATGGTACAAAAAGGATAGTTAGCAATATCAATCTGCTTTTTAGTTAAGGCTTTAAATAAAGTTGATTTACCAACGTTGGGCAGGCCAACTATTCCGATAGAAAATGACATATTAGTGTAGGAATATAATGAATAATGAAGGATGCTCTCTGTTCCCTGAACTATGATTAAGGAACTATGAACAATTCACAGCTATGATATCCTAATTTAGATAAAAAAACAACGGTCCTTTGCATAGAGCTACGGACCGTTGAGCATGGGAACAATTAATTTGTTATGGTGCTTTTACTGGAGCGGTGGCTGTTTTATCCTGAGCAACTAGTGGTCGCAAAGCAAACGTCGCAACTACATCTTCAAATGTCTTCCGATATTCAAAGTAATTATCTGCCTTTTTATCAGCAATATTAAATGTAGCCCGATAAATATTGTCCGCTGTTAAAACCAGGATAGTTGGCACTTCATTGTTTTCCTTGTCAAAATTTATGAAATAAATCATTTTGCCAAAAGGGAAATCAGCGCGATCAATGACATCTAACTCCTTAAATATCTCCTCCTTTTCAGACATTTTTAACTTAGCGAAATCAGCATAATCGCTTCTAATAGTAATAGCATTAACAAACTCCGCTTTACCAACTGGTTGTAAAGAGATTGTTTCAGTTTTAGGTTGCGTTTTTTCCTTTGTATCGACAATAGGGTTTATTGCTTCCCAGCTTTTAGGGTAACTAACCATAAAAGACAAATCCTTATTGTCTAATAAATTCCAATTAGCTGCATTGACTTTGAGAGGAATAACGCGACTTTTATCAAACAAATCAATTACGACCTCCTTGTTCACCTCATTAGTCTTTTCTAAATTTTCAGCCTTTTTTTGCATTTCATCGAGCTTTTGTTTTAATATGCCGACTTGATTCTCAAGATCCTTTGTGACATCAGTCCCACCCTTGTTAATTTGCGTTAACTTATCCTTAGTATAGCCAAAAACAACACCAATAATAGCTAAAATTACAACAGCTACAACTACCAATGGGAATAAAAAACTGGATTCTTTATCAGTCTCCCGCTTAGAATTAATTTCCGCCTTAGCTTGTAACTTTTTTGCCTTTGGCGCCCCTTTTTTATCTTTCTTCTCTCCTCCTTGTTCTAACTCTTCGATTATATTATCGTCTGCCATATGCAATTCCTCCTGTTAATTATTTTATCAAGCTCATTTTAACACGTTGTGCACATTTATTAAAGCCACCTATTCACATCTTGACGAAACCATCAAAATTTTACATAAAGGGCAAAAAAAGGTAAAATTACATATGAATAATCTCAATATACTATGTCTAATAAAACGCCTTCAATTGAAGATCTTCTCTCTTCTTCGGGGAAACAAAAACTTACCGGAAGCGCACCAGTTGCGTCTGTAACCCAAATCGATGACAAGAAAAAACTGCCCAAAATAAAAGAGAAAAACACTCAAGAAAAATTAGTTGATAAGCTAAAAGGTATTGATGATACAAATGAAGAAATAAAAACACAACAAAAAGCCAATGAATATGGCCTACCTTATATTGATTTAACTGAATTCCCCGTTAGCAACGAGGCCCTTATCGCTATTCCAGAAAATGTTTGTCTTGAAAATAGAATAATTTGTTTTGTGAATACTGGTGAAGAGATTAGACTAGCAACAACCGAGCCAGGCAACCCGAAAAACGAAACAATTAGACACCAACTCGAAGAGCAGCAACATGCAAAAGCGAAATTATATGTAATTTCTGAAAGAAATTTACAAAAACGCTTAGCTCAATACGCCAAAATCCCCAAATACACAAAACCAGTTGAAGGGGTAGAAGTTTCCGAAGAGGAACTAAAGCAATTTGCAGAAATTGCCAAAAACTTCATGGCCTTAAGTGAAGAAATCAAAAAGGTGAATATCACGGACATGGTCACCATGATAATTGCTGCCTCCCTACAATCTGGAGCTTCGGATATACACATCGAAGCTGAAGAAAAAGATATCAAGGTTCGTTTCCGCGTTGATGGCGTTTTACATGATGCTGCATCCATAGATAAAAACAATTGGCCAAAAGTAATTTCCAGAATTAAACTGTTAGCCGGAGTAAAGCTTAACGTAACAGATAGACCTCAAGATGGCCGTATCAGCATTAAGATGACCAAAGAACATGTTGATGTTCGTGTTTCGACCCTGCCTACAACCTGGGGTGAAAGCGTGGTTATGCGTTTATTAAAATCATCAACCGCCAGCCTCAACTTCGAAGACTTAGGTATACTTGGAAAATCATATGACGACTTAAAACACGAGGTTGAAAGACCAAATGGCATGATCATCACGACCGGACCAACTGGCTCTGGTAAAACAACCACTCTTTACGCTATTTTAAATAAGCTAAATCAAGAAGGTACTAAGATTATCACCCTTGAAGACCCCGTTGAATATAAATTAGAAGGTATTAATCAAAGTCAAATTGATCATAGCAAAGGATATTCTTTTGCTGATGGGTTGCGCTCAATTTTACGTCAAGACCCAAACGTTGTCATGGTCGGTGAAATGCGCGACCTTGAAACTGCGGATGTTGCTATTAATGCTGCACTTACCGGCCACATTGTTATCTCTACTATCCACACCAATAGTGCCGCCGGTGCTGTACCACGTTTCTTGGCCATGAACGTAAAGCCCTTTCTTTTAGCTCCGGCTTTAAATGCCATTATGGGACAACGACTAGTCCGTCGCATTTGTGAAAACTGTAAACAAGAAATAACACTTGAAAAAGAACAACTAGATCGCGTCACGCAAATATTAAACGCTATACCAGATGGACATCCAGATAAGCCGGACTTGACGACCATGAAGTTTCACAAAGGCGCGGGCTGTGACACGTGCCACGGTATCGGATATAAAGGACGTATTGGTATTTATGAAATTATGATCATGACACCAGAAATAGAAAAAATGATTTTAGGTGGTCGCGTTTCTGAATACGACATGCAAGAAATTGGGATTAAAAATGGTATGTTAACCATGGCGCAGGATGGTATTCTTAAGGCGCTCAAAGGCATAACCTCAGTAGACGAAGTATTTAGGGTAAGTGAATAAAAAAATAAAAAAGATGTGGATTAATACCACATCTTTTTAAATTACTTTATGCTACTCGAAAAAAAGATTCCCTGTGCTGCTTCCCTCTCATGCCTCGTGCAACTTCTTTTCTTTGTTCCTCAGCTTCGCGAATAAGTGCCACAAATCTGGCTGCAATAGGTGTAATAGCATCCAAAAAATCGTCATTCATATCTTTCAGGGAACCCGGGTCTGGCAAAAAAATCTTCTGGCCTTCAAGTAGGGTCCCCTTCAAACTGGCCTCTTCTTCTGGTGCGATTAAAAAATCAGCCTTAAACTCATTCTCTCTGATTTTTCTTTGATTATAAGATGCATCCACGGTAATTCTTTTAACTAACGCCCCATTCTCATCATAATATTCAAAAAAACCATCTACACCATGGTGAAAATCAAGCGTATGCTTAATGCCATGGGCATTAAAAACAGCGCTAAAATACTTCAGTCTTTTACTTTCTTCTTCAGGCTCCAACCCCAACTGAGTGGCCATTTCAAGCAGAACTTCTTTTGGGAAATACACATCTGTTCCCCTGGACGAGACAAAGGTTCTAACATCCGTCCAAGCCTGCGCTGATTTTATTTCATCAATGGCTTGCTCATAGGGTAAATAGGGAACCTCCCCAACTTTTCTTTGGGCAATTTTGGTATAAACCAGCTTGTTTCTGTTGGTTGGCTCAATCGTGCCACAAATTTCAGCTTCATAAATACCCCCGGTTATTCCTTTTGGCATAAATAAATTAATTTAATTATTTATTTTAAAGTCTCTCTCGTTTTCACCTATATTATTTATTGTAATTTTTTGATACTTAATTTTTTTAAATTTAAAATACTCCTCTAACCCTGCGCCCCACTCAACAAA
Organism: uncultured Gammaproteobacteria bacterium; assembly: GCA_964565345.1. Taxonomy (GTDB): domain Bacteria; phylum Patescibacteriota; class Patescibacteriia; order UBA11705; family JABHMO01; genus GWC2-39-14. Next base: position 29,850 of record CAZMEQ010000008.1, on the reverse strand, counting down.
GCTGACACAATCAGTTCTTTTAAAAAACTCAATCGCCCCAATGTTATGTAGATCTGTAACCTCTAATCCACGGTAAGTATCTATATGTATTAAATTTTTTATTTTTATATCTTTATTTTTGATCTCATATATTTTCATTAATACAAAAGTTGGACTATTCACCACTTTAGTTATTCCCAATCCCTTGGCTACACCCTTAACAAAAGTTGTCTTGCCGGCACCCAAATCTCCCACCAATAAAATAATTTCACCACCCTTTAATGACTTAGCAAATTTTTCGCCCCATTTAATTGTCGCTTGTTCACTTTTAGTTATCATATTAAGAAACTAATTGCCACCCTGGATCTGCTTTTAACTTTAAAGGATTAATGAAATCTTTTTTTAATAAATGAAAGTAAGCAGCTTGGGCAATCATGGCCGCATTATCCCCGGACATTTTAATCTCAGGCAATAAAACTGTGACTTCATTTAATTTCTCTTTTACGGTTTCTAGCATTTCTGATCGCAATAATTTATTGGCACTTACCCCACCACCCAAAATAATTGTTTTAGCCTTAAATTCAGCAGCCGCTTTGACCGTTTTACCAACCAAAACATCAATAACCGCTTTCTGAAATTCTCGTGCCATGATATTTTTGGCATTATCAATATCTTTGGTAGGAAGTATTTTAACTAATTCATTCCACTTATAAAGAACTGAGGTTTTTAAGCCAGAAAAACTCATTTCATAACCAGGCTTATCTAGCATTGGCCGGGGGAGTTGAATATCAAACCTCTTATCGCCAGCTGCTTTTTCAGCCGCCATTCCAATTGCCGGACCGCCCGGATAGCCAAGGCCTAAAATCTTCGCCACCTTATCAAAAGCTTCGCCCGCAGCATCATCACGCGTTTCGCCAATCAATTTATACTTTAAATAATCCTTCACTAAAATAATTTGCGTATGCCCGCCCGAAACAACCAAGCCAACAGCCGGGAATTTTAATTTTTCAGTAATTGATAAAAGATGACCCTCAATGTGGTTAATGCGAATTAAAGGTTTTTTAAGTGCCAAAGCTAAAGCTTTTGCTGTTTCAGTCCCGATCATCAAAGAGCTCATCAACCCCGGGCCACCTGTCACGGCGAGACAATCAATATCCGCCATTTTTTTCTTAGCTTGTTTAAGTGCGAGCGTAATTATTGGTAATATTTTCTCAATATGTAATCTGGCCGCAACTTCTGGCACCACCCCGCCATATTTGGCGTGCACTTGAACTTGAGACGACACTAAACTTGCCAGGACTTTAAAGTCCTTCTTATCAGCCTGTAAAACAGCCGCGGCCGTTTCGTCACAAGAACTTTCGATAGCCAAGATTAACGCTTGTTTTTTCATGCTTTGATTATATCGAATTTTATTTATATGCGGAAGATTGACAACCCTTACACTATTTGTTATAATTTCAGCGTTCTCTTATTTAAATTTAGCCGCCATCGTCTAGTGGTTAGGACACCAGGTTTTCATCCTGGTAACCGGAGTTCGATTCTCCGTGGCGGTACCAAAAGATACTCACGTTTAGTGAGTATTTTTTGTCTCTCCCGATATGCGAGAATCGAACGTGGGTTGGTAAGGGGAAGGCTCCCCTTACATTTTGGGGGACACGAAGGGATGAAAACCCATTTGAAAGTACACGCAGTGACACGTGAGATTCTCCGTGGCGGCACCACGATAAACGAGTTAGCCTCGTTTTTTTTGTTAATGACAAACTAAATTTTTGCTAAATATAGGGTTAGAAGTTACAATAACAATAAGCAGAAACATGATTTACTAAATACTTCCTACATATTAATTATTATTTTTATGCGTAAAAGCTACTTTTTTCTCATGATAACAATAACGTCATTGGTTCTGATTACTGGGTGTACAAGCCCAAACCAACCCTCTCCCGAATATCCAACCACAACTTTACCTTTGAATAAACAGTTAGACCTCAGCAACCAAGAGTTAACTGATGTTCCTGAATATGTTTTCAATCAAAAAAACATTGAGACCATAAATTTATCCAACAATAAATTAACTGGGGCGCTTGGGGCCGAAATCAAAAATCTCACAAACTTAAAGCAACTTAACTTAAGCAATAATAATTTTTCTGGCGTACCAGCAGAAGTTGGACAATTACAAAATTTGGAAGTCTTAGATCTGTCAAATAATCAGTTAACCGGATTGCCGTATGAAATTGGAAACTTACAAAACCTCAAAACACTAAACGTCTCTGGCAATAATTATTCTGAAAAAGATTTGGATATTATAACTGAAATGCTTCCGGCAAACGTGACCGTTATTAAATAATCATATGCTCAAAGAATTCAAAAAATTTGCTATCAAAGGCAATGTCATGGACATGGCCATTGGTGTGATCATTGGTGCTGCTTTTGGAAAAATTGTTAGCTCGCTGGTGGCTGATATTATTATGCCCCCCTTCGGCGCATTGATGGGGGGGATGGATTTAACCAAATTTGCTTGGACTCTGCGTGAAGCCATCGGCGAAACACCTGCCATAACACTTAACTATGGAGCATTTATAAATACTGTACTTGATTTCTTGGTTATATCCTTTACCATTTTTTTAGTCGTAAAACAGATGAATAAACTTAAGAAAAAAGAAGAAGAAAAAACGCCAACCATATCTGAAGAGGTTTTGCTGTTACGCGAAATACGAGACGCGCTAAACAATAAAACACCAAAGCAATAGATGAAAGACTTCAAGCAAACAGTCTACACAGTTGTAAAAAAATTAGCCAAGGCCAAACGCGTACATACAAGGAGGTCGCACCAATTTGCGGAAACCCTAAAGCATATTGGGCTGTTGGTAATATCTTAAATAAAAATTACGACCCGACCATACCCTGCCACCGAGTTATCCGCTCTAATGGGACACCAGGAGGTTAGAATTGTGGTATAATAGAAAAAAGAAACAAACTAATAAAAGGAAAAAACCAAACAAGAACTTTTTATGCTGGTTAATTCTATTATTTTCATTTTAGCCATAGCTCTTCTTATAAAAAGCGCCACCTGGGCGACCAAACATGCAGAGCGACTAGCCGCCAACTTTCATATTTCACAATATATTGTTGGTTTTATTATTGCTGCTGTTATCTCAATTCTTCCAGAAACAATGGTATCCATAAATTCTGCTCTGGCTGGTATACCGGCTATGGGATTAGGCACTTTATTAGGATCAAATGTTTCAGACCTAGCCTTTGTTTTTGCTGTAATAATTTTACTTGCTGGTCGCGGCATAAAAATTGAAAGTAAAATTATTCACAGCAATCTTTTTTATCCCTTCATTTTACTTGTGCCCATCATCCTCGGTATGGATGGGCACTACTCAAGATTGGAGGGCTCATTTCTTATTGTTGTCGGTTTAATTTTTTATGTTTTTTCTTTTAAAAATGGAAAAAACAAATCAAAAGCAACTAGCACCGAACACCACTGGGCCAAAAACTTTTTGTTATTACTTCTCAGCATGGCAACCCTATTGCTCGGGGCGCACTATGTTGTAACGTCTGCCACCGGTATTGCTGAGACTCTCAAGATAAGTCCAATTTTGATCGGTATGCTAGTAGTTGGGCTGGGCACAACAATGCCAGAACTTCTTTTTTCGCTTAAATCGGTCAAACATCACCATGATGGATTGGCAATTGGTGACATACTAGGAACAGTCTTAGCCGACGCAACAATTGTAGTCGGAATCCTGGCCCTTGTTGCACCTTTTAGTTTTCCAACAAGAATTGTTTATGTTTCTGGATTATTTATGGTTGCCTCCGCGTTTTTACTGTTCTATTTTATGAAATCCGGCAAAACTTTATCTCGGAAAGAAGCTCTGCTCTTACTTGGGTTTTGGTTTATTTTCATAATAACTGAAATTTTAATAACAAAGGTGGGGGCTGATTTATAATATGACAAAATCCCTAAATATTGAATTTGAAAAAGCTGTTCGCCTATTAGCTGAAGCTTTTCCTGTGTCCGATGAAAATACTCGCAAACCAGTTTTGTTCCACGATATACGTGTCGGTGTTTACCTGTACGAAAATAATTATTCACGCGAAATTATTTTAGCCGGTATTTTACACGATGCTCTCGAATTTTCTAGCGCTGGAGAAGAGCTGCTCCGTGAAGAATTTGGTGATCAAGTTCTTAATCTTGTTTATGCTTGCACCAAAGACGACTCTATCGAAGATCCCCAAGAAAAAACAAATGAACTAATTAGTCGTTGTGCTGAATGCGGCGAGGATGCCTTAATAGTTAAAACCGCTGACATTTTAGATAGCTTTAAATATTACACTGCAACAGAAAACCCGGATCAACTCGAGTACTGTTTAAGAAACGCTAAAGCTATAATGAATTACAAACCAGATGAATTCAAGGATAAAATTTTTGATGAGCTAAAAAAGTGGCTATGAAAAATATTAAAAAGCTAGAATTTGATCTAATTACTCTTTTCAAAAATACATTAAATTCTAACCTGGTTTCTCTTGTTGTCGATGGCAGCTATGGTCATTTTGATTTTGTTGATGGCTATAGTGACTATGATTTGCTGGTCTTTGTTAAAAACAAAGATACAGTTCCGGACTTCAATCTAAATCTTTTATGTCAAAAATATAAAATGGATATTCAATATGTAATTCGAGAATATTCTGAATTCAACAACAGAATTAAAGACAACAATAAAACGACTAGATTTTTAAGTAATATTGATTTGATTAAAATTAAAAAAACAACACGCTTGTTGTGGGGTAAAAATATTCGCAAAGAAATACCACCAATCTCAACACTAATTAAAAGAGACCTCTCCAGCGATCTGCGCGAGTGTTATTACCATGCTACTAATCAGAACCCAGACTGGAACATTTTTATTAGAGAACCACGCAAATGGGTAAATTACATTATAAATATGAGTAATGTTTTACTTTTGAGCCTCGGGGTTGTCTGTAAAAAGGATCAAATACCAACTAATTTGCACAACCACTTTCCGGACTTTAAGGTTCAAAAAATCGTAAAAAAAGCTCTCTATTTGCGAAAAAGTAAAAAGGTTTTATCACTAGGGAGAGAAGAAGCAACCCTTCTTAAAAAAGAACTATCCCTGTTTTTAGAATCTTATAAAAATTTTATCTTCTAAATATACTAATTAACGCCGATAAACCACTACCAGGATCTAACTAATGCTGGCTTTATGTTTTATAATAATAGCGCCACATTAGCTATGTTTTGTCAAAAACACAAAACTACATATGACACTTGAACTTTTTTCTAAAATAAGCTACTATTTTGATGATTAATCAATAAATAATTATAAATCGTGCTAAACGAACTTTTTTGTTTAGTTACATAATTAACACTATGCCACTACCATCATTTAGACGAAACAAGTCTCATGTGCGCCGACGCCGCTCACACATGGCTTTGAAAGTCGTAAAACCAAACGTCTGTACCAAATGCGGAGCCCCTGTTAAACCACACATTGCTTGTGCTGCTTGTGGCGACTACAAAGGCCGTAAAGTTGTCCGTACTAAAACTGATGTCACTTTAATGCGCGAAGAAAAACGCAAGAAGCAAGAAGCAAAAGATAAAGAGAAAATGGCTTCATTGAAAAATAAATAATTTTAAGTGTCATGCTGTCCCGCATTTAATGCGGAATCAGGCAGCATCTCAAACTTCCTTTGTTATTTAATCGCGAGATCCTGAAATAATCCCGGATTTAATCCGGCACAGGATGACAACAAGAAAGAATATGAACACAACAATAATCATTGCTCTTTCGGCCTCTGTCCTTTCAATTCTTTACGGCATTCTTTTAACCCGAAACATCCTTAAAAAGAGTGCTGGAAACGAACGCATGCAAGAAATTGCCAAGGCAATTCAACAAGGTGCGCGTGCTTACTTAAACCGTCAATATAAGACTATCTCCATGATTGGTGTAGTCGTATTTATCCTTCTTTGGATCTTCTTAAACCTTACAACTGCCCTTGGATTTGTGGTTGGTGCTGTTCTTTCCGCTTTAGCTGGTTTTATTGGTATGAATGTTTCTGTTAGAGCAAACGTACGCACAACCGAGGCTGCTAAGCAAGGATTGAAGAAAGCCTTAGATGTCGCTGTTAAAGGCGGATCTGTCACCGGTTTATTAGTTGTCGGTTTGGGCTTACTTGGTGTTGCTGCTTTTTATGCCATAACTAAAGATATTCATGCTTTAATTGGTCTTGGTTTTGGTGGAAGTTTAATCTCTATCTTTGCACGTTTGGGCGGCGGTATTTTTACTAAGGCTGCTGATGTTGGAGCTGACCTTGTTGGTAAAGTAGAAGCCGGAATTCCAGAAGATGATCCACGCAACCCAGCTGTTATTGCTGATAACGTTGGCGACAACGTTGGTGATTGTGCTGGTATGGCCGCTGACCTTTTTGAAACATACGCTGTTACAGCTGTAGCTGCTATGTTCCTAGGCTTCTTAACATTTTCACAATTTGAAAATGCTGTTGTCTACCCTCTTTTACTAGGCGCGATATCTATTGTGGCTTCCATTATTGGCTCATTCTTCATTAAACTTGGTGCGCGCAAAAATATTATGGCCGCTTTATACAAAGGCTTAATCGCCTCTGGTGTATTAGCCGCTATTGGATTTTATCCTGCTACACAATGGCTCATGGCTGACAATGGGAAATTCTCTGTCATGAATCTTTTCCTTTCTTCACTTATTGGTTTAGTGGTAACCGGTGCCTTAATTGTTATTACTGAATATTACACTTCAAAAAGCTATAAACCAGTTAAAGACATTGCCGAAGCTTCCACTAGTGGACATGGGACAAATGTTATTGCTGGTTTAGCTGTTTCATTAAAATCTACTGCCTTACCAGTACTAGTAATCTGCGCTGGAATTTTAGGTGCTTATTATTTCGCTGGCATTTACGGTATTGCTATTGCGGCGATGGCCATGTTATCAATGACTGGTATCATTGTTACTATTGATGCCTACGGTCCTATTACCGACAATGCTGGTGGTATTGCGGAAATGGCAGAACTTCCAGAAGAAGTTCGTAATGTAACTGACCCCCTAGATGCTGTTGGAAACACCACTAAAGCCGTTACAAAAGGTTATGCCATTGGCTCTGCTGGTTTGGCTGCTATCGTTCTTTTTGCAGATTATACTCACGCATTAGAAAATGCCGGCGCTAACATGGCGTTTGGCTTGAATGATCCAAAGGTTTTGGTTGGTCTATTCATCGGTGGTTTACTCCCTTATTACTTTGGTGCTCTTTCGATGCAAGCCGTTGGTAAAACTGCAGGTAAAGTTGTAGAAGAAGTTCGCAGACAGTTTAGAGAAATTAAAGGCATCATGACTGGCGAAGCAAAACCTGATTATGCAAAAACTGTTGACATCGTTACTAAGGCTGCAATTAAACAAATGATCATCCCAGCTTTAATTCCAGTTGTTGTACCAATTCTTGTTGGTTTATTGCTTGGGCCTGTTGCCTTGGGTGGATTGCTTGTTGGTAGTATAGTTACTGGTTTATTTGTTGCGATTTCAATGACTACTGGTGGTGGAGCTTGGGACAATGCTAAAAAATATATTGAGGATGGAAACCATGGTGGCAAAAAATCAGCTGCACATCAAGCTGCTGTTACTGGCGACACTGTTGGTGACCCTTACAAAGACACTGCCGGCCCTGCTATCAATCCAATGATCAAAATCTTAAACATTGTTGCACTTCTCCTCGTTACCTTGATAATGAAATTCTGGATGTAATTTAAATATAAAGAGCCTCGGTTAGCCGAGGCTCTTTTATTATGTCCCAACCATTTCTCTTAATTTAGCTAAATTTGCTAATCTTCACAAATTGGCTTAATTTATTGATTTTTTCCTGTTATATGCTATGATAAGCGCACATTATTAATTTGAATTTATATGAATGTCACAAGTAAAGAATTACCTAAAAAACAATTAGAACTCCTTTTTACCCTAACCAGCGATGACTTCCACCCCTTTGTGGAAGAAGCAGCGCAAGAAATTTCTGCCGAAAAAAAGATTAAGGGTTTTCGTCCCGGTAAGGCCCCATACCAAATGGTAGCCAACGAAGTGGGTGAAATGACTATTTTCCAACGTGCTTCAAACTTAGCGATTACTAAAACGTATTTTGATTACATTGAACAAAACGATTTAGAGGTAATCGATAATCCTTCAATTGATATCCTAAAATTAGCTCCAGGCAACCCCTTTGAATACAAAGCAACTGTTTCATTGTTGCCAAAGGTGGGAATTTGCGACATGACTAAAATTTCTATTGCCAAACTTGAAGAAGTAAAGGTGGATAATAAAGACGTAGAAAAGACTTTAACTGATCTTTCACACATGCGTTCATCACAATCTTTAGTCGACAGGGCCTCAAAAAAAGGTGATATGGTGGAAATTAATTTTGATACTTACATAGACAATGTACCAATTGAACATGGCTCAGCTAAAAAACATAATCTTATAATCGGCGAAGGGTACATGATCCCAGGCTTCGAAGATAATTTGATTGGACTCAAAAAAGATGAAACCAAAGAATTCGAATTAAGCTTTCCAGAAAAATATCACGAAAAATCTTTAGCTAATAAAAAAGCCACCTTCAAAGTTAAAGTTAGCGCTGTTTATGAAGTCAAATACCCGGAAATTAATGATGAGTTTGCTAAGGGCCTAGGATTAAAGGACTTGGAAGCTTTAAAAAAACATATTTCCAGCAACATTGAACAAGAGAAAAGAATGAAGGCTGAACAAAAGCAAGAGTTGGAAATTATTAATGCCATAATTGAGAAATCTAAGTTTGAAGATATTCCTGAAGTTCTAATCAACCAGGAAACACATAAGATGGTGCACGAAATGGAAGACAATGTACAACGCCAAGGCATGGACTTTAAAAATTATTTGGAACACTTAAAGAAAACTGAAGCTGATTTAAAGCTAGACTTTGTACCAGACGCTATTAAGAGAGTAAAGACAGCTATTTTCATGAGGGCTTTTGCGAAACAAGAAAAGATTGAAGTGGCCCATGACGAAATCCACCATGAAATTGACAGGACCTTGGCCAGCTATAAGTTGAACCCTAACTATGCGAACGAAATTAGCCGCATCGAAGAAAACTTAAAAACTGAAAATGCACATCGCTACTTTGAGAATCTTATTGCAAATCGTAAAACAATGAAAAAATTGAAAGAACTACTCGTCAAATAATGACCTCAAAAAAAGTAGCCGAAAAAGGCTACTTTTTGTTATAATATAATTGTATGAAAATCGCCATTTGCTCCGACTCCCACGACAACCTAGTTAATATCTCAAAGTTCTTACATTACTGCAACATGAATGATGTTGAGGTTATTTTACATTGTGGTGATTGGTGCGCCCCTTCGACTCTTAGATACTTTCGTGAAAACTTTAATGGACAAATCTTTGGCGTCTATGGTAATGTTCACGACGACGATACGGTCATGAAAAAATTAGCTAAAGAACAAAAAATTAAAATCAAATCTGACAAACTAAATATAAAGCTAGAAAAATTTAACATCCTACTCACCCACTATCCAGAAACTGCGACCAGAATTGCCAAAACAAAAAAATATCATTTTGTTTTTTACGGGCATAATCACAAACCCTGGAAAGAAGTAATTGAAAAAACTTACGTTGTTAATCCCGGCACCTTGGCTGGAATGTTTTACAAAGCAACTTTTGCCACTTACGACACTAAAACCAGAAAATTAGAACTTATAATTCTTGATGAAATAAAATGAGCCCCAAACCGGTGTTGGTCTGGGGCCCGTAGCCGCGCTGATGCGCAGCCATGATCAGAGGGTGAAAGTCGGTCGCCAGCACAGCGGCAAGCTCCAGAGATTGAACTCGTAGGGCTCGTTGTCGTTCTCAACGTGCCACCGGATAATGTTGACACAGCCCATCTCGCGCAACCTGGAGTCACGGTGTTCGACCACCTTGTCGTAGTAGCCGTTGCACTCCAGCTCACGCCACTCGACACGATCGAGCACCTGACAACTGGCCTGGTTCGCGCCGGCGCGGAACTCGTCGCGCACGTCGCCGATGCGGAGCCAGCCGATCACCGAGCTCACGAACACCACCGCCAGGTAGATCCCGACGATCCAGAACAACAATCTCTTGAAAGGACTCCTTTCCTCTTCCTGGTACATGTGCCCTCCTTGCGTTGAAACAATGCTAACTCGAAACCACTAGACTATATCACCAAAACTGATTTTTGTCAATGATTGACGTAATTTTAGCTATAATCTATGCTTACTTGATTAGTAAATATGCTTTTAGAAGTCAACTCGCACAACCCAGAATATCCCAAGGTAAAACAAATTATCACCAAACTTAAACAGTGTGGCGTGATTGTTTACCCTACCGACACCATCTACGGACTTGGTTGTGATATTATTTGTCCCGAAGCAATTGATCAGATTTATAAAATAAAAAAGAAAAAAGCGACAGGCTTTAGCTTTGTTTGTTCTGATTTAAAAGAGATTGCAAAATACGCCCACGTATCGGACACTGCCTACCGAATTATGAAAAAGGTTTTGCCCGGTCCCTACACTTTTGTTTTTAAAGCCACCAAACTTGTGCCTCAACGGCTCATTCCAGAAAAGAGAACCGTTGCCATTAGAATTCCAGACAATAAAGTCTGTTTAGAAATTGTTAAACAACTTGGTCATCCCATTGTTTCTACGAGTGTAAATGTCACAGGTGAACCAAATTATTCTGATCCCCTAGAAATAGAAAAAGAATTTGGCGACAAAATTGATTTGATTATCGACGCAGGGATTATTGAAAACGAACCTTCAACTGTAATTGATTTTTCGAATGACAAACCGTTTTTAATTCGACAAGGTAAAGGATCAATTGAATTTTTAGATTTAAAATAATTTGCTTCAATCCCCCGTCCATTGTCACCCGCACTCCGCCCACTGTCACCCCCGGCCTTGAGCTGGGGTCTGCAATTTTCTGCGGAGCAACTACAAATATGTATGTAAATATTTCCGTCACAACTCGCTCCTCAAAAAATGAAGTTATCAAAATCGGTGACAATACTTTTAAAGTTTATGTCACTGTTGTCCCTGAAAAAGGCAAAGCCAATGAAAAAATTATTGAATTGTTGAGCGATCATTTTCATTTAGCCAAATCAAAAATAAAAATTAAAGCAGGCGCAACTTCAAAAGAAAAAATTATAGAAATTCAAAACTGATGTTTCATTGAAGTACAAATAATTATTCGTAGATTCGTTATCAATTTTTAATTCGTAACAAAAAAATCGCCCCGGCCACGTTTGACGTAGTCGGGGTTTTCTCTTACTCGGTTCCCATGTAGCGGTCACCGAAATCACCAAGACCAGGAACGATGTAGAAGCGCTCTTTGAGCTCGGGGTCGACTTCCGCGGTAACGATGCGCATCTTCGGGTGAGCGGCGAAAACGCGATCGATACCCTGCCAGCACGAGATGAGGTTCACGAAGATGATGTGTTCCTCCGGAACACCAGCGGCCAGCAGAACCTTGATGGTCGAAAGCACGGAGCCGCCCGTAGCCAGCATCGGGTCCAGGATGAGGACGTAGCGCTGGGCAATGTCTGTAGGCAACTTCTTGTAGGTGAAGATGGGAAGAGCGGTCTCCTCATCACGTTGGATGAGGACGTGGCCGAGACGGATTTTGCTACAGATCTGTCGCACCGCGCGCTCCATGCTGAGTCCAGCCCTCAGGATGGGTACAGCACAGATCTTGCCATCGAAGCCGACGCCTGAGTAGCTGACGCCCATAGGCGTTTCGACATCGTGTGGAGATACCGGCAGGAACTCCAATGCCTGCTCGACCAGCAAGCGAATCAGTCTGTCGGAGTAGAAGACGAACCGGTTACGATCCGTCGTTCGGTCACGGATGATGGTCAGAAGTCCGCGCACTTGGCGTGGGAAAACGCCTGTGAGGACAGTGAGGTTTGGGTAATGTGCACCCGCCTGCATAAAGCCTCCTTGCCATTGGCTTTGGCTAGAATAAATATAGTATACTGACTACTACTTGTCAAAAATAATAAAATTGAATTAAAACTTGAGTCATAAAATACGTTATAAAATGTTCCACGTGGAACATTTTCAAGAATGCTACTCTATTTGACTCTTGTTGCACAACTGTATCAAAGCCCCCCCCCCAAAAAAAAAAAAAAAAAACAACAACCACGTAATCACCTACCATAACTCAGCATGTTTCACAATAGAAATGCCTTTAAACGAATGCTTTCTGAAATTTCAATTGTTGCAGGGGGGGGGGCGATTAGGCGGTCTATTCTTATATTTCTTACATCGACCTGTTTGTATCAGCAACAAAAATTTGTCACCCCACATTAAATGCGGGGTGACAAATTTAGGCTACAACTATTTAAATTGTATAGACTAGTGTGAACTTTTAACAAGAAAATCGAAAAGTTATTTATCGTACCGTCTGAACGCTTCTACCTTTCTTATACTAAAAAGCTCTATATAATAGCGGACTTACGAGAGACGTAGACCTGGTTGCTTTAGATAATACATCAGCCTTATTAGAGCAAAAGAACAATAGTACGCACTCCTAGAGGCCGTGTAAATGGCAGAACCTTTCTAAACTCACCCAACTAGACTAATATCGACTTTAAATCAGATATCATTCAACTCTCTCATAATCGAGGACGGCAGTGCCATTCGTAACGCAACACTTCTATACATAAGCCGCCGGTGCATTCTTCACTAACATGCTTCACAAAGCGGCTACGCATCAGTAAAATCCAGGGATGGTGCCCCCAGAGGGAATTGAACCCCCATCGTTTCCTTAGGACGGAACTGCTCTATCCGTTGAGCTATGGGAGCCCGGCAGTAGAGGCGAAGCCTCACTGCCGGGCAGGCCCGCAAGACTTATTTATATTTATAAAATGTTCCACTTGCAACATTTTTCTTCAAAACACAGACTATATTACAGCCTTTTTGTCTATATACAAACACTAATTTGCGTCGGAAAACTAATTCACAAAATGTAGATCAGTTATGGCTTACCACAAACCGAAACGAAGTTTCTGGTTTGTGGTACCCCCGGCTGGAGTCGAACCAGCGTATCCAGCTTAGAAGGCTGGTGTTCTATCCGTTGAACTACGGGGGCCCGGCAGTACAGCTCGCTGACTGCCGGGCAAGCCCAGAAACAGCTAAAACTGTACAAAGTAATCAAATTATATCCAAAATTAACAAAAAGTAAACCCTATAACTTTCGTAAATACTCTTTCACTGTGTTTATATTCTTAAAATCAAGCTCCTCCTTTATAGCGGAGGCATCATCTCCCTGCATAAACCTAGTAACTAAATATGTATTCCTTATTACCTGAGGCGTAACCTTCTTTTTTAAGCCGGCAATTTTAGCATAGCGCTCAATCATTCGTTCAATGCTCCTGGAACTTAACGCTCGTTGTTCTTTTCTTTGGCTCGCAGCATTGTCGTGGCCAATAAATAAAAAAATATTTTTGTCTTTACGGTGCATCAAATATTTGTGCAAGGCTGACGTTGCCTGATAAGAGAGCTGAGCAATTGAATGTTGATCCTTTTTTAAAAAAAATAACTTGTCCTTTTTAAATTCCTTTAACTGAGCGCGCGTTGCTGAAGCAATTTCGGAAACTTTAAAACCTGTGCAAAAAAGTATTTCTAAAATTGCCTTGTCTCGTAAGGTAATTATTTTTTCTTGTGCAGTTTCATTGGGCGCTTCTAGGAGTAAAACAAGTTCATCTTTTTTTATAAAACTAATGGTTTTTTTGCTAATTTTAGACAGTTTTATTTCATTAAAATGTATCTTTGTTTTTCCCTGACGCTGTGCAAATTCTAATAATCCACGCACAGCAATTAAATAGTAATTTAGGGTTGACTTGTTCAATAAAGTCTTGCGAATAGGATCACGAAAACTTTCTAAATATATTTTATAATTATTTAAATCCTCAACTTTAACATTTTCTAATTTTGTAACTTTGTTCTTTTCAAGCCATGTTGCAAACCGCTGTAAGTACAAATCATAATGCTGAACGGTTCTTGCCGTTCTTTTTTTACGCTCGCCTAATTCATGCAAAAAATTATTTATAATTTTTTTTGTTTCAAATGACATATTTTCTGACACAATTGTCCCACGTATGTGTTTTTTGTCAATAAAACATCAATAATTTTTTATCGGCATGAGTACTGTCTGTCTGAGCCAGTCTGCCGGCAGGCAGGTTTACCGAAAACTGACCATGCTCGTGCCACTATATGCTACTCTTGCAAAAACATACTCCTTATGCTATATTATTAAAACAATAATTAATGCCTCTGTGGCCTTGGCCGACGTCTATTCATAGAATACGCAGCCTGGCTGTGGAACGCGAAAAGTATGCTAGACCCAAAGAAGAAGCAATCCATTATCAACAAGTACAAAAAACACGATGCTGATACTGGTTCTGCTGAAGTTCAAATCGCGATCTTAACTGAAGAAGTTAAAGAATTAACCAAACACTTAAAAACACACAAGCACGACCACTCTTCACGCCGTGGCTTACTAAAAAAACTTGGTGAACGTCGCCGCTTGATGCGTTATTTAGAAGTTGATAATCAAGAAAGCTATTTAAAATTAATCGAAGATTTAAAAATTAAGCCCTTAAAGAGAGAACAGAAAGTTGAACTTTTTGAAGATGATCTCGGAGAAGAAGAAGAAAAAATTGATGCTGATACTGATAAGTCAACCGAAGACGAAGATTAACCCTCCTCTGTTGAAACTCTGGAGGAATATACATACAAAATAAGCCTCCTTACGAGGCTTATTTAATTGTCACTATCACTACCAAACCTGGTGGTAATGACAGTTAAGTAATTAATAATTAATTTGTCTGGCCATCAGATAGGTAGATTTCTCAAAAGAAATCTAAAATTTGGTGGTCAGCAAAAATTTATGCAAGAAAAAGTCTTTGAGACTGAGTATGCTGGCCGCAAACTCATCATCAAAACTGGTCGTTTAGCTGCACAAGCTAATGCCAGTTGTACTGTTCAGTACGGCGAAACACTCGTGCTCGCTACTGCGGTCATGAGCAAAGAACCACGCGAAGGTACTTCATTTTTTCCACTCATGGTTGAGTACGAAGAAAAGATGTACGCCGCTGGTCGTATCAAAGGTTCTCGCTTTATAAAACGAGAAGCCAAACCAACCGATGAAGCTATTATCACTGGTCGTATGATCGATCGTGGGTTACGCCCACTCTTTGATGAATCAATCCGTTGTGACATTCAAGTGATTGTCACTGTTTTATCAATTGATGGAGAAAACGACCCCGACATCCCCGCCATAATCGCGGCTTCTACTGTGTTACACATTTCGGACATCCCTTGGAATGGGCCTCTTGTTGGCGTTCGTGTTGGACAAATTAATGGTGAGTGGGTTCTTAATCCAACTAATGCGGCGCGCGAGAAGTCAACTCTAGATATTGCTTTTTCAGCTAGTGCGGACAAAGTCTTAATGGTTGAAGCCGCTGCTAATGAAGTTGATGAAAAAACTGTTTATGAAGCTTTTGCCTTTGGGTTAAAACACGGAAAAGCTATTGTAAAATTTATTGATGATATTCGCAAAGAAGTTGGCAAAGAAAAGGTTAAACTCGAAACCACTGAAATTGAATGTATTGAAGGCCTAGACGACAATCAAAAAATGACTCTTGAAGAAATTCAAAAGTTACAAGAAGATTGTAAGGTAAAAGCTATCGAAAAACTAAATGAATATCTATTTAACATTCCTCGAGGTAGCAAACGTGAACGCAAAGAAACTTTGCACAAAGTTTATGACATGCTCGAAGAATATTTATTAGAAAAACAAGTTGGCAAAGATCGTCGTAAAAAAGTCATGGAATTTTTTGAACCTTTTATTGAGGAGCAAATCACCAAAGCTATTTTGGAACGAGACCAACGTGTTGATGGCCGTAAGTTAACAGAAATTAGACCACTTTCTGCGGATGTAGGATTACTACCTCGCACTCATGGTTCAGGTTTATTCAACCGTGGTGAAACACAAGTCCTATCAGTTGTCACGCTTGGAGCTCCTGGCGATGAACAAACTCTAGATGGCATGGAAATCACTGGCAAGAAACGCTACATGCATCATTATAATTTCCCTCCATTCTCAGTTGGAGAAGCTTCACCGCTGCGTGGCACTGGCAGACGCGAAATCGGTCATGGAGCCTTAGCTGAAAAAGCTTTAGTTCCTGTTTTGCCAGATAAAGATCAATTCCCTTATACAATTAGAGTTGTCTCTGAAGTTTTAGGCTCTAACGGTTCTAGTTCTATGGGCTCAACTTGCGGATCAACTTTGGCCTTGCTTGATGCTGGCGTCCCTTTAAAGAAACCTGTCGCTGGTATTGCCATGGGTATGGCTTCAAATAGTAAAGGTGAATATAAAATTCTAACGGACATTCAGGACTTGGAAGATGGTGCTGGTGGCATGGACTTTAAAATTGCTGGCACTGCCGATGGTATTACCGCTATTCAAATGGACACTAAGACCGATGGCTTGAATCTCGAAATTATTGAAAAAACTTTGGCTCAAGGGAAGCAGGCCCGTTTAGAAATTCTTGATGTTATTGCTAAGGCTATCCCAGCCCCACGCGCTGATTTGTCTCCTTATGCGCCACGCATTGAAATCTTACATATTAATCCAGATAAAATACGCGATGTCATTGGACCTGGTGGCAAAATGATCAACAAAATCATTGACGAAACAGGAGTTAATATCGACATCGAACAAGATGGCTCTGTCTTCATTACTGCAACTGAAGCAGAAGGTATGAAGAAGGCAGTAGAGTGGATTACGAGCTTAACCAAAGAAGCACAAGTGGGTGAAGTTTACACTGGTCCAATTGTTAAGATTATGGACTTTGGTGCTTTTGTAGAAATTTTCCCTGGCACTGACGGCATGGTCCACATTTCGGAAATTACAGACAAAGAACGTGTTAATGACATCAATAAATACTTGAAAGTTGGCCAAGTAGTCAAAGTTAAAGTCATGAAGATCGATGATCAAGGCAGAATAAACCTTTCTATCAAAAAAGCTTAATCGAAGTAAAAAGGCTCCGCGGTTGCGGAGTTTTTTTATTTATCTTAATGGACGGACGCCTTCTTTTCGGGTAAAATGGACTCATGATTAAATTCATAACAAAATTCTATCTGTTTATTGGCGGCTGCTTAATTGTTATCTGTGCTGGTATTTTTTTACTTATAAATCATGTTGACACTCTTTATGCTTATGTCCCAAGTGCAGCAGAAAATTATTTACACCTCAAACCTACAAGCCTAAATAATTTAAATGAAGATCAAAAAAATGAAATTATTGATTGGTTATCCCGCCACAGCTCTCTAACGGAAAAAGAGTGGGAGACAATTCTCCAATTAAAGACAAGGGAGGTGGGATTATATACTTTAAACGGACAAATATTTGGCTTGGTTAAAAATAACCGAACTAATAAGGCCTACTTTGCTGAACACCAAATAGATGCTTCGCCTCTCGGTAAAGTTATTTTTTTTGGAGATTGGGAAATTGGCACAGCTGATCTGCAGTCACTAAAACAAGCTTCTTGGTTTAAGAATCTTCAACAAAAAATATTATTCAAGGACTTTGTCTTATATAGTAACAACCTAAAAATATTACAGCTTAATATCCCTGCTCTAAAAAATGCTGAAATCCCACCAATGACCTTTTTGGGCAATATCAATAATGCCGTCGTACAAATACAAATTATAGGCAATATTGGTCGGCCTAAAGACAAATTCATCACCAATGGCTTTAACAAACTACCGTCTTCAACCTTGGCCTATATTAGAAATCTTAATGCTTCAACTTTAGCCGAATTCAATTCAGTCGCGGGAAACTTAGAGTTTGCTGTTATTCAAAAGTTGCCCAGTGAAATTGAGTATTTTAAGGATAGCTCTGGTAGCCAAATAAAAATGCCCAAAGAAGCAGTTACCCCTGAGCAACTAAAAAAGGCTATTCTTTCCAGTTTAGCCCAAATCTACCCAGCCAGAAAAGAAAAAACTCTCCCTGATGGGACCCTGGCCACGCACCTTATTGCCGATGAAAGCACCTGGTCCTTTGTTGAAATCTCGCTTGGCAATTCGATTTTATCCAAAACAGGAGGTTCTGATACCACAGACCCCATTCTCCACCTTAAAGAAGACCTGACTTCTTATATTGTCACCTTTGGAGCACCGGTGCTCTCGGGCGAACTGAGCTCAAAATGCCACTTACCTAAATTTAGCCAAAACGGAATAATTTATAGTCGTACAACAAATGCTATCTTTAAAAATGTCTTAATACAGAACAAAAACCAAAAGAAAATCGAAATTTGTATAGACTAGTGTATACATTTCTGTGGATAATCCTGTGTTTTGCACATAGTTATCCACAGTTTTTTAAAGCCAACTTTAATTAAAAAACATCAATTATTTTGTAAAATTAGCATAAAAATAACATTTTACATTGACCCTGTCAAAAAATTATGCTACAATACTAGTGTAAGGCATTGATCCACGCATCAAAAACCTTGCAAAATTGTTCTTTATCAATTTTTCTGGATTTTCTTCAGAAAACATCCACAATACTCTTTTTATTTCTTACCCTTTCTCATACTTTAGGGTAAGGCTCTTCTCACAAAAAGCCAGCCCCTTGCTGTTCCACAGCTATGGCCTGGTAAAAACAAAAATAAAAACGAAAAAAACTTAGGAGATCCTCACATGGCTCTCTCCGTGAAAGGGTATTACGTGGGGCACATTAAATCCGTTGTCTCATATTGCTTTGTAGGCTGCTTGTCTTTGGATATAAATAATTGTATCTAGGGACAAGCGGCCACAGGGCTGCATCTCAACGGTGGCGCATACAGCCACAAAACAACATTGTTACTTTGGGCTCTCCTATGCGCCTTCTTTTTTTTAAAAATATTCACCAATATGGACAAAAACCGCCATATAAGTTATAATGCAAAAGATCTTAACTTTAATATATATGAACTCAAAAGACCTAACTGAAATCAAAGCTAAGCTATTAGAAGATAAAAAACATCTAGAGAACGAACTTGATAAAATAGCCAAGAAAAATCCGCACAACCCTAATGATTACGATGCGCAGTTTGATGATGTCGGCGATGATGAGGAAGATAACACTTCAGAAGTAGTTGAGTATGGCCTAAATTTAAGCTTAGAACAAACGCTCGAAAAATCATTAAAAGACGTAATCAAAAGTCTAGATAGAATCGAAAAGGGGGATTATGGTATGTGTAAATACTGCAAGCAAGAAATAGACCCCAAAAGGTTAAAGGCGCGTCCAACATCTAGCGCCTGTGTCGCTTGCAAAACAAAACTTAAATCTCTTTAATGATAACCAGGCGATTAAAATCATTAACTTTGATGGCCGGTCTAGGGACCTTGTTGTCAGATCAAATTCTTAAACTTGTACTATTACGAAAAATCCCGGCCGACGGGTTTTTTCTGATCCAAAGTAGCCCATTCACAGTCAAAATTGATATTACACTTAATCCTTTTATTTCTTTTGGTTTTCCCGTTCCCTTATTATTAATATATTGTTTAACGGTCTTTTTACTAATCGGTTTGAGTTACTTTTTAGTCAGATCTATTACAAAAATTAGCTTTATAAGCGTTAGTTCATTTTCTGTCATCATTGGTGCTGCACTCTC
The DNA here is from genome assembly GCA_964565345.1 of uncultured Gammaproteobacteria bacterium. GTDB lineage: Bacteria > Patescibacteriota > Patescibacteriia > UBA11705 > JABHMO01 > GWC2-39-14. The sequence continues at coordinate 10,098 of CAZMEQ010000008.1, read as the reverse complement.
CAACTTTATAGATCGAATAATCCACGGCGGCGTAGTTGATTACTTAGGATTATCCTTTTATAATTATCACTGGGCCACCTTTAATTTGGCCGATAGCCTAATTAGTCTGGCTGCAATTATATTAATCATAGAAACCTTTCGTAAAAAAATATGAAAAAAATATTAATCCTTATAACCTTCATCATACTTTTCGGCCTTACAAATCCAGCGTGGAGTGCTGACAATAAAATATCAGTGCGAATATTTACCCAAACAAGCTGTGCCTATTGTGCCACCACCATGGCTCATTTAAACCAACTTAAAAAAGAAAAATATCCTAATTTAGAAATTACCGAATATGATATTAGAAGAGATCCATCTTATTACCAACTTTTTAATGACTATCGTCGGGCCTACGGATCTGATGCTGATGGGACGCCCGTAACATTCATTGGCAACAAAGTTATACAAGGGGAATTACTGGCTCAAATTGATACTGCAATTGAAGAATGTACTCTACAAAATTGCGAGGATCCAGCCAACGTGGTCGCTAAATTTATAAAGGAAAATCCAAGCTCCGAACAAAAACAAGCACAAGACAAAAAAATTATTGGCTGGATTGTGATTGGCGTCGTTTTAACGGGTGGCGGGATTCTACTTCTCAGCAAAAACTAAGACCTTTCTCAGACACCTAGATTTCTAGGTGTCTTTTTGTTTTGCTAAAGTAAAATCATGTTTGTCAAAATAAATTCCTGTGCCTTTGTTGGACTTGATGGCGCGCTGGTTGAAGTAGAAGCTGATTTAGCCCCACACCAACAGCCCGGCTTTGTAATTGTGGGATTACCAGACATGGCGATTCAAGAAGCCAAAGAAAGAATCCGTTTTGCCATTGAAAACAGCAACTTAAAATTTCCACGTTTTAAAGTAACGGTAAATTTAGCTCCAGCTGATTTAAAAAAGGTTGGCACGGCTTATGATCTCCCTATTGCCTTAGCGATACTGGGTGCAACAGGGCAAATACAACACGATCTTTCTAATTCCATTTTTATAGGTGAGTTAGCCTTAAACGGTGACACCAGGACTACGGCTGGCATTTTAAATGCAACCATTTTCGCTAAAGAAAACAACTATAAAAATGTTTTTGTCCCGATCTCTAACGCACCAGAAGCAACTATTATTTCTGACATCAACGTCTTCCCGGTAAAAAACTTATCTCTATTAACTGCACATTTACGTGGCGAGAAAATAATTAGTCCTAGTTTATTCACAGAACCGGCTAAAAACCGATTTGAGGTCGGGGTGGACTTTTCCCAAATTAAAGGCCAGGAACAAGCTAAGAGAGCGCTGGAAATTGCGGCAGCCGGAAATCATAATGTCCTCATGTCTGGACCACCAGGATCAGGTAAAACAATGTTAGCTAAAGCTTTGCGTGGAATTTTACCAGACCTGTCAGAAACAGAAAAAATAGAAGCTACAAAAATATATTCTATCGCAGGGCTACTTTCACACAAAGAACCCATTATTCAACAACGGCCATTTCGAACACCACACCACACAGGATCAGGAGTGGCTTTGGTCGGTGGCGGTAAAAATCCTCGTCCCGGAGAAATTAGCTTAGCGCATCGTGGCGTATTATTTCTGGATGAATTTCCAGAATTTCCACGCTCTGTTTTGGAAAACCTGAGACAACCACTCGAAGACGGCGAAATTAATATTGCTCGAGCACAAGGCACAATTAAATTCCCCTCGCGTTTTATTTTAATAGCTAGCCAAAACCCCTGCCCATGTGGCTACTTAAATGATCCCGAGAGATCTTGTCGCTGCACAGCCTCCCAGGTAGCCAAATATAACCAAAAAATTTCTGGCCCCCTTCTAGACAGAATCGATTTGTTTGTCGAAGTCCCAAGGCTCAGTTACGAAAAAATAAGAATTATTCAAGAGACAGAAACCTCGGCTTTAATTCGAGCTCGAATTAAAACTACGCATAAAATACAAAATGTTCGTTATAAAAATTCAAAAACAATTTATAACTCAGAGATGTCTACCAGCGAGATGGACAAGTATTGCAAACTAAATGAAGCGGATTCTATTCTGCTATTAAAAAAGGCAACTGACAAACTATTACTTTCTGCACGATCTATCCACCGTGTTTTAAAGGTTGCCCGCACAATCGCTGATTTATCTCAATCTCAAAACATTAGCACAGAACACTTAGCAGAGGCCTTGCAATATAGAAGAAAATAAAACTCGCCCCAATTTTTGGGGCGAGAAAAAATAACTTTTTATTTTATATAAGACAATGGATTTTTCTTTACCCCACCAACAATAACCTCATAGTGAATATGCGGGCCAGTAGACCACCCAGTTGACCCCATGGCCGCAATTGTTTGTCCACGAGTAACACTATCGCCCTTGGACACATATAACTTACTGGCGTGGGCATAACGCGTCTTTATTCCGTTTTGGTGATTAATAAGAACATTATTACCATAGCCATTAGTCCAACCAGAGTACTCAACGACACCGGGATCAGAGGCATAAAGAGGGGTCCCGGTTGGTCCACCCACATCTAAGCCAGTATGGCGCCAACTAAAATACTGTGTAATATGTTTGGCCGCTGTTGGCCAAAGCAAAGTAGTTCCGGAGTCAGCCGGCGGAGTAGAGGAAAGAAGCTTGGAAACTGGCGCCACATTTACGGCCTTAGCAACCGTTGCTTGACGAGCAGGTGCAATTATCTTTCCCCCTGGCACAATTAATTCTTGGCCGATTTTAATATCACCAACATCAACTAAATTGTTATACTCAACTATCTTGTCTGTATCAACACCATATTTTTTGGCGATTGCGGAAACAGTCTCACCACTTTTTACCTTATGTGCCACCCCAGTTACAGGTAAAATATCCAATGTTTGTCCTAACTTTAAAAAACTATTTAACGTTAAATTATTCCTCCATAAAATAGTTTCGATGCTCACATTAAAGCGACTGGCAATAGAAGATAAAGTGTCTCCTGATTGGACGACATATTGAGTAATCCCATAGCGAGTTGGCGCAGTATTTTCGAATTCCCTTATTTCTTCGGGGCGTATAGGTTGAATGATGTTTGGTTTTACAACTGCGATCCCGCCTTCAGCCAACATGGACAAATCTGTAATCAAGCTGTCGTCTACGCCACCCTCTTCTTCAATCAATTTTTGTGAACCAACTGCCGTTTTGTCATCTAAATAGCTCAAAACTTGGCCCGCCCCTGCAGTGATGGCTGTCTCCTCTAAAAGTTCTTCGTACTCTTCTTTACTTACAATCGAATAAACAACCGTGCTTTCTCCCGCCGCCCCATCAGTAGTTCCTGAAGCTGAGATGTTAGAGTAAACAATTGTGGCTGAGAGCAATATAATCATTATGTGGACAATGTATATTTTATTTAAAAAATAAAAAAGCTTGCTCTTGGTTGGTGTGTATATGTTTAGTATTTTATATCTTAAAAAATAAACTGATTTATAAACAGGAAAAACAAAGCCCTTAAACAAAAAACGGCCGAACCAGAAAAAGCCTCTCTTCAAGAAGCCTGCTTTGCGAGAAAATAATTCTCGGCCGCGTGAGAAAAAACGAAATATTTTAGCTAGAATTTTAATTAAAAACTGCTTAAATATCATAATATTTGTGTTTATAGCATAGCAGAGAGCCCCAATTCAGTCAATCAAATATGCGTTGTTTTTTGCCAATATTTATGCTAGTCTTAAATAGACAAATGCATTGACATCAATAGAAAATGCATTTAGAATAAAATCTAAAACAAAATTAACAACTTGTTCTTTATGCCAAATCGACATTTAGCACGCACCATCGCGCTACAATCTTTATTCGAGTGGGATTTTAAAGGTAAAAGCAAAGACACTATCGATGAAATTATAAAATATAATTTTGAATCCTTTGCCCCTGAATATGACGATCACAACTTTTCTGAAAAGCTAGTTAAGGGTGTGGTTGACAATCTAACTGAGATAGACGGCTATATCACCAAATACGCGCCACAATGGCCAATTGAACAAATCACCAATGTTGATCGCAACATTTTACGAATCGGGATTTTTGAATTAATCTTTGATCCAAATATCCCGGCTAAAGTGGCTATAAACGAAGCAATTGAAATTGGAAAAAATTTTGGCGGTGAATCCTCTGGCAATTTTATTAATGGGGTCTTAGGCTCACTTTACTCAACTCTTGGACCGATGGAAAAGACCGAGGACAAAGAAGCCACAACGGGAAAAGAAATTAAATAATTTTTATAACAGAATGTAGTAATTAGCAAACACCGTTTGTTTTCTGTTTACTGTTTACTGTTTTCTGTTCATTAATATGGAAAAAGATTACACAAAAGTTGAAAGAAAAATCAGAGTTAAATTCAATAATCCGGACTTATTAAGAACCGCCTTAGTGCACCGATCATATTTGAACGAACATCCTTCTTTTGGTTTGGACCACAATGAACGTTTGGAATTTTTAGGCGATGCGGTTTTAGAACTGGTCGTTACCGAGTATCTTTATAACAATTTCCCAAATCCAGAAGGAGAACTTACAAATTGGCGTGCAAGTCTTGTTAATGCAAAGACTCTTTCCGCGATTGGCCAAACCTTAGATCTCGAAGTCGGTCTACACTTAAGTCGCGGGGAACAAAAAGACACTGGTAAAGCCAGACAATATATTATTGCCAACGCCATGGAATCTGTTATCGGTGCCATTTACTTAGATCAAGGCTGGGACGTAGCCAAAAAATTCATCACTGATTTTGTCTTAACAAAGCTCCCAGAAATTTTAGAAAAAAGATTATATCTTGATCCCAAAAGTAGTTTTCAAGAAATGGCCCAAGAAAAAACAGGCATTACCCCAACTTATAAAATATTAAGTGAAGTTGGTCCAGACCATGACAAAACATTTGAGGTTGGCGTTTATTTAAAAAATGAGTTAATATCAAAAGGCTCTGGCTCTAGCAAGCAGGAAGCTCAAGAGTCTGCGGCTAGAAATGCACTGGAATTGGCTGAGTGGAAATAACCAATACGATTTGCGAGGACACCGTGGATACACGGGGGACGTGGCAATCACTTATGACGGGTTTTTAAGAGATTGCCACGTCCTTCGCTAATAGCGAAGGACTCGCAAATCGAATTGAATGCGGTCATACCCCGGATTACACCGGGGCTAAAGGCAAACATGGGCACTTGGCTTCGCAATGGTCCTCGCCAAGTAAATAAATATGCGGTCATAGCTCAATGGATAGAGCACTTGGCTTCGGACCAAGGGGTTGGGGGTTCGAGTCCCTCTGGCCGCACCATTCTTCGCGCAGCGAAGAATGCAGTCCGCAGCTTTAGTGAAGGACTGCTGCGCTCCGAATGGCGAGCCAAGAGAAAGATTCAAAATGCTGAATCTTTTTTATTTTACGATTGACAATAATAAAATTTGTGTTATATTTTTATGTCGCCAAAATTTTCTGGCGTACTGGCTCTTGCAAAAGGACAAACCATGGAAATGAGAATGGGCCCCACCTTGTCACATCACCTCAGAGTCGAGCACCGACTCTCCGTCGAACAGAAGCTGAACCAGAAGCTGCGCCTACAGCAATCACTCATCCTGGCCTTGCGCGGGGAGCACTACAAGCCCGCGGCCGCGTGCCCGAAGTGCGGGAAGAACCTGTCGCGCGGAGACATCATGCGCGGGTTCCGTCGCGACCCCAAGGACTACACGACCCGCTGCCCCCGCTGCCAGCACCGCTTCACGCCTCAGCTCATCAACTGGGGCCTAGCCTCCCGGGTCGAGCTGCCCTTCTACTGCCCCATGCAGACGCTCGACCAGCTCCCCAGCTACGAGAACAATTCTCCCGAAGGCGTCAGAGGCCGTGCTCCGGCCATCTACCACTCGGCCATCTACCACTTCGGCAGCCTGAAGCACGCCTTCAGCAAGATCGGCGTGAAGTACCGCTTCACCGAGTCCAAGCCCCAGAAGTGGGAGAAGAAGGTGAAGCCCTTCCTCGGTCGCGTCCCCGACACCATGATCGCCTCCACGGTCGGCGTCACGGTACGCGAGATCCGCAAGCTGCGTCTTGACCTCGGCATCAAGGCGTACAACACCTGAACACGCGCCCCACATTCCACGGAATGTTGGGGCGCTATTTATTGACCAACTAATTTCCCTCTGATAACATGTTTTGTTCGATACAAAGGAGCGGGCCATGGAAACCATTCTGCAAATACTTGCCGGAGCCTTCTACCTGCTCAACAAGATCTTTCTTTCCTTCTCCGAAAGGAACCACCGAAAAGAGAAGGAACAGGAAGCGCGCTACTGGCGAATCAGTGCTTGGGTGGTTTACCTGATCGGTCTACCACCTTGGGTCATCTTGTTCATAATGAACCGTAACTGGATTGCAGCCTCCGTAGAAGCTAGCGGAGCGCCAGCCATGCTCCTTGGTCTAATCACAGCGACACGCGGGATTAACACTCCTGCCCCCAAATGGTTGGATCGACTGGCTCTGTTGTGTATACCGCTCGGGTTTGGCTACAGCTTCTACGACTTCGGCGGTCTGAACACGCTGAATCAGTGGCTCGAAGTCGCCTTGACCGGCAGCTTCCTTATCGGCACGTACCGACTGGCCAAAGAACGTCGCGACGGGTACCTCTGGTACATTGTCATGCATGTCTCTTGCGGCTGGCTGCTGTTGGCGCAAAACTACTTCTGGTTGCTACTTCAGCAGATAGTCTCGCTAGTCTTCATCATCTACGCCTACAACGAAGCACGAAAAACGAGGGCATCATGAAGTTGTTGGTTTTCTCCGATGACCGCTCGACAGAACTACTGGCTAGACTGCGCCAGGTTCTTTCCGCCGAACCAGACTTCGAGATCATCGTCTTGCCAGCGGCAGAGCCGGGGCTAACGCTCCCGCCCCGTATGCCAAATCACACGAGCTTGGCAATGCTCGCACGACTGGTAAGACCAGAACCACAAGCTCTTTTCCCACTAGGAATGATCAACCGAGCTGCACGGGCACAAGCTGAAGACAGATCCTTCAGCCAGTTAGAGGCAGGACCAATCACCACACTACAGAAGTTACTGGGAGACAAACCTCTCGTCGTCATGGCTAAACCGGTTCAGCTGGACGAGGTCTTACTCCGCCGCGAGAAACTAGTTGCCTCGTCCACAGATCGTGGCTATGGCAAACGCGATTACCTCAAACCGAACCAGCCACCATCTACGCGCAAACAGATCTTTTCGACCCGGCCACGCACAACAAGACGTGGCCGCTAGCTCGTTCTCCCACATTTACCGAGTAGGTGTGGGGGATTTTTTTTCCTTGAAAAAAGGGTCACAATCAGGTACTATTGATTCATAAATAATATATTATGGACATTCAACCAAACCAAAATAAATCATTAGAAATTTCTGTTGACTCAGAAAAATATTTAAGGCTGCCAATTAAAACTCATGTAATTACCAAGGATGATAATATTGTTTCTGTGGTAGAAAAATATGTAACGCCACATAAACGAGACAATGATTTTTTATTTATTAGTGAACGCGTCGTTGCAATTTCCCAAGGCCGCGCTTTCCCCATTAAAGATATTAAGCCTTCTTGGTTAGCGAATCTTTTAGTAAAATTTGTACACAAATCTCCCTACGGGATTGGACTTGGTAGCCCCTGGACTATGGAGTTAGCGATTCGCGAAGCAGGTGTACCACGCATGTTATTTGCTGCTTTTATTTCTGCCATAACAAAACCTTTTGGTGTGCGCGGAATGTTTTATAAGGCTGTAGGAAAAAATATTAATGCCATTGATGGTCCCTGCGATTACACACTGCCCCCATTTAACAAATATGCAAAACTGGCACCCTCAAAACCTAACAAGGTTGCCAAAGAAATTAAAAATAAAATCGGACTGGACGTAGTTATTATTGATGCTAATGATTTAGGTGTAAATGTGTTGGGCAAATCCAATTCAGAAATAGCTGATGAATTTTGTGAAAAAGTTTTTAAAGATAATCCACTCGGACAAACAAACGAACAAACCCCGCTTTGCTTAGTTAGAAAAGTTTAATCACAAATTGTCACCCCCCATTAAATGCGGGGTGACAATTTTTATTGATAAAGACAACGTTGACAGAGGTCCTTGCAAATGCTATTATTTTTTGTCCTGTAACGAAAATCACCAGGAGGTTCATCATGCCCGTGATCGTCGGAATCCTGTGGGCCGTGGCAGGGGCACTGTTCGGCGTCCCGTACTTCTACCTCTCCAGTGCGAACGAGTTCTTCTTCGTGCACATCTTCCTGATCGTGCCTATCCTGACCGTGCTCGGCGCGTTTCTGTTCCTCATCGAACGTGCACGTCACCGGCACGGCCTGACCCCGCTGTTCATCGTCTACCTGATCTGGGCAACCTCGCCCATCATCATGAACGGACTGAGCTGGGTCGTGAGGCACACCCTTTCCGAGAAGGTTGGCGCGTTCCTGTTCGAAGGCCGCTTCGTACCGCTCTGGCTACCACCAGCACTTATCCTCGTCATTGCCGTCATCGTCGGAGATCTGCTTCGTACCCACAAACGGATTGAACGGTTCAAGGAAGCAAACGGTGAAGGCGCGAAGCCCGAGAAGAAGGAGTAGGAGGAGACCGTGGGATACTTGATCCTGATCAGTTACCTGGCCCTGTCCGCTGCTCTAGGAGCCGGCTACGCCTGGCTCATCGACCAGAGCACCTGGGCACATGTCATCTCCATGCCCTTCCGGCTGACCGCAGTGGGGTTCTGCCTGCTCTGCGCGTGGATCATCGCCGGACGAAACGCGCACAAGCGCCTCTACTTTCACGCCGCCTATCTCTGGATCGTGATGGAGATCATCCTCACGTACCTGAGGAAGGGCCTGTCTCAACTCGGAGCATCCGAGCTGGGCGGGAGAATCTACTCCCACCGAGGCTACAGCATCCTCCTGGGCCTGACGATTCTGGCCCTCTCCGTGATCATCGAGCTCTACCTCGATAACCGTCGGCGTACCTCCGCCTGACTGACCGCGCCGCTTGCAACACTGCAGGGCGGCGCTTTTTTATACTAAGATTGATTTTTTCTGAAAAATATTATAGTATATTTTTGTATTTACAAGTTGAAATATGCCTGTCTTTTTGAGCGCACCCCCACACCTAGTCAACTAATCTTTTGACTAGGTGTGGGGGCGCATAGCTCAGTCGGTAGAGCAGTTGCCTCTTAAGCAATTGGTCGAAGGTTCGAGTCCTTCTGCGCCCACCATTCTTCGCGCTCGCCGTCGCGTAGCCGCTATGGCGAAGCATGGCAGCGATGAATGCGGTCCATAACTTCAGTGAAGGACCGCGGCGCTTCGAATGGCAGGCCACCCATAACGTAAGCGACAGATTAACGAGCCATCTATAATTTGAATAATGGCTTGGTAAATCAGACGAATATTTTGCGAAGGCTGTGCTCCGTAGCTTTAAGCAGAGGGGCACTTTTTAAAAATATATCCAACTTAAAAGATAATTGGGCACGCCCCCACAATTAATCACATAATGAAGTGATTAGGTGTGGGGGCCCGTAGCTCAGTTTGGCTAGAGCGCTTCCATGGCATGGAAGAGGTCAGGAGTTCGAGCCTCCTCGGGTCCACCATTCTTCGCGCAGTGAAGAATGCCCTGCGTAGCTCGTAGAGCGAAGCATGGGCAACAGACTCTACTTTTTCTGCTCTTCTCGGCTGCGCTTCGAATGGCACGCCACTAAATATGTTTCATGTTTACATAATACAAAGTGGAATAAACTCAAAAAAATTTTACACGGGGTTCTCCGAAGATGTCACTGAAAGGATTAAGTACCACAACAAAGGGAAGGCTACTTACACAAAAAAGCATATTCCCTGGAGACTACTTTTTTCTGCCTCGTTTATGGGCAAAGAAAAAGCCCTCGCTTTTGAAAGGTATCTTAAATCCTCTTCCGGAATCGCTTTCCGTAACAAACGATTAATTTGATTTCCCATGCTTCACACATACACAATAAAAACTTGGTCTAGCTTTAAATAAACATCTTCGATTTTCTCGTCCTGGGTGTTTTTTTATTTATAACAAATTTATATGGAAAAAATAT
>CAZMEQ010000007.1:0-46166 GCA_964565345.1 uncultured Gammaproteobacteria bacterium | reverse complement strand
AAGTCCAAATATGCTCAGCCTTGGTAATAATGGCAAAATCTATGTCGCTACTTTCTTTGCTGTTTTGGTAGGCAAGGGAGTTGCAGATAAAAATCGCCTCCACAAAGGGCAGGTTTTTAATAATACGAGCATATCTTAGTGCCCAGCGCATTTTTTTCTGAGCAATTAGGTAACGATTGTGGCGGAGCGAGCAAATGCTTTTTCTGGTTGGTAAAAAATAAAAGCCCTGGTTAAACTCAAGAGCTTTTATTTTTTGTAATTGCATTAAACTTTTCGATATTTCGAGATAGCTTTCATTCTGAGCTGTATAAAGGTTACGAAAGACCTCCCAAGCCGTTAATGGAAAATCAAAAAGATCAAAGTAGGCCACTGTTTTTAGAATTTTTTGTTCTAAAACAGAATAATTCATATAATTTAATTCTGCGTTTCAGCACTAAGAGTGGCAACCGATTCATTGGTGATTTTTTGCGATTCGACGTCATTTACTAAAAATTTTTTTATATTATCAGCCACCACAATTTTTTGCTCGGTTACAGAAATAATTTGTTCGGTTGAGATGAGAATGTCATCGTCTAGCATGATTAATTTGTGATGGTTAACGGCAATTTGTTTGATAACTAAACTATTGGTTTCTACAATTATATCGTGTACATGGCCAAGCATTAGCCCTGTTTCTGTCTCGACTGGTAAATCGCGTAAGGTTTTAAAATCCATTAACATAAACTATTTGGTTATTACTTCGCCTTCAATTATTGCTGGTTTATTGTTTGGCTTCATAAAGAGTTGTTGCTGTGCAATTGTCAAAAGCGTTGTGACCAACCAGTATAGGGTTAACCCGCCAGGCAAAGAGGCTCCAATTATGACTGTAAAAGCAGGCATAAAGTAAAGCATGGTTTTGTTCATGCTGGCCATAGCGCTTTCATCCTTACTGGCCTTGATGTCTTTGGCTGGCTTTTTGGTGGACATCATTTTGGTTTGAAAGAATTGTGCAATACCTGCCATGATAGCTAAAATTAAACTGGGTGCCGCTAAATTAACTAAGCCAAAAGAAAGAGCATTAATGTGTCCTGGGTTGTGAATGAATGGATAAATTAGTTCTAAATTTTCAGCAGTTAAACCAACACGGAAGGCCTGATAAACAGCAATAAGAAAAGGAAATTGGATAAGAATTGGCAAACAAGAAGAAAGTGGATTGACCTTTTGCTCTTTATACAATTTCATTGTTTCAGAGGCAAGCTTTTCTTTATTATCAGAATACTGTTTCTTGATAGCTTCCATTTTGGGCTGAAGTTCTTGCAGGGCTTTTTGAGACCTAAGGCTTTGTAAAGTAAATGGTGCCAGTAAGATTTTAATTATTACTGTCAAAATAATAATGGCTAAGCCAATGTCATTGCCTGGGATTATGTTGTAGAGCCAAACAAGCAAATTTAAAATTGGTTGGTAAAGGACTGTGTTGAATAGTTCTATCATAGAAAGTGCGTTTAGTTTTTATTGTTAGAGTAAAATTTATTCGGCACTTTCGGTCGTTTTCTCAGTTGCTTGCTCTAATTCTCCGGATTCAATCTCTTCTTCAGTTATTTCTTTCCCAGTTTCTTTTTCAATAATATTAAGCTTCCAGCCAGTTAACTTGCTAGCCAAGCGAACATTTTGTCCAGATCTTCCAATCGTTAATGATAGTTGATCTTGTGGTACGGTTACTGTGGCTTCTTTATTTTCTTCGTCAAGCTCCACTTTTACTATTTTTGCAGGAAGAAGAGAATTGCTGATATATTTTGTAGCATTATCGCTATATTCAATGATATCAATTTTTTCGCCATTGAGTTCATTTATAATAGTTTGAATGCGAGCTCCGCGTTGGCCAATGCATGATCCGATAGGGTCAATGTTTTCATCATCAGTAAAGACCGCAACTTTGCTTCGAGCACCAGCTTCACGCGCAATGTTTTTAATAATAATAGTTCCATTGGCAATTTCGGGAATTTCCAAAACAAATAAACGTCTAACAATGTCTGGGTGTTTACGAGATAAAATTATTTCGGAGCCTCTTGTGGTAAGAGAAACGCTCATAATATAAACCTTAATGCGATCCCCAATATGATAGCGTTCACGTCGGATTTGTTCATTTGGAGGTAAAACTCCAGTTGTTTTATCTATTTCAACAATAATATTTGGTCCTTCTATTTTTTGTACTAAACCAGTTACGATTTCTCCTTCTTGATCTTTATAGTCTTGGTAAATTACATTGCGTTCAGCTTCTTTTAAGCGTTGTATGATAACTTGCTTGGCAGTTTGTGCAGCCATGCGGCCAAAAGTGCCTGGGATTTCTAATTCAGTTTTAACAAAATCTCCTAATTTATATTTCTTATTGACTTCTTTGGCATCTTTTAATTGAATCATGGTGCGAGGGTTAAAACGGCGCTTTCCATCTTCATCATTTTCATCGGTTTCTTCTTCGCTTTGTCTTTCAGCTTCTTCTTCTCGTTTCTTTTTTAGTTCTTCGGCTGTAATTTCTCCACTTTCTAGAGCTGCACGTATAGCCTCTCTTTCTGCTTTGACACGTTCTATTTCGGCTAATTCTTCTTCTGTTAGGTCTTCGACAACTTCTTTGACGTCATAAATTTTTGTTTCTCCAGTCCCTAACTCAAATTCAGCCATAACGTTTTGCATTTTGTCGCCAAAGTCTTTACGATAAGCAGCAGCCAAGGCAGAATTAATGGTTTCGATAACAGACTCTTCGGAAATTCCCTTTTCTGCACAGATTTGTTTAATGATAGTTTTAATTTGGGCATCCATACTTTTATCAAAGTAAATTATTTATAAAAAATTGCCAGTTTAATTATTTAAACTAGCATCAATTATAAAATAGCATGATTTTGAAAAATATACTAGTATTTATTTTATTTTTCACTAAATTTAGCCTATTTAAGGCTGATTTGAGATTATTCTTATTCGACCCTTGAAAAAAGTGCCACCTTGTGTTAATATAACTTCGATTTAATTAATAAGGTATATTCTACGCATTAGGCCACTAATTCTCGTCTCGAGAATTATAGAATAGACCAACAATGTGACTATGCAGAAACACTATGAGTTAACCTACATAGTATCCATTAAGTATTTGGAGTCTGAACTTCAGCAGGTAATGGATCAAGTGTCAGGTTTGCTAAAAGAGTTCGGAGGCGTTGTTACCTCAGAACAAGTTTTGGGTAAACAACGTTTGGCTTTTCCTATAAAATTCACACACCAGGGGACTTATGTTGTGGTTGAGTTTGATATGGAAGCTGAAAATATTAAAAAGTTAGATGACTTATTAAAGTTGAAGAATGAGTTGTTGCGCCATCTTTTAATTACTAAGCGTGTCCGTACTGAAGAAGAAATGAAGCGCGAAAAAGAATTACAAGAAAAGCTGCGTCAGGAAAAAGAGGATGAACTTAAGGAAATGGAACAAAATAACAAGGATCGTGTAAAACGAGACGGAGTGCGCAAAACAGCAAAACGCACAACAGTGGCAAAATCTGTAGAAGCAAAAAATGAAACACCTGCTGTTGAAGTTGACGTTGCGACTAAAGAGGCCCCAAAGAAAAAGGCCGTTAAAGTGTCGATGGAAGATATCGACAAGAAGATCGACGAGATTTTAACTGAAGAAATTTTGTAATCATCTTATAATTAAGTATAAATCTATGGATTTAAATAAAGCGATGATTATTGGCCGTTTAACTTCTGACCCAGAAACACGAACAACCCCCCAAGGAACTTCAGTTTCAGCCTTCAGTGTCGCCACCAATTATGTCTGGACAGATAATAATGGACAAAAACAAGAGAAGGTTGAATATCATAATGTTGTTGTTTGGCGTAAATTAGCTGAGATTTGTGCTCAATATTTGAAAAAGGGCAGTAAGGTCTATATTGAAGGTAGATTACAAACACGTAGTTGGGATGGACAAGACGGTGTTAAACGTTACAGGACCGAAGTTATCGCTGATAACATGATCATGTTAGATCGTGTTGGAGGAGAGGGTTCTCCACGCTCAAACAATTCGTTTGTTGCAGAGGCTCAAAATACAGAGCTACCTACAATAGAACAGGAAGATGAAGAGGAAATTAAGGTGGAGAACATCCCTTTCTAATAAATTCCAATTAATATTATGAACAATACCAAAAAAGACAGACGTTGCTACTTCTGCGTTAATGGAGTCAAGGACGTTGACTTCAAAGATGCCCAATTATTACGTAAATTCTTATCTTCATATGCCAAGATTCTACCTAAAAAAAGGACTGGCACATGTAGCACTCATCAGCGTAAGTTGGTTTTAGCCATAAAAAGAGCTAGAATAATGGCAATTTTACCGTTTGTAAATAGATAAAGAATAAAAAATGTACGGACAATGCATACGCATTGTAGGGAACAAAAATCTTTGTTCCCTACCGCACGAACGTGCGGCCGTACATTTTTTATTTCCGCTTCTGTTTTTAGGTATTTATAAATAACAATATCCACAGAACTAGTCAAGTCAAACTGGGGGGGGCGTTAAAAATGTGGTATAATATAAATGTAATGCAGCATTATCCATAAAATTTTTTTGTATATGCAAAAAAACAAAATTAATATCCTGGTTTTGAGCTTATTGGTCTGTTTTATTTGTACCGCGTTGGTGGTTTATCAGGCTTTGGCTGATGTTCCTGGCACGATTACTGTTGGAGAGGGCGGTGAAAGTACTTTGGCTGATGCCTTAGCTATAGCACAATTAGGAGACACCATAGTTTTGTCAGACACATATAATCCACAGGCAGAATCATATCCAGTTGTCTTTCCTGAGACCGCGGACTTAACTGTCGATTGCCAAAGTAATAACTTTAGCTTTGGCCGATGGTCAGCCGGAGACCCGGAGGAAGTTGTAAACAACGGTGGCTTTGAACTTGAACTCGGAGATACTTGGGCTACTGGAGCCTCGGGTATGCCTGGGTCACCAGGAACTGGAACTTTTGCTCAAGTGTTTGAAAATGCTAACAGTGGCAGTAATGCGTTTTATCTTCTAAATGATGGCGATAGTCTAGGTTATCATGTCAGACAAACAATAACAGGTTTAATCCCTAGAGAATTAATGGATATCTCTTTTTATGTTAAGGGCACAGGGGGCATGGGCAGTGATATTTTTACCTATTTGTCAAATGACAGTTGGGGCAACGAAACTGAATATTATAATTTTGGACTTGAAGGCGGTTGGACCGCACTTGGGGAAGACACAATTTTTACTCCTGGGCCGGGACGTATGTGGTCCGTTGGAGTGCCTCCAATGGAGGGTGGGTATGAACAATGGGCTATAGCAGATATCCCTGTTCCAGAAAGTGGAACTATTACCTTAATATTTATGATTCCTGGCCCAAACATGTTTGCTTATTTGGATGATGTCTCTATCAGTACCCCGTCATTGGTAGAATTCGTTAATGCGGATAATTATTTCCAGATTAATGGACCTGGTACAACAATACAAAATTGTGCTTTTGAAGATATTGGCTTAAAAATAAGTGCTCCGGGGGCAGTTGTCTCCGATAATGAATTCATATTAAATGAAGGAATTGAGTTTTGTGCGTGGGGTGGGGGTGATTGTGGTGGTAAATTAATAGCTGGTGGACCTATCTTTATTGAAGATTTTGAATTTATTGGAAACAGCGTTGATGTCTATTATGGGACAGATGTGTTTAACTCATCGCTCATCACCGATTTAATAGGCACTTCAACCAGTGTTAATTACATCCAAAATAATTACTTCACATATCATACAGAAATAACTGATGATGCGTTTGGTGGAGCCATAGCAGCGGCTGGCCACGCAGTAATTAGTGGTAATTATATTTCATATCCGGAGGCCGAAACTGAAGTGTATATAAGGGTAATCGATTTAGTGGGGCGTTCTGATATTGTGGAAGATTCAGCTTCGTTTACAGTTGAAAATAATACAATTGATTTTGGTGGTGTTGATTCTGGTAGTTCGGTTGCAATACATTTTGCGGACGTTCAATGCCCCACACCAGAATCACACAGTAGTAATACGGAAACAGTAACTGGTTTGGTTAATAACAACATTATTATTGTTAGTGGGAAAACAACCCCTGTTGTATACCAAAAAAATTGTGATAATACTTCTGTGACTTTTAGTTATGATTATAATGACATAATCTCGGATTCGTCATCAGTTGAAGATTGGGGCGATTATACTTATGAGGTTTCAGTAACTAATGGTGCAAATAATTTGTATAATGTTGATCCAATATTTATGGGTGATACTTTAGAGTTAGCGCCAATGAGCTTATTATTAGATGTTAATGGGACTGATGATATTGGGGCATATTCTGCTGAACGTATTACGACTATTTATATCGACGATGATGCTGAAGTTGATTATGAAACTGTACATGCTAATAATACAGATATTATAGAATCCTTAAGAAGTGGAGATACGGTTTACATCGCTGACGGGACTTATAATGGTGGCATTGTCTTGGAAGATAAAAATAACATGACTATTACAGGGGCTGGAGAAACAACAATTATCGACGCCCCTTTAAATAGTAACAGTATTTATCTAAATAATTCAGATAATAATTATTTCGAAAACATGTTAATTCAGGGAGCCACAGATACGAATTTTGTATATTCAGCTGGGTATTCTGTTTTTACTTATGAGGCAGTTCAATACACTACTCTGGGGATTCTTGATCCAGATAATTGTCCTAAGTATATCTGCGAAATTAGTGAAAACAACACGGATGTTACTGACGTTCTGAGCAATTATCCAGAAGAAAATTTGGACTTTGCACTTATAGATGACGGAGAAATGTTATTCGCTCTATTTGTAAAAGATTCTAAGTTTTCTTCAGCTGGTGACATAGAAGCGGCGTTTGAGATGAGTGAGGTGGCAGTTGCTGTTTTTATTGAGGACGCTATTTCAAGTTCCGGAAGTTCTTATACTTATAATGAAGGTTTATTTTTGGCGGCTGGAGTTAGTATAGCTGAAGGATCTTCTGATCCATTTTATATCTCAGGAGAACAGGCCTATTATGCCGGAATTAAAGTTGCTGATTCAATTAGTAATGCATTTGAAAATGTCGAAATAGATTCTTCTAGCTATGGTTTTTGGGTGTCTGGGAGCTCGTCAAATAATGCCTTTATTGGGAATGTTTCAAATTCTTCTATTTATGATGTCTATAGTACGGCTGATTCCGATGGTAATATGATTGTGGTTCCATGGAGTACGTTTGAGGCGGCGCAAGTGGAGGGCACAGCACCGTTATTGTTAGCCTACTCTCCCACTATTAGAGTAATGAATGGCGAAATTCCAATCGTCGGTATCGAAATTACAATCAGCAACGAATTTGGCAACAACACACGTACGAGTTTAGAAGATGGTTATCTTGATGAAGACTCTCCCTATTTACCAGTTGCTATGAAAACAACGGAAGGTATTGTTGATCAAAGGCTAATTGTAATTTCTTCTTTGCAAAATGAGTTTTATGATGCCAAGGAAATGGAATTTCTTTTGGATGAGAATTTAAAACCAGTTACATTTGATTTTAATGAACAGGAGGAAGAAGATGCTGTTTTGTGGGACGAGGTTCCAGCGGGGGATTATTATGAGTTGGATGTTGAAGTCCTCTGGGCTGATTGGGTAGAACAGCCAATCTATGTTGCGGGCTGGTATGGCGCGACAGCTGAAGGCTCTCCGGATGGTTATGCTGTCTTGTCACAGCCTGGTAGTACGATCTTGTATATTCCGTTAGTTGAGGGCCAAGACAGTTTAACGGTTCAGGCGGCTTGGTTTGCTGATGGCGACTCCGACGGCGATCCGGATGTTTCAGAAACCTATGAGAGTTTAATTGATATCAGTGCGGTAGGTAGTTCCGCAATTACAATTAATTTAGGGGAAGATGAAGAAGAAGGCGGCTATACCCTTTGGAACGAAATCCCAGAAGGAGATTACTATGAGTTGGATATCGAAGTTCTTTGGACTAATTGGGAAGAACAGCCTATATATGTTGCGGGCTGGTATGGTGAAAGTATGGATGGTGAACCAGGTGGAATCGTTATTTTGCCGGAGCCTGGGAGTACAACAATGTATGTTCCTTTAGTCGAGGGGCAAGACAATTTAACCGTTGGAGCCTTTTGGTTTGCTGGTGGAACACCAGACGGCGATCCTGATGTCTATTCGGTTTACGAAAGTGTGATTGATATTAGTGAGGTCGGTTCTGGTACCATAAGTCTTGATTTTGGAGAAGGTGGTGAAGATCCAATTATTCCGGCTATTTCAATGGAATCTTTGGGTGGAGGTATTTATGCAGGTACTGTGGTAGATCCTATTAATGTGGAAATTTTAGTTGGTGAACAACCAGTAACATTTAAAGCGGCTAGTGGGACTACCTTTACAACGAGTGAAGATTGGAGCGGCCTTTTTGAAAGTGTTGATTTAGATTTAAGCGCTGAAATTTCTGGATTAATAAATTCAGCTATTTTAGTTGAATTCAACAGTGGTTTAAACTCAAACATAATGTTAAGCAAGCCTGTTTTGATTTCATTTGAGTATCCAGGGGTTGTTTCTTTGACAAATAGAGTTATTGCTACTCGCTATTATGACAATACCACGGAGGAGATACCAGAGTGCACGGAAGATCAAGTTGGGGAAGTTTTCAATCCAGATAATTATGCCGACGTTGAACTAGATGAAGGTGGACATTGTTACGTAGTGGCAGAGCAATTAGGAGGAGATGATTTGGTTTATATTTTGACACGCCATTTAACTGGCTTCATGGCGGGCGTTGAACCAGCTAGGGTTGTCACAAGAGGTTCATCTTGGTGGAATTGGTTATTTGGTGACCAGGAAGAGCAACAAGTATCAGAGGAGCCAGTAGACCTGCCTTCTCAAAAAACAGAACAGCCAGACAAAGAAACAAAAGAATTCATAAAGGAAGAAGTTAAAGATAAAACAGTGGAAGAGGTAATTTACATGCCTTTTAGACCAGTACAAAACCTCAATTTAGAAAAAACAGCCTTAAATGAATTTGTAAAAATAGTAAAACGATTACCTGCAGGGAAGGATTGGGAGAGCATTCATTTTTTGGCTTATGGCAATGCTGTAACCTCGAGGCTAACCTTGCGTGACAGAGCGGGTCTTTTAAATGATTATAATGAGCTCTTTAAGAGGCTTCCCTCAACAGAAAATGATTGGAGCAATTTATCTAAAATTTACTTAGGGCAAAAACCAGACACTTTAAGCCCACAAAAGGATGAAGCATTAAATGAGTTTAAAAACATCGCCAATAAAGTAACAACCTTAGTTACACCCAATGAAAGCAATTTTGTCGACATACTAGCGTATCGTTTACGACCAGTTGTACGTGACTTAGAAAAAGAAAAACAGGCTTTGGCAATATTTACGAAGGTTTATAAAACTGTTCCTGGTTCATCATATGCATGGGGTGTTTTACGAGCAATTGCCTATGCACTTGTTAAGTAGGTGAATAGAATAAAAAAGAGAGCCAATTGGGCTCTCTTTTGTGATATCGTTTATTCCGCGTTCTTTTTTCGTTCTTCGTTAATAGTGATAATTTCCTTGCGTATCTTTTCAGCCGTCTTTTTATTTTCACGTAGGTATTGTTTGGCGGTTTCTCGCCCGACACCTAGTTTTTCTTCCCCATACAAATATGAATTGCCTGATTTCTTTATTACGCCAAAATCAACACCCACATCAATCAAGTCTCCGGCCAAGGAAATGCCTTCGTTGTACATAATATCAAATTCGCAGGCCTGGAATGGAGGGGCAACTTTGTTTTTAACGATCTTTACTTTTACTCGATTCCCGATAGTATTTTCGCCCTTTTTAATTTGGGCTGCACGGCGGACTTCGATACGAACGGAGCTGTAAAATTTTAAAGCTGTGCCACCAGTCGTTGTTTCTGGATTGCCAAAGAAAACACCTATTTTTTGTCGTGTTTGATTAATGAATATTAAAGTGGTTTTGGTCTTTCCAATTATAGCTGCTAATTTTCTTAAAGCTTGACTCATGAGGCGGGCTTGCAAACCCATGTGTTGATCGCCCATTTCGCCTTCAATTTCTGCCCTTGGAGTCAAAGCAGCAACAGAGTCAACCACAATTAAATCAATTCCATTGGATCGTACTAGTGTTTCTACGATTTCCAATGCCTGTTCTCCAGTATCGGGCTGAGAGATAAGCATTTGATTGATATCAATGCCGATTTTTTTGGCATAGTCTGGATCTAAGGCATGTTCGGCATCAATAAAAGCAGCAATACCATGATTTTTTTGGACTTCGGCTACAACATGTTGGGCTAAGGTTGTTTTACCCGAAGATTCCGGGCCGAAGATTTCAATAATGCGTCCACGGGGAACTCCGCCCACACCTAAGGCTAGATCCAAAGAAATACAGCCAGTGGAGATGGCTTCAACATTCATGGCAGAAGCTTCACCTAATCGCATAATTGAGCCATCACCAAATTTTTCTCTAATTTGTTGGATCGCATCATTGGCGGCTGAAACGCGAACTTCAGTAGTTTCATTTTTTTCACTTGTTTTTGGCATATACGGGCCTCAAAAAAATAAGCATGGAAATTTTTTGGGGCGATTATTTTTCGTTATCATTAACTATCACTTGTCGATAAAGCACTTGAGTTTTACTGTTTTTCTTTTGTGCTGATATTTTAATAAGATTTAAATTCTTTTGCAAATCAAGGGGGACGCTGAAGTTGCCGTTTTGATCAAGCAAGATCGGTTGGTTGTTGATTTTTAAGGTAACTTCTTTTTCGGTTTGTCCACTGACAATGATTTGCCTTTCCGTTGTGACAAAATTATCTTCTGGGGTATAAATAACTAACATGGGCGGCGAAATAATTTTATTTACACTCCAACCCAGATAATAGAGCATGGCCAGGATTAGGAGGAAGATAGCTCCGTATTTAATAAACTTGGGGTTGAGTATAAAGTTTGAAACTTTTTGCCACCAGCGTTGTTCCATTTTGTTCTTTGATTGTTGGGTTTTAAGGTACAGGGCTTTTTCCTTTTTAAATATTTCAGCGACCGTGTAAGGGTTTAATTTTAATGTTTGGGCATAATGCTTGAGTATGTTTAAAGCATAAACGTCTGCGGGTAGGGCTTTATAGTTATTTCTCTCAAACAATTTGATATAGCGGACATTTATGTTCATTGAGCGTGCAACTTTTTCTTGTGATAATCCCATGGCTTGCCGATGAGAAGCAAGTTTTTCACCAAGCGTTTGTATGCTGCTTATTTTTTTTGATAAAAAACCAGTCATACTTAGTATATTTCATCAGGTTCATCATTTTTCTGTTTGGCTTTAGTGGAGGGTATTTCATCTTCTATTTCTGTTTCAGCAATTTCTTCCTCGTTTTCATCGATTTCCTCAGGCAATAATTCTTCTGATTCCTCGGGATCATTATCTAATATAGGCTGATTATCTATATTGTTATCATCAATCACGTCTGGCTCTTTTTCTTCTTCAAGAGAAAAAGGATTTTCTGAATAATCTTCAATCTCTTTGTTGTCTAATTTCGTCGTTTGTAGCGGCGGCCCCATCAGAGCTGATCTTTTATCAACTAAAATCTCTCGTGGTTTAGCTCCATCGCCCGGCCCAATAACTCCAGCTTCTTCAAGTAGATCAATAAGACGTGCGGCTCGTGCATAGCCAATGCGTAGGCGTCTTTGGAGGTATGAAGTTGATGCTTTTCCAGCCATAATTACAGTTTGTTTGGCCTCATCAAAAAGATCATCATCACCACTCCCAGAATTATAATCAAAACTAGAACCGTTGCTGTTTTTTGGCTTATCAGTTATTTCTTCTAAGTATTCTGGTTCGTCTGCTTCTTTTTTAAGATAATCAACTACATTCTTTATTTCCTCATCCGATAAATAAGCGCCCTGCATACGTCTTGGTTTGGGTGTGCTGTTAGACATATAAAGCATGTCGCCTTTGCCCACTAATTTTTCCGCACCCGAAGAATCTAAAATGGTTCTAGAGTCCATAAGAGAGGTAACGCTAAAAGCAATGCGGCAAGGAATATTAGCTTTGATTAAACCAGTAATAACATCTACAGATGGGCGTTGTGTGGCCACAATTAAGTGTATGCCCACAGCGCGCGCCATTTGAACCAAACGAACTATACAGGCCTCCACCTCTGCTGCAGCAGCAATCATAAGATCGGCTAATTCATCGACAACGATGACGATATAAGGCATTTTTTCGCGCGCTGAGTAGTTGTAACTTTCAATATTACGCTTCTTATATTTAGCCAGTTCATCAAAACGTCTATCCATTTCACCAATGGCCCAACGTAAGGCGTTTACTGTTTTAGTAACATCGGTGATAACGGGAACTAAAAGGTGAGGGATACCATTATACACTGGGAATTCTACACGTTTAGGGTCAACTAGAATCATGCGTAGAGTATCAGTGTTGTTTTGATATAACAGACTAACAATTATTGAATTTAAACAAACAGATTTACCAGAGCCCGTGGCACCAGCAACCAATAAGTGTGGCATGCTAGCGATATTAGCGGTCCAAACTTTACCACTGACGTCTTTGCCGAGTGGAATTTCTAGATTTGATTTGCGGTGCATAAAGGCATCAGATTCAAGTGTTTCGCGCATACGGACTATGGCTGGTTTGGTGTTTGGTACTTCAATCCCTACTAAGGATTTCCCTGGAATAGGGGCTTCGATTCTTACGGGGTGGGCTGCTAAGGCAAGAGCTAGGTCATTGTTTAAGGCTGTAATTCTAGAAAGTTTAACCCCATCAGCTGGAGCAAAAGTGTATTGAGTCACAGTTGGTCCGACTTGAACCTCTCCCATCTCTACGTTGATATGGAAATTTTCTAATGTTTTTTGGATTTTTTCTCTACCAACTTTTATATCTCCGCTTGTAGGTTTACTTTTTTTGCCATCCAATAAATCCAATGGTAGATCGATTTTCTTTTTGGGAGCACTGCGTACTGGTGCACCTTTAGAATTGATTGTTAAGATCTCTTTGGCTGGATTTTTTACAACTTCAACCTGAACATCTTCTTCTGGGTTTTCTTCCACTTTTTCTTCTTTTTCCTCGTTTTCTTCTTCCTTTGGTTCTTCAACGTCTTCAGAGTCATCCTCGTCATTAGAATCATTGACTTCGCGACGTTTGAATACAGGGCTAATAAATTTCATGAAATTTAATCTTTCAACTAATGATTCGATGCTGGTATTAAACATAAGTAGAACCGAAGTAACAAGGATTGCAATTAAAATTATTAGCGATGCCCAAAAGCCTAAATATACAACTAGTGGATGAGTCAAGATAAAACCTATAAAGCCACCACCCAAACCACTGATAGTCATTTTAACTGAAGTTATTTCTGGCGCTGTGAGTTGTAGTAATGCATGGCTACTTAAAATAAATAATCCAATACCAAGGTAGTTGGGCCAATTTACTTCATATGAGTTGGGACGAGCTAAAACATAGCCTAAGCCGAGTAAAACAATTGGAAATAAAAAACGGCCCCACCCAAAGGCAACGCCAAGTCCAAAATCAACATAGAGGCCAGCAATGCCAGCTAAATTTAGAAAGCCTAAAACGCAGATTAAGGCAATTGCAAACAACGAAACAATGAGTATCCCGCGCTTGGTTTCCGGGCTTAAGCGGTAATAGGTAACTTCCTCATAGCGACGTGCTTTTTTTCTAGCCATTTGGTTTTTATTTAGACTTAAGTAAGCTTATTTTAGCATACTTTTGAGGAAAAGAAAACTGGTTTTATTACGATTTAAGAATGGCTGGGTGTTATTAATTGTTGACTTGGACATGATTATTGGTAACCAGAGGATATTCGTAATATGAAAAAGCAGTAGAATCCACACGGGACGCTACCGCTCTCCTTTGGGGGTGAACCCCCCAAACGAGCAGACAAGTTACTCTCGGGCTTATTAATTTGAAAGAACAAAGAAACCCGGGAGTGAGGAGAGAGATCTCTCTTGTCTACTCATTTGGAAGGTACAGGATAATTGGCAGAAAATTGACGAGGCTTAGCTGAAGGCGCTTTATTAAATATATATAAATACCTAGCCGCGCCTCATCAGTTTTCTAGCAATTATCTTTAAGGTGATGGAGAAGTGTCACTAAGGGTGATGGGCAAAATATAATTTTGTTTATTCCCGTGTACTTAGTGTTGTTGATAATAGATAGTGCCGATGCCAAGCAAGCATGGAGCAAGGAATCAGCTGTCTCTCTCCTCTACATCACTTTAGAGATAATTGATTTTAAATAACCCTATATAATAGCATATTTTTTTAAAAATGTCAATGCCGATAAACGGATTTATTCTGTTTTGGCTAAATTTAGACAAAAATCTCGTTGTGAACTCTCGACAGTCTTCTTGATTTAAACAATAGAATCAAAGTGCTATAATATCTTTGTTCATAGTTCATGAAACAAGATTCATAATTAATAAATAAAAATTAGTATATGCTTATTCCAACAGTTATTGAAAAAACTCATGGGGGCGAACGTGCTTATGATATTTATTCTCGTTTGTTAAAAGAAAGAATAATTTTTTTGGGCACGGCTATTGATGATCAAGTTGCTAATATCGTTATAGCGCAATTGTTGTTTCTAGAAAGTCAGGATCCAAAGAAAGATATTATTCTCTATATAAATTCACCAGGCGGATCGGTGACCGCAGGTTTAGCCATTTACGATACTATGCAATACATTAAGCCTGATGTTCAGACTGTTTGTGTAGGTATGGCTGCTAGTATGGGCGCTTTACTTTTAGGCGCTGGTGCTGCTGGCAAACGTTTTGCTTTGCCAAACTCTAAAGTCATGATTCATCAGGTTATGGGTGGGGCTCAGGGGCAGGCGAGTGATATACAGATTCAAGCCGAAGAAATTGTTAAAGTAAAGCAAAACTTAAATCAGATTTTAGCTAAGCACACTGGTCAGCCCTTAAAGAAAGTTGAAAAGGACACAGACCGTGATTATTATATGACAGCAAGCGAAGCTAAAGCGTACAAGATTGTCGATAAAATTATCTCCTAGATATTTATAAAAGTATCCTCAACTGTTGGGGATACTTTTGTGTATAATCTGCGTATAAAGTGAACCCTAGGCGTGAAGTACAAAACATGTTATAATTAAATGATATCAGAATGTCAATTTTTGCTGACAGAATGGAAAGTGTTATTTTGCACTAAAATTAAACGTTTTTGTAAAATGTTGTCAGGTGTTGACAAATAATTAAAAGACTGATATACTACAAAGTTCTATAAATTAAAAGCCTCCTTTTTCGGGCAGACACGACAAGCATGGGATTTTTATTTTAGGTAAAATCAGGCCTCGGCTCGATTTCGCCTAAATAAAAATTTCTTGTCTGTCCATTAAAGGAGGTTTTTTTATTTGCAACCGTAGGTGCCAATAATTATTGGCACCTACGGTTTTGTTTTATTCTGGTAAAGCTGGTGGCAATTCTGGCATTACTGGTGGAGCATTAGGATCTGGTGCTATTGGTGGATTAGCTGCTTCTTCGGCTGCCTTAGCTTCAGCTTCTTTTTTTGCTGGATCCACTCCGATTAAGTATACCGCTTGCCAAGGGACGTAATGACTTTTCCAAGTAACAGTTTCTGTTTTGCCATCAGCAAAGGTAACGGTTCTGGAAAATGAAGTATCGGCTCCGTTATGCGCTGTTTCTGTGCGTTTACGTTCACCTGGTTTTAATTCAGTGGTCTCAATTTCTTTGGCTGGGCCTGGTACTGTGATATTAAATATTTTTGGTTGTAAATCTTTTATGTTATCTGTTTTATTTTGCCCCTCGAAAGTTATTTGGCGTCCATCTGATGCACCCCAAACATCAAAAGTTAAAGTATTCCCTTTTAAGGTTGATTGAAACAAAATGTAATTTTGTGTGTCATTAATAAAGCGAACATCTGGTTTTGGAATATAAATAGTTGCGTCAGTCCCAGCGGGCTCATAATAAACAACTCGGTAGGAGTGATTCGCACGTTCAGTAATTTTAAGGCCGGCATCAAGCGCAGCCCGAAATACTGTAGTCGCGATTTGGCATAATCCACCTCCATATTCTGGTATGGTTTTATTTTCTTTAATTACTAGTTCGGGTAAATAACCATTTTTTGCATCAACGTCTCCTAAAACTTTTACCAAAGAAAACTCCTCATTAGGCGCAATCAGTACTCCGTGCACCGAAGCTGCTCCAACTCCAATATTCACCCGTCTATTATTGGGGCTGCCCGAAAAGTCGGACGAACCACTGCCGATTATTTCTTTAATACCAAGGCCATTAATATCTTTTAAGGCGACTTCTGGTTGCGCTTCTTTTACAACAACGTTAATCGTATTTGTAGCGTCTTGAAAAAGGGCTGTTTTTATCGCAGCGTAACTGGCATCAATATCAAGTTCTAATCCTGTTTGGCTGGCTTGGAATTCAGTTACCTTGCTGTCTTTCATTTGTAGTTTTGCATTGACCGGATTTTTGTTTATTCGTTGGGCTAGGGCTATAAGCTGTCCTTTCACAATTGTTTCATCTAGAATAATTGACGGTTCTTCTTGGTCGTTTAAACCGATATGAAACCAGGAAGTAAGATCCACCCAATTAATTGTTTCTACGATGTCTTTGTGAATAAGTTTTATTTCCTGTGTTTGCGATATCAATTTTTCCAGTTCTGGCTTTAGCTTTTCGGCTGCTACTGTATCAATATGTGGAGTGTCATTTTTTTCATTTAGGACTACGGGCGTATTATTAAAGGAGAGCAAATTTTTTTCTAATTCATTTATAGCGGAGTTGTAATCGTAAGTTAGTCCTCCGGTGGTAGAAGGCTTCAAAATAATTTCGAATTTTTTCGCTTCACTGTTTAAAATATTAATTTCTAAATCGGCATCTTGGCTTGGTTTTTCAAAAGCTTTAAATTCTTCTTGGAGCTTATTTTTTAGGAGATCCTTGTCTAAATAATAATCAGCTTTTATAGTCTTACCTAACACTGCAGCACTTAGGATGTTCCAGCTGTTTTGTAAAAGAGATCCATTGCGTCCCAAGTTGAAAGCCTGTTCAATATTATTGTCATAATTTAAATCAAAAATTTTTCTTTCGGTATCGTTAATTGTTCTTTCTGTTGCATTGCTTTTGAATTGGTATCCATTACCAAAGGCTAATTTTACCTGTCCAGAAAGAATATCTTTGGCCTGTGTTTTGGTAAGGCCACCGAGGCTTACGCTTTCGATTTTTACGCCAGCGTGAATTGTGTTTTTGTGATTATACATCAAAACAAAAATCACCCCTGCAACTAGGAAGGTGAGTGTAACAACGGCAATGATACTTGTAAACAAGATGCGCCAGAATTTTGAAGCCTTAACGACTTCCGTGGGCATTTCGGACATATTATTCATTTCTTAATATTTCATTTAATAAATTTTTAGCTAAATCTTCATGTCCCTGTGTTTTATCTAAGTCGGTATTAATTGATATTTTAACAAGCATGCCTTCGTTTGTTTGCGGGGGTAATTTTTCTTTTGGCCATAGTAAACTAGCGCCTGTCTCAAGTTTGATTATGGCTATGCCCTCCTCAAAACGGTCGACTGTACCTTCTAACGTATACATAATTATTCGTCTATACTTGTTACATTTATATTTACTTTACTTCCTTCTGGTGCTTTGGGAAGAGTTACTTTTAAAACACCACTTTTGAATTCAGCGGTTACTTTATCCGCTTGCACGGGCAGGGGCAAAACAATACTTCTGGAAAAATGTCCCCAATAACATTCACGATATATATATTCTTTGTTGGGATGATTCAAATCTTCTTGTCGTGTACCTCTTATGGTTAAGATGTCTTTGTCTAAGCTGATTTCCAGCTTATCAATTTGGGTCCCAGCAATGGGAGACAGAACATAAATATTTTCTTGATCCATAAATATGTCAACTGCGAGTTGCCCTTCTTCTGGGATTTCAGTCTCATCCATAAGGGTGAGGGGGGCAAAGCTTTCTCGTATGTTCGTCAGTTGATTCGGGCGAATTTTTTGGTTAAAGAAAAAATTATCAGGATGATACAAGCTTTCTAAATCATCGAGATGTTCTTGCCAGTTTGGTTCAAATTTATTTTCCATATTTTCTTTATTATAACTTAAAAGCTAGTGAAAAACAAACGCGCCCTCGTAAAAGTGGGCGCGTTTTAAAATAATTTTAAATGTTGGCGTTTTGGCTAGCTTTTAAAGAGTCTTTTAATGTTTTGCCGGCCTTGAATTTTACTACCTTTGTAGGTGGAATTGTAATTTTTTCGGCTGGTTTTTGTGGGTTTACGCCCTCTCTGCCTTTGCGTACACGCGCAGAAAATGTTCCGAATCCAGTTAAAGTAACCTCGCCCCCAGCTTTTATGGTATCGATAATAATACCAGTTAAGCAGTCTAGCATATCCTCGGCTTGTTTTTTAGTTACATTACACTTGTCCGCGATAACGCTGGCTAATTCTGCTTTATTCATAAGTGTCGATTTAGTTATTATTATTTTAAAGTTAAACTTCGACTGCAAAATTAATTCGTTCAATTTTTTTGGCACTTCCATTTTCTGGCTTAATTATAACAAAAATTCCATTTATTTGGCAAATACCATGGTCAGGGATGTTATGTTCTACTGGCACTTGGTATAAAAATTTTCGGTAGGCATCAGAGAGTTCGATGCCTAGGCTAGAGTGTTTTAAACCGCACATTCCAACATCAGAAATCATAGCTGTGCCAAGTGGCAGAATTTGTTCATCTGCTGTTTGAACATGTGTATGCGTTCCCCAAACAGCACTTATTCGTCCGTCAAAGTATCTGGGGAAGCAGGTCTTTTCCGAACTCGCTTCGGCATGAAAATCAACTAATATAGCAACTATTTTTTGGTTTTTATGTTGATCTAAAATATTTTCCATGGCTCTAAAAGGGCAGTCAAAATCTTCTTTAAGCATTAAGTGTCTTCCCATAAGGTTGGCAATAAGAATTTTTTTGGTACCGACTTCAATAATTTTATAGCCATCGCCTGGTAGGCCTGGTGGATAGTTGGCTGGACGGATAATTGGTAATTTATTTTTCTGGAATATTTGTTCGGCTTCGGCATTGCTCCAAACATGATTACCGGAAGTAAAAAAATCAACGCCAGCTTCCATCATTTCTTCTAAAGTCTTTTCAGTCACGCCCTTGCCATGTGCTAGATTTTCGGCGTTGGCAATTACTAAATCGGGCTTATACTTTTCTTTTAGTTCTGGTAAAGCTTTTTTTAGGGCATTCCTACCAATTTTGCCCATGATATCACCAAAAAATAATACCTTGATTTGTGACATATTGATTTATTAGCTAAGTATAGCAAAAAGACTAAAATAAGGCAAAAGTTTATGTATATTATCTTGATTACATAAGATAGTTAGATTTGGCTAGGATTGACATTTAACGATAAATTTGGTATCGTAGTCAGTCCGACACAGGACGTTAAACCATCTCGGGGTTTAGTATGGCTCGGCGGTCACCGTACATCGAAAAAGTACTGCAGGTCCCACCCACTCCAGCCGTAAGTTTGACGAGTTTTTCCCCCACGCGGCCTGTCCCGCTTGGGCTCCACATCGGGCACCAGGATGGGCCTGGGCGTACTCTCGAAATGGAGGACGTCTTCGGGGCCATGAACTTCGGTCCGGAAACGGGTTTCGAAGTCAGGGCCGTGTCGCTGCGTATTGACACGAATTTCAAATCCCTTAGCACCAGCTACAAGCCACTGACTCTGCGTCAGATGTTGGCTCTCGCACAGTCCGCACACTCCAGTCCAGAGTTCGAGTCCGTCTTTCTGGACAAGTACAATCTCGGCTTCGTGCGCGATCCTTCCGGCATACTTCGCCTCGTGTCCATCCTCCCATTGCCGAAATCCATAGTGATCGCCGTAGGCGATTATAAAAACGGGGCCTACCACAGAGGCAACTTCATGCTCGCGCCGGCCTAGCCTCTTTCCGCCTCCTCCCCACATCGGGACGGAGGCGTTGTTTTTTATAAAAAAACTGTCACCCTGAGTTTACCGAAGGGTGACAGTCGATTGAAGTTTATCTCGCGTATTCAACAATTCTATTTTCGCGAATCACAGTAACTTTAATTTCACCAGGATATCTGAGTTCGCTTTCAATATTTTTAGCAATTAATTTTGCTTTTTCGTGTCCTTATGAGGGGGACTATTTAAAAAGCTTATCATTGTGTCTAACTTGACCAGTTTATTGTGTATACGGAAAAAATAGGATAGAATATAAGAGTGAAACATTATAATTAGTTGCTTAATTTTGTTTTATGACAATGAAACTTGAGGGGACTCCACCGGGTAGTGATAAAAAAGAGGAGGTGGTAACTGTCGAAACAAAACCGATTGGCAAGGAGACGTCTAAGCCACCTAGTGAAAGAGAGATGAAAATGAAGGCAGAACAATTCCGTTGTGATGAAATCATTAATGAGGGGGAGCGATTACTGCGTAACCACGAAGTAGACAGTAAGTTTGATGCGGCACGAGATGTAATTGATCACTCAAAAGGTGCGGAGCAACATGAAGCCAAAAAGCAGGAAAATGAAAGAATGCTCACTGCCGCAGAGAATGAATTAAATGTAGCATTAAATCAATTGAACGCGAGATTTACAGCAGACAATTCCGAGGCGGCTGGAGTTAGTATCCCACGTTGGGAGGGTCTTGCTTTGGCAGGTCCAAAGTCACCGGCGGAAGCCATTGCGCTAAAGAGAGAAATGGAGGGAAAGCCAGCAGCTTCTGGTTTGGGTAAAGTATTAGATAAATTGAGAGCTTCTTTGTTACCTGGAAACATAGTCGCAGAAATGGGGTCTGCAGAAATGAAAGCAAAGTATCAATCAAGAGCTGAGGAATTACAAAAACGAAGAACGGAGTTACTGCAAAAGTTAAAAGATGTGCGAGATCCTTTAGCTGCTTCTAATAACGAGGGGTATCAGGCTGCAGTAAAGGCTAAGGGTGAGTTTACGAACATAATGGCAGAAGCGCTAAGAGCTGAACCTAGAGCCGCGGGAATAATTGATAAAACGGGTAACGTTGATTATAAAAAATTATCTGCTATTGGTATCGCCGATGTAGATGGCAGAAAAACAGTCGAAGCTTTACTAGCATTAATCCCAACATTGAGGCAAGAAGCAAAACGTGTTGATGATAATATTACTGAAACACCTTTTGGATATTTAAATGCAACTGTGCCAGCCGAGAAAAAACATCCTTATTTCGTTGATGCTAGCGCAGATGTTGATGCTCTAGAAAAGACGCTGAGAGAATGCATAAATAGTAGTGTAGAAAGTGCTAAGCAATCAAGGGCATATTATGAAAGAGAATTAGCAGCATAGATTCCGCAATTTTTTTTATTAAGTAGGAACATTTTTCATTGATAATTATCTTGTAAAAATACAAAAAAACTCAGAACGATCGTTCTGAGTTTTTTTAACAGAAGTTTATCTCGCGTATTCAACAATTCTATTTTCGCGAATCACAGTAACTTTAATTTCACCAGGATATCTGAGTTCGCTTTCAATATTTTTAGCAATTAATTTTGCTTTTTCGTGTGCCTGTAAATCAGATAATTTATCTGGAGTCACAAAGACACGAACTTCGCGGCCGGCTTGAATAGCATAAGCTTTTTCTACACCTTCTTCGCGAGTGGCGATTGATTCTAATTCTTCTAAACGTTGGATGTAGCGTTCATAAGTGTCTTTTCGTGCCCCTGGACGTGCACCAGAAATGGCATCTGCGATTTTAACGATGACAGCTTCTAAAGTGGTTGGATTATCTTCGTGGTGCGTTAAAATTGGTTGAATAATTTCGTCTGGCAAATTGAATTTTTTAGCAATATCGCGGCCGATTTCTGGGTGAGTGCCTTGTATTTCGTGGTCCACAGCTTTACCAATGTCATGTAGAAAGCCGCCCTTTTTGGCGATGGTCACGTTAGCCCCCAACTCTTCAGCCAACATGGCAGAAAGATGTGCTACTTCCATGCTGTGTTGTAAAACATTCTGACCATAGCTGGTGCGGTATTTTAAACGACCAATAATTTGAACGAGTTTTGGATCAAGGCCAGCAATGCCTAATTCATAACAAGCGTCTTCTCCCGCTTTCTTGATTTCCACGGCGATTTCTTTTTTAGATTCTTCAATAGCGTCTTCAATTTTTGCTGGGTGAATGCGTCCATCTAGAATTAATTTTTCTAGAGTTCGTTTACAAACATGGCGGCGAATTGGGCTAAATCCAGAGATAGTGATAACTTGGGGAGTGTCGTCAACCACAATTTCCACGCCAATTAATTGCTCTAAGGTTTTAATGTTACGACCTTCGCGTCCAATAATACGACCCTTCATCTCTTCGGAAGGGAGGTCAACCATGGTGGTGGTGGCTTCTACCGCATGTGATACAGCGCAGCGTTGTATGGCTTGAACCAATTTGACACGCGCTTTTTCATCGATTAGAGTGCTATTTTCTTCTTCAATTTTTCGGATACGACTCATTAAAGAATCTTCCATCTCAACTTGGACATTTTTTAATAAAACATCTTGCGCATCTTGTTTATTCATTTGCGCAATTTTTTCGAGTTTTTCTAGTTGTTGGGTTTTAATGTCATTAATTTCTTGTTTAACAGTTTCGAGCTGTTTAGCCTTTTCCAAAATTTTAGTTTGTTTTGATTCCAGGTCTAGAAGTTTTTGATCGAACAAACTTTCTCGTTTTTCGAGTCTTTTTTGCTGTTCTTTTAATTCCTGACGGCGGACTTCTTCTTCTTTCTTGGCTTGGTCAATGATTGTAAGCGCTTTATCTTTGGCTTGTAAAAGAATTTCTCGCTCTTTGGTTTTTGCCTCTTCTATGGTGTTTTGCATTTTAGCTTCGACAGAATTGGCTTCGGACTGGGCTACTTTTTTGCGTACTAAATAACCTACAAAACCACCTACTAGAATTGCAATAACAGCAACAATAATAGAGTACAACATATGCTACATTGTCCCTGCTGTGAGATTAGTTTTTTACGGAGTAGACCAAATAAAGCTCTGCCAGATTAGGCGAGATGAAGAATCGTTGAAAATTGGTCTAATATTAAGATGATATTCGTTTCGCTATGACTTAGATACGCTAAGTTTAGTCAAAATTTTCAGATTCCGCAAAAAGTCAGACACAACAGGAAACAGTTTATTTATTAACTTACGTAATTGAAATATAGCACGAGATTAACTTTTTTGCAAGGGTTAAAATATTGACAAATTTAGATTAAATTGCTAGATTGTTAAGTTCTAGCCATCAACCAGGAGGAATTGATCATGGCGAAGCCCAAGGAAGTCGCAGTCCTCGTGTGTACCGAGGACACCGTTCGGCTCATCATCACCGCCGTGGCCATGGAGATCCACTGCATCTCGCTGGACAAGGCCCGTACCTACTTCGAGGAGCAGGGCTACGTCCGTGGCTCCGAGCAGGACATCTCCTTCCCCACGAGCATTCCGTCGCAGGCGGAGATCAGAGGCGCGACCCGTCTCGAGGTCTGGGTCAAGTTCTAGCTACGACGCGTTCCAGCCCCTACACTACACCGGTGTGGGGGCGATTTTTTTAAACAAAAATCCAGTCTTGCGACTGGATCTTTGATATAGAACGCTTATTCAGCTTTTTCTTCGGACTTTTCTTCTTTTTCTTTCTTTTCTTCAAGAGGTTTTAAGCTAAGACCTAAACGATGTTCTTGTGGTTCGATTGAGACGATACGGAATTTTAAAACTTCACCTGGCTTGCAGAAATCTTCGATATTGGAAATTGTTTTTTCCGATAATTCAGAGATATGTGCTAAACCGTGGATGTCCTTGTCTAGTTCAACAAAGAGACCAAATGGTGTTGTTTTAATGACTGTACCCTCTACGTAGTCATTAATCTTATACTTCTTTTCGATATCTTTCCAGGGATCTTCTTTCAATTTTTTGCTTGATAAGAATATTTTGGAACCATCGATTTTGATTATCTCAGCTTGAATTTTTTGATTTACATCAAATAATTCGCGTGGATCGTCGATCCTTTGCCAAGCTAATTCAGAAATATGGATAAGACCCTCTAGGTTTTCGCCAAATTCTACGAAAACACCAAAGTCAGTAACAGCTGTAATTGAACCTTCAATTACGTCGCCTACCTTATACTTGTTAAGAACATCTTTTTGCTCTTCTTCCCAAGCGGTTTTTTCGGAAACAATTAACTTTTCAGACTCCTCGTCAGCATCAAGTACTTTTACTTTAAAGTCTTGGCCCACATAGGTCTTTAATTTTTCCAAAATTTTGTTTTTATCTCCGCCTTGGACACGAGGATAATACTCTGGACTGAGTTGAGAAACTGGTAAAAAGCCATGGATGTTAGCAACGGTAACCAGTAAGCCACCCTTGTTAGCATCGTTAATTCTGGCCAAAACAGTTTTGTTTTCTTCTTTATAAGCTTGTAATGTTGACCAGGCTTTTTGATGCCCAGCAAAACGGAAAGAAAGTTCGAGCCAGCCTTGTTCATTTTCAGTATCCATGACAGTGGCTTCGACTTCATCTCCTGGCTTTAAGTTAGAAAACTCCTCTGATTCATTGTAAAGTTCCTTGCCGCGGATAATACCAGTTAAAACACCTTTAATGTCGATTAAAACTTCTTTTTTAGAAGCAGTGATAACATTGCCGGTAACGATATCTCCTACGTTTGGGAAAGTGCTTAAAGTTTGGTCTGACTCCAAGAGTTTACCCATCTCGGTTGTCTTCCAATCTATTTGTTTAGTCATTGTTAAATGACTCCTTTCAAAAATGTCAGATCAACTATGGTTAATCTGCAACTAAATATTATTAGGAAAGTTGTAATTTGTCAAGATTAAGCCCAGATTTGCGTTTACTTATTATATAAAAGATGATAAAATTGTCTTGCTTAGATACGATTCAAGTTAATGTAAAATAATAGGGAATAGAGGATAATGAATAGAAAATAATTGGCGGTTTGACTTTGTGACTTTCGTACTTCTTTCTTCTTTACTCATAATTTATAATATAGATATGAACATTACCTCGTTAGGACATTCGTGCTTCGAAATTGAAGAAAAAATTAATGGAGTGCCTGTTGTGCTGGTGACAGACCCGTATGATAAAGAAACTGGGTTGCGATTACCTAAAACTAAAGCGGATATAGTTACTGTTAGTCATGACCATCATGATCATAATTATGTGGAAGGGATTATTGGCATGGAAAATAAGCCGCCTTTTGTTGTTGATAGGCCGGGCGAGTATGAATTCCGTGGGATGTTTGTTACTGGAATTGGTTGTTATCATGATAAAGAAGAGGGGGCAAAATTTGGTAAATCAACAATGTACAAAATAGAGACAGATGATTTATGTATATTACATTGTGGTGATTTAGCAACAACATTATCTGAAGCTCAATTAGAAAAAATTGGTGAGGTTGATGTTTTGTTGATCCCTGTTGGTGGGACCTGGACGTTAGATGCTAAGGAAGCAGCGGAAGTAGTTCGTCAAATAGAACCGCGCATTGTGATTCCTATGCACTATAAGGTGCCGGGCTTGAATATTGACATCAAGGGCGTTGATGCTTTTTGTAAGGAAATGGGATCTAATGGAGAAAAAATGGCCAAATTCAAGTTTCAGAAAAAGGATTTACCTTCAGAAGAAACAAAATTAATAATATTAGAAAA
Source organism: uncultured Gammaproteobacteria bacterium (assembly GCA_964565345.1). GTDB lineage: Bacteria > Patescibacteriota > Patescibacteriia > UBA11705 > JABHMO01 > GWC2-39-14. Next base: position 20,410 of record CAZMEQ010000007.1, on the reverse strand, counting down.
AGAATAAAGAGTACGAATAATTACATCTTTGAATTTACGAATTACGGTAAAGATTCGATCCCAATAAAGGTGATTCGTAACGTCAAAAAAAGTTTTATTCGTAATTAAAAATATGGGGGGAAAAGAATCAGATTCAAAATATTTAGTGTTATGGTTATGTGTGTTTTTGACTGCCGGGATAATTTTTGTGGGTTGGTTTGTTACTTTAAGGGCAAATTTTGCTAAGACGAATTCTGAAATGGACAGTAATGTTAATAAAACTTTTGAAGAAGCGCAGCAAGAAGTTATGGATTCATTTGAGCAGGTGCAAAAGTTCATCAAACAAACTGACGAAGAAATAAATATGAAGGAGGATGCAACAACTTTAGCTACGGATTTAGGCTTAGTCGAAGAAGGAAAAGTCGAGGCTAAAGATAATGAGCCAGATAATAATGTGAAAGCAGATACTCCAGTAAAATAATTCATCTTGTCAATAAAGTCCTCAGAAATTTTTTACTATGAAAGCAAGAAAATTGATCCGAAAACCAATTAGCAAGAATGAGAATAACGATCCCAAAGATGAATCACACGATAAGGTACGTGGGGTTTCTATTGTGGACGAAATGCAAAGCAGCTACATTGATTATGCCATGTCTGTAATTGTGGCTCGTGCCTTACCAGATGTTAGAGATGGCTTGAAACCAGTGCATCGCCGTATTCTTTATGCAATGTGGAACGTGGGGTTAAAGGCTAATGCTAAATACCGAAAATCAGCGACTGTTGTCGGTGAGGTGTTAGGTAAATATCATCCTCATGGAGATCAGGCTGTTTATGACAGTATGGTGCGTATGGCACAAAATTTTTCGATGCGTTACCCACTCGTTAATGGCCAAGGTAACTTTGGGTCTATGGATGGTGATGGAGCAGCTGCTATGCGTTATACGGAAGCAAAGTTGTCTGCAATTGCCGAAGAAATGCTTTTTGATTTAGAAAAAGATACGGTTGATTTTATCCCAAACTATGATGGTTCGCATAAAGAGCCCAAGGTTCTTCCATCAAAACTCCCTAACTTGTTGCTAAGTGGTACCATGGGTATTGCTGTTGGTATGGCAACAAAGATTCCACCACATAACTTAACTGAGTTGTGTAATGGTATTGTGCATTATATTGAAAATCCGGATTGCGAAATCGAAGAATTGATCAAAATTATTCCTGGTCCAGACTTCCCAACTGGAGGTATCATTTATAATGCTGAAGAAATTAAGCAGGCCTATACAACTGGTAAGGGGAAGATTGTCATGCGGGCTAAGACTGATATCGTTGAGAATAAAGCCGGCAATTTTCAAATTATTGTTAATGAAGTCCCTTATCAAATAAACAAGGCTGCTTTGTTAGAAAAAATCGCCGAGTTAGTTAAATTGAAAAAGTTAGAAGGTATCCGTGATGTCCGTGATGAATCAGATAAAGATGGAGTGCGAATTGTGATTGACTTAAAACGAGAAGCATACCCGAAAAAAGTTTTGAATCGTTTATTTAAGTTGACTCAATTACAGTCTAACTTCGATGTAAATATGTTGGCTTTGGTTGATGGTTTGCAGCCACGTGTTTTAAATATAAAAGACATTATCGTTTATTTTGTTAAACATCGTCAGGAAGTAGTACGACGTCGAGCTGAATATGAATTGCGCAAAGCAGCCGAACGAGCACATATTTTAGAGGGTTTGCAAAAAGCAATCGACAACATCGATGCGGTTATTAAAATTATTAAGCAATCTAAGGACAGAGAAGAAGCAAAGCAAAATTTAATGAAGAAATTTAAATTTACTGAGGTTCAGGCCGTGGCTATTCTTGAAATGCGACTACAAAACCTAGCAAACTTAGAGAAACTCAAAATTGATAATGAATTAAAAGAAAAACAGCAGATTATTAAGGATCTTAATGCCTTGTTAGCATCAGAAAAGAAGATTCTAGGTGTAATAAAAGAAGAGCTAGAAGATATCCGTGATAAGTTTGGCGACGAACGGCGTACAAAAATTATCAAGGGTGCTGTTGGTGAATTTTCCCAGGAGGATTTAGTGCCAAACGAACCAACGTTAGTCATCATCACTAAGGATGGTTATATTAAGAGAATGCCAATTGATACCTTTAAAGCACAAAAACGAGGTGGCAAGGGGGTTATTGGGCTAACCACAAAAGAAGAAGATGTAGTTGAACAGTTTTTTAGCACCATGACTCATAATGATTTAATGTTCTTTACGACTTTAGGGCGAGTATTTCTTTTGAAGGCGTACGATATCCCAGTTGCGTCTAGAACGGCTAAAGGACAAGCGCTAGTAAATTTCCTTCAATTGGGGCAATTAGAAAAAGTATCAACTGTGTTGGCTTCTGACAGTCTTACGGAAATAAAAAATCTAGTAATGGTTACAGAGAAGGGTGTAATAAAGAAAACGCCGATTGAAGATTTTTCTAATGTCCGTCGTTCTGGCTTAATCGCAATTAAATTGAAGAGCGATGATAAATTGCGTTGGGTTGGTGCAACTAATGGTAAGCAGGAAATTAGTTTAATAACAGACAATGGCCAATCAATTCGCTTTAAAGAATCTGCGGTTCGCCCAATGGGACGCTCTGCCTCTGGCGTTCGTGGTATCAAAATAAAAGGTAAGGGTGAAGTTGTGGGTATGGGTATTATTGATCCAAGTAATAAAAATCTTCAAGTTTTAGTTATTACTGAATTGGGTTATGGTAAGCGCAGTGAATTAAAATATTATAAAGTACAAAATCGTGGTGGTAGCGGTGTTAGAACGGCTAAAGTTTCTGCCAAAACAGGCAAGGTTGTTAATGGCTTTATGGTTGATGCGGGCGAACGCTCTGATCAAGATGTAATTGTGATTTCGGAAAAAGGCCAAGTAATTCGTTTGCCATTTAAGAGCATTAGCGTTTTAGGCCGTGACACCCAGGGTGTCCGATTGATGCGGTTACGTGCCGCAGGCGATAAGGTGGCCAGTATCTCGCTGGTCCAAGAAGCAGAGGAAAAGTAAGGCTTCAAATAAAAAATGTACGGACAATGCATTTGCATTGTAGGGCCGGGTCGTGACCCGTCCCTACGCACGCACGTGCGGCCGTACATTTTTATTTTACGCGCCAACCAGTGGCTGTTTTTTCAAGAGATCCAAAGAAGGAAAAGCCAGCCGACTTAATGTGTCCACCGCCACCAAATTTTTCAGCTAATTTTGCCACATTAACCTCGTTTCTGGTGGTGCGCAGACTGCAATGTATTTTACCATCAGCAGCTTCACGCAAAACAATAATGAATTTTGCTTCTTGCAGATATTGGAGATAATAATTTTTTAAGTCATCAAAAACCTCGGAACTTATTTCAGTGTTTTTGGGAATAACGGCTACTGCAATTTGATATTTACTGTTGTAATGTATTTGATTAAGAACTTCGCCCCACAGTCTTAGCGTGTCTCTAGTCTTATTTTTCAAAGTGTGGCGCACAATGGAGCGAATATCCGCGGCTGTCATCATAAGCTCTGAAGCAATGGCCAACGATTCCTTAGTTGTTCCGGAATTAGTGAAGTAAGCAGTATCGAAGGTAAGTCCAGTCAACAAACAGGTGCTAATCTTTTTATTGATGGTAATGCCTTGTGATTTTAAAAGGCGATAAATAATTTCACAAGTCGAAGAAACAATCTCTACAATATTAATGTCGCCGAAGCCTTTATTGGAGTCGTGATGGTCAATATTGATTAAACAAATTTTATCTTTGATGAGCTCCAGTTTTTGGTGTATTCCAGTCCTTCGTGGCTCGCCACAATCAACAGCAATTACCAAATCAAATTTATTTAAATCAATATTTTCTAGGGCCGAAGAAAATTTTTGAATACCGAGAAAAAAAAGATCCTGTGGTAAAGCATCGACGCTGGCCATTAAGACATTTTTAGAAGGATAAGTTTCTTCTATGTAATAAAGAAGCGCGCCACCAGCTCCAATTGTGTCTGGGTCAGGATTTTCGTGGCAAATAATTAAGATGTTATAACTTAATTTTATTTTTTCCAGAACAGCCGGATAGGAGGTCATAAATGATCTATTATACGATAAATATTATCGGTCATTTCTTCGGTGTCATCGAGACGATATTCAAGTATTGGAGTGAATTTTAAATTAACTTTCTCACCAAATAAACCTTGAATGCGCTTTTTGTTTTTGTTAATAAATTCCAAGCCTTCCTGAGCTTTAGCGAATGGGAAAATACTTAGAAAAACACAGGCATTCTTTAGGTTGGGCGCACATTTTACTTTTACTACAGAAACAAAAAAATCAGAAGGTATTTCGGCTTCTTTGGAAAGCACCTCGGCTAGCACCAACTGGATACGTTCATTAACATGGGGCATTCTTTCTGACATATTTTTAGTTTAGCTTGTTAGATTAATGGATTGTATCAAATTTGTCAAAGGAAGTCATTGCTTGAAAAAATACTTCGTAACAGATATGCTGTTTAAGAATAAACCTTATTAAAAATATGCTTAAAGCGTTAATGCGTAAATTTATCCCAGAAAATTTAATTAATTTATATCATAAATATTTAGCTGTTTTTGCATCCCTTATATATGGTAATCCAAGTGACAAGATGATTGTGGTTGGCGTTACTGGAACTAATGGAAAATCGACGACTGTTAATTTAATCGCTAAGGCCTTAGAAGCTGGCGGTTATAAAGTTGGGTTAACTTCGACAGTTAACTTTAAGGTGGCGGAGAAAGAATGGTTAAATAATAAGAAAATGACCATGCTAGGTCGTTTCCAATTGCAAAAATTATTAAAGCAAATGGTTGAGTCTGGCTGTCGCTATGCAGTTATCGAAACCTCTTCACAAGGAATCGTTCAGTTTAGACATTTGGGAATTAATTATGACTATGTTGTTTTTACAAATTTAACACCGGAACATATAGAGGCCCATGGTGGTTTTGAAAATTATAAGAATGCTAAGGGCGAATTATTCAAACATTTAATGAGTCAACCACATAAAAATATCGAGGGGAAGGAAATCAAAAAGGCTATTGTAGCTAATATGGATGATGAACATTCGGCCTATTTTTTAAGTTTCTCAGCTGATAAAAAATTGACTTATAGCAATCATGATCATTCAGGGAGTCTTTTTGCTAATGATATTCAGGTCACTAATTCAGGCACAAGCTTTAATGTCGGACAGACAAAGATTAATCTTAAGTTATTGGGAGGTTTCAATGTTTATAATGCCTTAGCCGCTGTTACAGTTGCTTTAGAAGAAGGAATTGAATTACAAAAAATTAAACAGGGGTTGGAGTCAGTTCCTGTTGTCCCGGGTAGGATGGAGCTTATTAATGAAGGACAAAATTTTACTGTTTTGGTAGATTATTGCCCTGAACCATATTCCATGCAAAAAATGTACGAAACAATTGATTTAATGCAAAAAAATAAAATTATTCATGTCTTTGGTTCGTGTGGCGGCGGTCGTGATGTGGCCAGACGTCCAATTCTTGGTCGGTTGGTAGGTCAAAAAGCCAATGTTGCCATTGTTACTAATGAAGATCCGTATGACGATGACCCGAGTTTAATAATCGATCAAGTCGCGTCCGGGGCGTTAGAAGTCGGAAAGGTTTTGAATCAAGATTTGTATAAAATTGTAGATCGTCAAGAGGCTATATTAAAAGCTTTAAATTTAGCAAAAAATGGCGATTTAGTATTGGTTACAGGAAAGGGTTCAGAACAGGCAATGGCTGTTAATGGCGGGAAGTATATTCCCTGGGATGATAGAGCCATTATTCGTAAGCTTCTAAAAGCAACTAAAATTAGCTAATTTTTTCAAGTTCTTGAATATCCACAAAAAACTTGACATAGGTGGAAAACCTTGCTATTATTGCGGCGTATAAACAACTTTTAAACCCTCAAGGGAAACTTTGCCTCACGACCGCCGGTCGCAGGATAAAGGTTTCATCAAAATAAATGCTAAATTTAGAGGGAATCATCCAACTAAAGTTATATAAATAAATTACTATAACCTCGTTCCGTTATTCGGGAGGAGGTACATTTTTTATGTCAACCCCTAAAACGTACAAGCGCAAATTTTTCACTTCTTCATATCGTTTCCCTTTGCCAGATTTGATAGAAGTCCAAAAGCATTCATATGATTGGTTTTTGAGAGAAGGCTTAAGTGAATTATTTACGGAAGTATCACCGATTATTGATATTTCGGACAAGGGGTTAGAACTATATTTTGATGATTATTATTTGGATGAGCCTAAATTTGATGAAGTTACAAGTAAAGAGAAAAATGTTACATACGAGGCACCTTTACGTGTTAAAGTAACTTTAAAAAATACAAAAACTAAGAAAAAAGAAACGCAAGAAATCTTTTTGTGTGATTTCCCAATCATGACTGAAAGGGGCACCTTTATTATTAATGGCATTGAACGTGTTATTGTTTCTCAAATTATTCGTTCGGCTGGTGTGTTTTTTACTTCTAACTTTGTCCGTGAACGTAATCGTGTGTTTTATGGAGCGAAAATCATACCGAATCGCGGTGCTTGGTTAGAATTTGAAACTGATTCCAACAATGTAATTTGGGTAAAGATTGATCGTAAGAGAAAAGTAGCAGCCACTTCTTTGTTGCAAGCTTTTGGTATGACTCAAGCCGAGATTCGTGAAGCCCTAAAAGATGTTGAAAAAAATCCAGATATTAATTTTACCGAGGCTACCCTAGCTAAAGATGCAGCAGCAAATCAAGAAGAAGGCTTAATCGAAGTTTATAAAAGAATCAGACCAGGTGATTTAGCCACTTCTGATAATGCCAAATCATTGATTTATGCAATGTTCTTCAACTTTGACCGTTATGACTTTGCTAAGGTCGGTCGTTATAAAATGAATCAACGTTTTAACAACGAGTATCCTTTGGATGAAGCAAATCGTGTTTTAAAAGTTGATGATTTAGTAAATGTTATAAAAGAAATTATCAGACTAAATATTAGCCAAGACCCAGCTGATGATATTGATCATCTTGGTAACCGCAGAATTAGAGCCGTTGGTGAATTGGTACAAAATAAATTCCGTGTTGGTTTGGCTCGTATGGAACGTATTGTTAAGGATCGCATGAGTACCATGGACCCAACTACGCTTTCTCCTTCCAAATTGATCAATGCACGACCAGTTATTGGTGTAGTACGTGAATTTTTCATGTCATCTCAGCTTTCACAGTTCATGGACCAAACAAATCCGCTTTCAGAACTAGAACATAAGCGCCGTATTTCAGCTATGGGGCCGGGCGGGTTGTCTCGTGAACGCGCAGGCTTTGATGTACGCGATGTGCACACTACTCACTATGGTCGTATCTGTCCTATTGCCACCCCAGAAGGTCCAAACATTGGTTTGGTCGGCCATCTTTCAAGTTATGCACGAATAAATGATTACGGTTTTATTGAAACTCCATATTTTAAGGTTACACATAAAGTCACCAAGGATTTGAAAGATCCTAACACGGGTGCTGTTTTGTTTAAAAAAGGACAAACAGTTACTGGCGTGGAACTTGATAAATCTCCATTATTCCCAACTGATATCATGGGCAATGTAGAAACTCTAGCTACTCAGGAAGTGGAATACTTGAATGCTATAAAGGAAGAAAAAACCATTACTGCAACTTTCAACGCTAAGATTGATGAAGAAACCGGGAAGTTCTTAAGCGATAAGGTGGATGTTCGTTATTATGGACAACCAACAATTCAGCCAAATTACGCTGTTGATTATTTGGACGTTTCATCTAATCAAATTGTTAGTGTGGCTACTTCAATGATACCCTTCTTGGAACATGATGATGCTACCCGCGCTTTAATGGGTACAAACATGCAACGGCAGGCTGTGCCTTGTGTGCATCCTGATTCTCCAATAGTCGGTACTGGTATGGAAGAAGTCGCGGCGCGTGACTCTGGTCATGTGGTTTTGGCGAGTGAAGACAGTGAGGTTGTTGCTGTCCAAGGGAATCGAATCGATTTATTAAATAAAAGAGGTGAAATTAAGAGCTATCGTTTAAATAAATATGTTTGTTCTAATGCTTCAACTAGCATTAACCAACGTCCGATTGTAAATTTAGGTGATAAGGTTAAAAAGGGTCAGGTTATTGCTGATGGACCTTCAGTTCAAAACGGAGAATTAGCCTTGGGCCAAAACGTGTTAGTTGCATACATGGCGTGGGAAGGTTATAACTACGAAGATGCCATTATTATTTCAGAAAAACTAGTGCATAATGATCGTTATTCTTCAGTCCATATCGAAAATTATACAATCGATGTTCGTGATACAAAGTTAGGAGCTGAAGTTGTTACCGCTGATATTCCTAATATTTCTGAAGAAAAGTTAAAGAATCTTGATGCTGAGGGTATTGTTCGTGTTGGAGCCACTGTAAAATCGGGAGATATATTAGTCGGTAAAATTACACCTAAGGGGGAAACTGAATTATCAGCTGAAGAAAAATTATTAAAAGCGATTTTTGGAGAAAAGGCTCGCGATGTTCGTGATACTTCATTACGGCTAGAACACGGAGAACAAGGTAAGGTGGTTGACATCAGAATTTTTTCACAAGAAAACGGCGATAAACTTTCACCTGGTGTTATTAAGTCAATTCAAATTACAGTTGCTAACTTACGTAAAGTTCAGGTTGGAGATAAATTAGCTGGTCGTCATGGGAATAAGGGTGTCATTTCTAAGATCGTGCCGGTGGAAGATATGCCTTTCTTGGAAGATGGAACTACTATCGATGTTATTTTGACTCCATTGGGTATTGCTTCACGTATGAACTTGGGGCAAATTTTAGAAACACATCTTGGCTTGGCCGCCCATAAGTTAGGTTACAAGGTAGCTACTCCAGTTTTAAATGGTGTGTCAACCAAGATCATTCGAGAAGAATTAGTCAAAGCTGGTTACCCGGTTGATGGACAATTGACTTTGATTAATGGAAAAACTGGTGAAAATTTTGATCACAAAATTACTGTCGGTTATAAGTATATACTCAAACTAAATCACATGGTTGAGGATAAAATTCACCAACGTTCGATTGGCCCATACTCATTAATTACGCAGCAGCCACTTGGTGGTAAGGCTCAGTTTGGTGGCCAGCGCTTTGGAGAAATGGAAGTGTGGGCGCTTGAAGCTTATGGTGCAGCACATACATTGCAAGAAATTTTGACTATTAAGTCGGATGATGTGTTGGGTCGCGCTAAAGCATATGAATCAATTATCAAAGGAGAACCAATTCGCCGTTTGAATGTGCCGGAATCATTTAATGTGTTGATCCGCGAATTAAAAGGTTTGTGTCTTGACGTTGAGCTTTTAAAAGAAGGCAGTCGAGTTGCTATTGATGAAAATACAGAAGATAAACGAGACACAAAATAACATATATTAATCAACGAAATATATCATATGAGCTTAGACACATTAAAAATAAACGACTTTGACTCAATCAAATTACGTTTAGCTTCACCGGAGGATATTCGTTCATGGTCCCATGGCGAAGTAACCAGACCAGAGACAATTAATTATCGTACGCAAAAACCGGAAAAAGACGGGCTATTCTGTGAACGAACCTTTGGTCCTAGCAAGGACTGGGAATGTTATTGCGGTAAATATAAGAAAATTCGTTATCGTGGGATTGTTTGTGATAAATGCGGGGTTGAAGTTACTCGTTCAATTGTGCGCCGCCAACGCATGGGTCACATTGATTTGGCTGTACCAGTTTCACACATTTGGTTTTTACGTGGCGTGCCTTCAAAAATTGGTTTAGTTTTGGATGTTTCAATTCAAAAGCTAGAACGTGTTATATATTTTGCTAACTTTATTGTTACCGAGGTAAATGAGGAATTAAAGGCTACTGAGATCGAGAATTTAAAGAAAGAATATAAGGGGCAAAAGAAAACGATCGAAATTCAATTCGAACAAAAAATTAAACAAATCGAATCAAATCCAAATTTAAGTAAAGAAGACCGGAACGATCATATCGTTAAAGCTAACCAGTGGCGCGACGAAGAGATGGCGTTATTGGATGAGGACTATGAAATCGCTGACAAAGAATTAAAGGAATTAAAACCATTAAAGATTATTTCTGAAGTTGAGTATCATGACATGTCATTAAAATATGGTCATGTTTTTGATGCTGGTATTGGCGCTGAGGCAGTACGTAAACTTTTAGAAAAAGTGGATTTAGAGTCTGAAATTAAAAAAATAGATGAGGAATTAAAGGAAGAAAACACAGCCAAGCAAAAAAAATTAATTAATCGCAGCAAGTTGCTAAAAAGTTTAAGCCGTAACAAGATTAAACCAGAGCACATGATCTTGGCTGCAGTCCCAGTTATTCCACCCGATTTACGTCCTATGGTACCACTTGATGGTGGACGTTTTGCCACATCTGATTTGAATGATTTATACCGACGTGTTATTTCTCGCAACAATCGTTTGCGACGCTTGTTGGATTTAAATGCGCCTGAAGTTATCTGCCGCAACGAAAAACGCATGTTGCAAGAAGCGGTTGATGCTTTAATAGACAATTCAGCACGTCACAGCAAAACAACAACTGCCTCTACGGGACAAAAGAGGAAATTAAAATCAATTGCTGATTATTTGAAAGGGAAACGTGGTCGTTTCCGCCAAAATTTACTTGGTAAGCGTATCGATTATTCTGGCCGTAGCGTTATTGTTATTGGACCCGAATTAAAATTAGGTCAATGCGGATTGCCAAAGAAAATGGCCTTGGAATTATTCAAACCATTTATTATTAGTCAACTTATAAAACGAGAATACGTGCATAACATTCGTAGCGCCAATCGTTTTATTGAAGCTGATAGACCTGAGGTGTGGGACATTTTAGAAGAAACAGTTCGTGAAGCACACGTGTTATTGAATCGTGCTCCAACCCTACACCGTTTGGGTATTCAAGCTTTTCAACCGATCTTAATTGAAGGTCGCGCCATCCAATTACATCCACTTGTCTGTTCTGCTTTTAACGCCGACTTTGATGGTGACCAAATGGCCGTCCATGTTCCTTTGACTGAACAAGCCAAGGCTGAAGCGCGTGAAAAGATGTTATCAACTAAAAATTTATTGAAACCCGCAACAGGCAGTCCAGTTACTACCCCGTCTATGGATATGGTGTGGGGGGGATATTATGTCACTTCAATTAATGTTGATAAGGCAGAACAAAAGCCTAAAGCATTTTCTTCTGTAGAAGAAGCAAAAATTGCTTATGACTTGCGCAAACTTACTTTGCGCGAACCGATTTTGGTTAAAGTAACTAAAAAAGAATTTGGTTCTAAAATTAAGAAGGATGAATTATTCAATACAACATTGGGCCGTATTCTTTTCAACGATTTATTGCCAGAGAAATTACCTTTTTATAATGAATTAGTCGATAAAAAGAAAATGGGTGAAATCGTTAAGCTTTGCTTGGAATTTTATGGCTTTGAAGAAACAGCAGAGACGCTTGATCGCATTAAGTCTTTTGGTTTTAAGCAATTAACAAAGTCTGGCTTCTCTTGGGGCTTGGGTGACTTACCAGATGTTGTTGGTAAAAAAGAATTAATTGAAAAAGGTAATAAAGAAATCGAAGAAATTAATAACCAGTACGATGAAGGCCTATTAACTGGTGATGAACGTTATACTAAGGTTATTGAAGTTTGGACACGTATTAAGGATGAAGTAACAAAATTAAGTCAAGGCATTTTACATCCAGAAGGCCCAGTTTACTCTATGATTAACTCTGGTGCGCGTGGTTCTTGGGGGCAGCTTACTCAAATGTTGGGTATGAAGGGTTTGGTGACTAATCCTGCTGGTCAAATTATCGAGTTACCAGTTAAGGCGAACTTTAAGGAAGGGTTCTCTGTTTTGGAATACTACATTTCTACACACGGTACACGTAAAGGTTTGTCTGATACTGCCTTAAGAACTGCTAATGCTGGTTATTTAACTCGTCGTTTGGTAGATGTGGCTCAAGATTTAGTAATTCTTGAAGAGGATTGTGGTGATACAGAAGGAAGACTTTTGACAAAGGAAGAAAGTGAACGTATGGGGCAAAAGTTGACGGATAGAGCTGTTGGCCGCTACGTTATTTCTGATGTCCTTGATCCAAAGTCTGGGAAGGTTGTTTTGAAGGCAGGCGAACTGATAACAGATGAAATCGCGCGTGATTTAGCTAAGTTAGATTTGCCAGCTATTCATTTGCGTTCACCACTAAGTTGCAAAATGCACACAGGTATTTGTCAAAAATGCTATGGCTATGACTTGGCCTATAATAAGCCGGTCGAATTGGGAACAGCTGTTGGTATTATTGCTGCCCAAAGTATCGGTGAACCTGGTACCCAGCTTACTATGAGAACATTCCATACTGGTGGTGTGGCTGGATCTGACATTACACAGGGTTTGCCACGTGTTGAAGAAATCTTCGAAGCACGACCACCTAAGAAAAAGGCTTTGATTGCTGAAGTTGCTGGTTTGGTTTCAATCCAGGAACAAAAGAAGACAATTAAAGGACCTAAGGGTGAAATTTTAGCACAAACATCTTTTGGAGAACGTGTTTTAAAGATTACTTATAATGATGCCGAAGAAGAGGTTTACACCATTAAAGACAGCTTTAAATTGAAAGTTAAAGAAGGCGAACTTGTAGGTGAAAAAGAAACCTTGTTTTTGGATGATGAAAAGAATAAAGTCAAAGCACGTCGCAACGGTCGTATTGTCATTGCTGGAGACAAGTTAAAAATTGTTAGTGATACTGAAGGTATTAAAGAATATATTATTCCAGCGGGCGTAGTCTTGTGGGTGCGTGATGGAGACATGGTAGAGAAGGGCGCTCAGCTAACTGAAGGCAGTTTAGACTTGGCTCAATATTACAAGGTGGCCGGTCGTGATGCTGTCCAGGCTTATATACTTAAAGAAATTCAATACATTTACTCTTCACAAGGTCAGAAGTTAAATGATAAACACGTTGAACTTATTGCGCGTCAAATGTTCTCACGTGTTTATGTCCAAAATCCTGGTGATACATTCTTGTTGGAAGGGGAAGTTGTAGAACGAGCAGCATTTGAAGAGGCTAATGCTCAGCTTGGCGAAGGAGCTAAGAAAGCAGAAGCAGAAGAAGTATTCTTGGGTATTTCCAAGGTTTCTCTTTCAACTCAAAGCTTCTTGTCAGCCGCTTCCTTCCAAGAAACTGCTCGTGTGTTAATTAATTCTGCTGTTACTGGTAGAATCGATCATTTACGTGGCTTAAAGGAAAACGTTATCATTGGCCGTTTAATCCCAGCTGGAACTGGTTTTAGAGCCGAGCAGCTATCCGACGAGGATTATGACGACGATGAACCTGCAAAAAAGGAAGTGATAGGTGAAACAGAGTCACCTGCGTCTACTCAAGAAACATTAGTCTAGTATAAACTATGAAAAATCAGCTATTAAAAAACGTTATTGTTTTTGTTCTAGTGCTGCTTTTTATTGCGAGTGTCTTTAGTCTTTACAATGTTTCAAGCGATAAAAAGGAAGTGGTTGGTATCAATCGTCTGGTTGAACAGTTGCAACAGGGAAAAGTTAAGCAAATAGATATTCGTGGAAATGTTTTGGAAGTGACTTTACAAGATGATGCCAAACAAGAAATTTACAAAGAAACTTCTGAGTCATTATCAACCCTACTCACCAATTTGGGGGTAAAAACAGAAGAATTAAAGAATGTTAACATCGAAGTTAAAGAAGAGTCTGGTTTTGGCTTTTGGATGTCAGCGCTTTTACCATTCCTAATTCCGCTTATATTAATAGTTGGATTCGTTTGGTATATGATGCGACAGGTTCAGGGCGCCAATACCCGCGCTTTGAGCTTTGGACAAAGCCAGGCGCGACAAGTGAATCAAAAAGGCAAACAGCGCGTTACCTTTAAGGATGTTGCCGGAGTCAAAGAAGCAAAAGAAGAACTGCAAGAAGTTGTTGAGTTCCTAAAAAATCCTAAAAAATTCACTACCTTAGGGGCAAGAATTCCCAAAGGTGTTTTATTAATGGGTTCACCGGGAACTGGTAAGACTTTATTGGCTAAAGCTGTTGCTGGAGAAGCTGATGTGCCATTCTTCTCTATTTCTGGTTCAGAATTTGTGGAGATGTTTGTTGGTGTTGGTGCTTCTCGTGTACGTGATTTGTTTAAACGTGCCAAAAAGAATTCTCCATGTATAGTATTTATTGATGAAATTGACGCTGTTGGTCGCCAACGTGGCGCTGGTTTGGGTGGATCACATGATGAGAGAGAACAAACCTTGAATCAGATTTTGGTTGAGATGGATGGATTTGATCCAAATACTAATGTTATAGTTGTTGCAGCTACCAATAGACCAGATGTTTTGGATCCTGCGTTGCTCCGGCCTGGTCGTTTTGATAGACAGGTTGTATTAGAATTGCCAGATATTAATGATAGAGAAGAAATTCTAAAGGTGCACGCTAAGAATAAACCATTGGCCACAGAAGTTAATATACGCAGCGTTGCGGAGCGTACACCAGGTTTTTCGGGTGCCGATTTAGCTAACTTATTTAATGAAGCGGCCATTTTAACGGCTCGACGTGATAAGCGCAAAATTACTCAAGATGAACTTTTAGAAAGTGTAGAGAAAGTTTTATTGGGACCAGAACGTAAATCACACATGTTGTCTGATAAAGAAAAGAAAATTACAGCGGTTCATGAAGCTGGACATGCAGTAGTAGCGTCGCTTTTGCCAAATTCTGACCCAGTCCATAAAGTTTCCATTATCTCGCGTGGACATGCTGCCGGCTATACTTTAAAGCTGCCTGCAGAAGACAAGCACTTACATAAAAAGTCAGAATTTGTTGATGATCTTGCTGTTTTATTGGCTGGACACGTAGCTGAAAAAATATATTTTGGCGAAGTTACCACTGGTGCGTCCAATGATTTGAAGGAAGCAACCAACTTAGCTCGTCGTTTAATTACTCAGTTCGGTATGAGCGAAAAATTAGTGCCACGTATTTTTGGAGAAAAGGAAGAATTAGTTTTTCTGGGACGGGACTTACGTGAACAGCGAAACTATAGTGAGAAGGTGGCCGAAGAAATTGATGCCGAGATTGATTTGTTCATAGACCGAGCAGTGAATACTGCGACTGACTTAATAAATAAGAATAAGCAAAAGATTGATAAATTGGTCGCTGTGTTGCTAGAAAAAGAAACAATTGAGAAGGATGATTTTGAAAAATTAATGAAAGCGTAAACGTTAAAAATAGTACAAAATTCCACCTAAGCATTATGCGCTGGTGGAATTTTTTGTCCACAATATTTTCTTTAATAAGCAAAATAATGGTATAATGGAATCAAAGCAAAATAAAATTCAAAAATCAAAAGAAATTTTTTGGTTTTTGCTTATCAAAAAATATGATTCCTTATTATCGTCCAATTTTAAAAAGAGCCTGGCAAATTAGTTTAAAAAACAAGTGGTTGTGGCTTTTAGGTTTTTTCGCAGCTTTCATTGGCAATGGCGGTGTTTATGAAGCCTTGGTACGCAGTTTTAATAATATGGCCGAAGGGCGCTCTGTTTTTTATACTTTACGTGAGTACGCCCAATCAGGCGTTTTTAGTATGCTCACTTGGGGTAAAATGAAAATGCTTTGGCAAGCTGATGCCAGTGCTTTTGGATTGAGTATTTTTACTTTACTTGTTGTTTTGATCATTTTAGCATTACTCATTAGCTTTGGTGTTATTTGTCAGGGTGCTTTAATTAGGGGATTTATAGAATTTGATCAAAATAAAAAGGCGGAACCTAAAAAATGTCTCAAAGTCGGGATCGATAGGTTTTGGCCTGTGTTAGAACTTAACGTTATAACTAAGGTGATTTTGTTGGGCTTTTTAGTCTTGTTAAGCTACTTTGTCTCATTAATAAGAGTAGAGAGTGTTCTGTGGCAACAGGCAATATATATTATTTCATTTGTTGTTTTTATTGTTCTTGGAATAATTATTTATTTCTTAACCATTTACGGCGTTGCTTATGCAGTCTTAAGAAAGAAAACAGCGCTAGAAGCTTTAGCTCGTGCTTGGGGTTTGTTTAAAAGAAATGTTGTTTTGAACTTGGAAATGGGACTGCTTCTTTTCGTTATAAACTTTATCGTCGCTGCCCTATTTACAATCGCATCTTTCCTAATGTTGGCACCATTAGTTTTATTATATTTTTTATTCCTTCTCGCAGGGGCCAAGATTGGCATGGTTGTAATAGTATTAATAGCCGCAATCCTATTTGCCATATTATTAGTTTCAGTGGGTAGTTGGTACGCAGTATTTCAGCTCGGTGCCTGGGCAGTTTTATTCGAAGAGCTGGAAGAAAAGGGAGGGAAGTCTAAATTACGCAGGATAGTTGAACATTTACGCGGAAAGACTAAAAAACGCTCTAAGTAGTTTCTTGCAAAAGAAACGTTAGAATACCTCCGGCTTATTGGAGGGGCCAAAACAAAAATAAATAATAGCGACAGGTTTATCCTGTCGCTATTATTTATTGCTCTATTGTTTTTTTAGTTTATATATTTCTCTTATTACATGTTGCCCTTCTCGTGCGTATTCCCATTTTTGTTCTATTTTTAGTCTGGGTGGTAGAATGGACGATAAGTCAATCTTCAAAAAACGATTTTGTATTTGGAATTTTGGAATGACCATTATCACCACACCCCCGGGTTTTAACCATTCGGCAAATTTTTGTAGGGCTGTGCGATATAGTCGGGTAAGATTTTGTAAGCTTTTATCGAGGACATCTTTTTTTTCGTGTCCGCGGAGCGCGGGGCCTAAATATGGTTCAGTTACAATTGCATCAGGGTACATACCCAGGGGGCCTTGTTTTGTTATGTCTGATTTAAAGACAGAATATTTATTTTTAATAGTTATCTGTTTAGTGAGCCATTGTAAATTTTCCTCTGAGTCTTTAATCGCTTTTGGACTAATATCACTGCCTAAAACATTGTATCCCAGATATAATCCTTGTTGTAAAATCGTACCAGAGCCGCAAAAAGGGTCATAAATTAAGCTTTGGTTGGGTAGCTCGGATAAATTCACCATAATTTGCGCTAGCTTTGGGGGGAGCATGCCAGAAAAAGAATCTCGCGCTGGTCGCCCATAATCTAATTTTGAAAATTGTTCGAATGGCTGAACCGCCAAAGTTTTTCCAATAAAATAGTTTGCCCCATTTTTGATCAGTATTATTTCTGCCCCTTGATCTAAAAGATGGTTTTTTTGTACGACTACACTACTTAAAGGATTTTCTTTGCTTGTCACATAGCGTACTTTGTTGCCTTGTCCTTGAAGGATTTTTTTTATTTCTAAACCTAGTTTTGATAAATTATATTGGAATCCATATAAGCTGATACCTAAAAATATTTTTTTATCTGATGGCGATATTAAACGAGCAATTTGTTCTGAATTTATTTGCGAGGTTTTTTCTATTATTACACCCAACTTAATAGTCCCTCCTAAAAGATTAATAAAGGCCTCTGGCTGCAATTCCTTTTTGATGTCTAAAATAGCCCAGTCGTGTCCAAAGAAGAGAGCCTTTGATTCATTTTTCTGTCTTTTAATTGTCGCTTGAATTTCAGCGAGCGAGAGATCGGCGTGTCTGCCTAGAATGAAGAAATATTGCATATCTTGGTTTATTAAATTAGGGTTGACTCTAAGGGCTATTTCTGATAGGATTAAAGCATTACATAGCTTATATGAATATAACAGAATTAGCCAGAAAATTAAAGCTCAATGCCCAAGACTTAAGAGAGAAGCTCCCTGCTCTAGGTTTTGATATTGGTCAAAAAGCTATCAAGGTTGATGACCAGTTGGCGGGTAAAATTATCCGTGCCTGGAGAGAGTTTTCAGAACGAGAACGACAAAAAGAACAATATTTGAAATATTCTAAGAAAGATGAAGCTGAAGAAGGTCAGCATGGTACTACAATTTTAGAAATCCCCAGTGTTTTAACCGTCAAAGATTTTGCAGCCTTACTTAAACGCCCAGTTACGTTTGTTTTGTCTGAATTAATAAAAAACGGGGTAATGACTTCGATGAATGAACGTATTGACTATGAGACCGCCGCCATTATTGCTTCGGACATGGGTTATGAAACTAAAGAAATTTCTTTAGAAGAAATTGTGGAGGTTGATAAGGCCAAAAAAATAAAAGAAGTTTTAGAAAATCAGACCGAAAAAACAACACGAGCACCCGTTATAGTTGTTATGGGTCACGTTGATCATGGGAAAACTAAATTGTTGGATGCTATAAGAAACACTAATGTTGTGGCTGGTGAAGCAGGTGGAATTACCCAACACATAGGTGCATATCAAGTCGAACGCAAGGGGCGAAAAATAACATTTATTGATACGCCAGGCCATGAAGCCTTTACCGCGATGCGTTCGCGCGGTGCCAAAGTGGCCGACATTGCTATTTTAGTCGTGGCGGCAAATGAAGGGGTTAAGCCTCAGACTGTGGAATCTATAAAAATCGCCCAAGCCGCGGAAATACCGATTGTTGTAGCAGTTAATAAAATTGATTTGCCTGATGCCAATATAGAAAAGGTAAAACAAGAATTAGCTCAATATAATTTATTGGCCGAAGAATGGGGTGGTCAAACAGTATTTGCGCCAATATCAGCCAAGTTTAATAAAAATATTGATGAACTTTTAGATACAGTTTTACTTTCTGCTGATTTAATTGCGGATAAGATTCAAGCTAATCCCGTGGGCGAGTTTATTGGGAGTATAGTAGAGTCGCACGTAAGCAAAGGTGAGGGGCCTGTGGCAACAGTTCTAGTCAAAAATGGAACGTTGCGTGTTGGTGATTATGTTGTCATGGCTGGAGTCCTGTATGGCCGTATCCGTATCATGAAAAATTACTTAGGCCAAATTGTTGATTCTGCTGATCCGTCGATGCCAGTAGAAATTTTAGGGTTAAAGGTTGCACCAAAAGTAGGAGATGTTTTAGAGGTAGTAGCAGATCCAAGGCAAGCAAAAAGAGCAAAGGTTTATGCAATGCAAAACCAGGATGAGACCTTTTTGCATGGGAATGAATCTCCTGGTGAAAATATAGAGAATTTAACAGAGTTAAATATTATCTTAAGAGCAGATGTTTTGGGTTCACAAGAGGCAATAATTGAATCATTAAAAAAGATTGAACGCGCTGGAATTAAGATTAATTTTGTTGCTAAAGGTTTGGGGTATATTACAGAGAGTGATATTGCTAGCGCTGAAGCTACTGGTGCGATGTTGTTGGGCTTTAATGTGGTCCCTTCAAAAAGTGCCGAAGATTTGGCTCGAGATAAAAAAGTAGAAATTAAAACATATCGAATTATTTACGAGTTGATTGATGAGGTTAAGAGAAAACTAAATGAGATTATAAAACCAGAAATTGTTCGCACAGATTTAGGTAAGATGAGTGTTCTTATGGTTTTTAAAAAGGGTAATGATTGGCAAATAGTTGGTGGTAAGGTACTTGAAGGCAAGGTTGAGCCAGGGGCCAAGGTGGCCGTGATGCGCAACCAACAGTTTTTAACTTCAGGGAAATTGACTGTCTTGCAAATCGGGAAACAAGAAGTTAAAGACGCTGTAAAGGGCCAAGAATGCGGCATAAAATATGAGGGGCAACCATTGATTGAAGCGAATGATGTATTAGAGATTTACAAAGAACAAGAGGTCAAAAAAATTGTTTAAATTAAGATAAAAAGTGGTGTCCAAGATTGACAATGGGCACCTTTTTTGTTATTATTAAAGGCCTTAGTCAAGGCAAAATCATTTAACGGGGGGATACCATGATCGCACTTTGGGCTTCTGTTCGAGAAACCTTTGGGAGTGTAACGACCTGGGGCTTTTTGATCCTTATCTTGAGTCTCATCGTGGGTCTTTCGGTGAAGATCTGGCAACTCAGCCGAGTCAATGATCTTCTCAAGAAGAAGGTCCAAGGTCTCCAGGAGGAGCTCGAGTCCTGGCATCGTGATGTGCTGACTAACGTCCTGTCGCGCCGAATGTGGTTTGAGGAGTTCCGTCGAGCCTTTGCGGTGGCTCACCGCTATCGCTTTCCTGGCACAGCGGCGGATAGAAGCCTTGCCGATGAGGGCGATGCAACTAAGCGTCGCGGTGAGAATGGACACCCGCATGAAGACCCAGCACGCTGTTTGACCTTAGTGTCAATCGACATCGACCATTTCAAGCACGTCAATGACACCTACGGCCATGACGTCGGTGACGCGGTCCTGCGGAAGCTGGGTGAGCTCCTGAACTTGGTATCGCGTCCCTCTGACCTGGTTGGCCGTCCGGGAGGGGAGGAATTTGCGGCCGCCTTGGCCACCGACGCCTTTGGTGGTCAGGCCTTCGTCAAGCGTCTTCGCAAGCTACTTGCTATGCAGCAGTTCATTGCTGCGGATGGGACGAC
>CAZMEQ010000006.1:42408-54110 GCA_964565345.1 uncultured Gammaproteobacteria bacterium | reverse complement strand
TTACGAAATATGCCATTGGATTGCCACGTACGTCTTAGGCGTACTCGCAAATCTAGTTGATGGCCGCAAATCAATTGACAATCCAAATCCAGCACGCTACATTACTAATACCTTCTACCATCCCTAGAATAACCATTCTGTGGGGCTATTGAGTTATTCCTTCATAAGTCATAGAACATAGATCATATATCATAAATCAAAAAATCTCATTTCTAAACAATAATTTGTAACATCAAAATACAATGCGTAATTCGCAACTTATGCAAAACAAAATAACCATTAAAAACGCCCGCGAACATAACCTCAAAAACGTGAACCTGGAAATTCCACGCAATAAGATGGTCGTGTTCACTGGACTTTCAGGCTCAGGCAAATCGAGCTTGGCTTTTGATACCATTTTCGCAGAAGGGCAACGACGTTATATCGAAAGCCTCTCAGCCTACGCTCGTCAATTTCTGGGTGGTATGCAGAAACCTAATGTCGATGAAATTACCGGCCTTTCCCCGGCTATTTCTATTGATCAAAAAGCTCATTCAGCCAACCCCCGATCCACCATTGCCACCATCACGGAAATATACGATTACCTACGCGTTCTCTATGCTAAAATTGGACAACCACACTGCCCTTTGTGTGATACTCACATGGAAAAAATGACGCACGATGAGATGAATGATCACATTTTGAACAAAATATTTGCTCAATCAGAATCAGCCAAAGAGATTACCATCCTTTCCCCCATTATTCGCGGTCGTAAAGGTGAATACTATCAACTCCTTTATGACACATATAACAATGGGTTCTTAGAAGCCCGTATCGACGGAAAAATGCACAGTCTTAAGGAGCAAGTGGTTTTAAAAAAGAATATAAAACATACAATCGAAGTGGTGATTGATAAAATAACACTCCTCCACCCTATCGCTGAAAATGACAATAAAGGCTTTAAACAACGCCTAGCCGAGGCAGTTGAAAATGCCGTAGAATTATCTGATGGACTATGCACCGTAATTTATCCAGATAAAACTGAAAAAATATTCAGCACCGAGTATTCATGCACTAATGATGGCTACAGCTTCCCCGAAATTGAACCTCGCCTATTCAGTTTTAATAGCCCTTATGGCTATTGCGAGAATTGTACTGGCCTAGGCACCAAAGAACTTTTTAGCGAAGAACTTTGTCCTGTTTGTAATGGGAAACGCTTGAATCCCAACGCTCTTAGCGTTCGCATTGCCAATAAAAACATATGGGAAATTACTGAAATGAACATTGCGGAAGCCAAGGACTTTATTGAAAAGCTAAAAACTAAATTGAACAAAAAAGAAATCGAAATCTCCGAAATCGTTCTTAATGAAATCATAAATCGTTTACAGTTCATGTTGGACGTAGGCCTCCATTATCTAACCTTAAATCGACGCGCCGGGACTCTGTCTGGTGGCGAAGCGCAACGCATTAGACTCGCCTCCCAAGTCGGGACTAAACTTGTGGGCGCCCTATATGTTTTAGATGAACCAACTATCGGGCTGCACCAACGCGACAACGAAAAACTGGTTAATACTTTGCGCAACCTTTGTAATATCGGTAATTCCATAATTGTTGTCGAACATGACGAAAATACTATTCTGACCAGCGATTGGTTAGTTGATATAGGTCCAGGGGCTGGCACACATGGCGGAAAAATTGTTTACTCTGGCCCACTGGATAATTTACTCAACCCCAAGAAAGCTCTATCCAAAACTGCTGATGATTGCTTTACTATTGGCGACCCCAAAACTTCTTTAACCGGTAAATTTTTGCGACACGAAGAGGTTGTTAAACTCCCGGAAAAACGCCGCAAAGTCGACAACAATACGCCTAAAATCACCATCAAAAAAGCAACCGAACACAACATAAAAGATCTCACCGTAGAAATACCAACACGTCGCTTTGTTTGTTTGACTGGAGTCTCTGGCTCAGGCAAATCTACTTTAATGCACAGCATTGTTTATCGTTCAGTTATGGACGCTAAGCATCGCAAAAAACCACACGAGCGTAATTACCAAGACATAATCGGAGCTGAAAATATTGATAAAATAATTAAAATCGACCAAAGCCCCATCGGGCGCACTCCCCGCTCTAACCCAGCCACCTACACTAAAGCTTTTGATTACATTCGCGAAATCTTTGCTTCAACCCAAGAAGCTAGAATCCACGGTTATAAGCCTGGCAGATTTAGTTTTAACAGACCGGGCGGCCGCTGCGAAAACTGCGAAGGTCATGGCACACTAGAAATTGAAATGCACTTTTTACCCAGCGTCGAAGTTCAATGCGATGTCTGTAAGGGGAAACGGTTCAATAAAGAAACTTTGCAGGTTCATTACAAAGGGAAAAATATTTCAGATGTTTTAAACATGACGGTTGAAGAGGCAGAGGTATTTTTTAAAGACATCCCTTTCATCAACGACAAATTAAAGGTCTTAAACGAAGTCGGATTAAGCTATTTAACACTGGGGCAGTCAGCTAAAACTTTGTCTGGAGGCGAAGCCCAAAGAATTAAACTTAGCCGCGAATTAGCTAAACACAGTACCACAAAAACATTATATCTTCTCGATGAACCGACCACTGGGTTACACTACGATGATGTCAGGAAACTTTTGCATGTCCTGCAAAGACTTGTATCTCAAGGAAACACCATCATGGTTATCGAACACAACCTCGAC
Source organism: uncultured Gammaproteobacteria bacterium (assembly GCA_964565345.1). Classification (GTDB taxonomy): domain Bacteria; phylum Patescibacteriota; class Patescibacteriia; order UBA11705; family JABHMO01; genus GWC2-39-14. The sequence continues at coordinate 51,417 of CAZMEQ010000006.1, read as the reverse complement.
GTTATAAAATCTGCTGATTGGATAATTGATATGGGTCCAGAAGGTGGTGATCAAGGCGGCCAAATTGTGGCCACCGGTACGCCCGAGGATATAGCCCGTAAATCCAGCACCAGTTGGACTGGAAAATATTTGAAGGATTATTTGGATTGACAAAAAACCTGTTTCAGCATATAATAAAGCGTCCTTTGGACAATCACAACTAATGAGGTGACCCGTGGAAGACGAATTCAAGCGCAGTTGGTTTTCGGAAGCGATCCTGAAGATCGTGAACCTGTGCGACCTGGACGAGAAACAGCAGAGCATCGCGATGCAGATACTGCTGTTGGTCGCGGCACTCGCTGTCCTCGGACTGGATATCTACGCCTTGGCTACTGGACAGCTGAAGGGACACATCCCCTTCTTCATCCCCATGATCCTGGGCGGCATGATTCCCTACGTTCGCTACTTCGACAAGAAGCTGGCTGAAATCGACGCCGAACAGGCCAATGATCCTTACGCGAAGATGTTCCGCGACTAGGACTCCAACGGAGAAGTATTGTGATCCACTTATCCTCTGTCTCTCGCCACTGCGATCCGATCAAGCACGACCTGACCGTCCCCATGGCCATCGTACACCTGCTGACCAAGGTTCTGGGACCGAACTGCATGGTCCACGAATTCACCACCAACCACTTGGTCCTGGTGAACTCCACTGGCAGCAAAGGCATCATGACCATGGACACCTTCGATGCCGACGAGTACCTGGAGATGGTCTGCTTGTTGCAAGCACTCTTCCTGTGGGCTGGACTGCACAACAGCCCCATGATGGGTATCACAATCCGCCCCAACTCGTACTGGCTGCCGTACGCCGAAGAGGCCTCGAAGTATAACCACTTCGAAGCCAAGTTCATCCTCTTCATCACGCTGGATCTGTTCGACTTGCGCCGCATGCTCGAGCTGGCCCAGTACGACATCGTCAGCCTGGCGCACGGCTTCGAGCGCCTCATGGCCGACCCCACGCTCAGCTGGGAGGAGATCATCCCCACGCTGAACCGCTGACCGAACGCCCCCGACCTGCACGCAGGCACGGGGGCTCTTTATAAAAAAATATCTTAACAATAATCCAATTTCCGCCTACAATGGACATATATGACAGGACAATTAAAAAGAATCCCAAATCAACCCGGCATTTACCTTTTCTACAATACGAAGAAGGAACTCATTTATGTTGGTAAAGCCACAAGCCTAAAATCTCGTGTGCGCTCTTATTTTGCCGGGCAAAAATCACCTCGCCCCATTGAATCATTAATTGCTGAGGTAAAAAACATAAAATGGATAACCACGGATTCTGTTTTAGAAGCCATCATTCTCGAAGCTAATTACATAAAAAAATATCAACCTAAATACAATGTTTTAGGCAAGGATGATAAAAGTTGGAATTATTTAGTTATTACAAAAGAAGATTTCCCTACCTTGTCTGTCATCCGACAGCACGACTTAAAGCAACTAGCTTTAAATGAACAAAAGAAAAAATTTCTCCACGTCTTTGGCCCTTTCCCAGGCTTAAATACACAAGCCACCTTGAAATTGTTACGCAAACTTTTTGCCTATTCCTCTTGCTCGCCCGCTCAACCACGCGCCTGTTTTTATTACCAAATTGAACAATGTCTGGGTGTTTGTACCAATGAAATTACACGTAAAGAATACAACCAAAAAGTCGTTAAACCCTTAACTCTCTTTTTCAAGGGTCATAAAAAGCAATTGATGAAAGATCTAGAAAAACAAATGCGCTTAGAATCTAAAAACGAAAACTTTGAAGAAGCGCAACGATTACGGGACCAAATTTCTAATCTTAAAAAGATACACGACGTCGCCCTATTAAACAAAACTTTCTACAACAATGTTGTCACTCTGAGTTTACCGAAGAGCGACAACATTAAGCGCATCGAAGGCTACGACATATCCAATCTAAGTACATCAGATAAAGTCGGGGCCATGGTTGTCTTTCAGAACGGAGCAGTTGAAAAATCACACTACCGAAAATTCAAAATTAAAACCGTTATTGGCCAAAGTGATGTTGATTGTTTAAAAGAGGTCCTAAACCGACGGCTAAGGCATGCCGAATGGCCGCTGCCACAGCTATTTTTGATTGACGGCGGTAAACCACAAGTAAATACCGCTAAAGAAATTGTTGCTCTACACAAACTAAACATTCCTGTAGTAGGCATCGCCAAAGGTCCAGACCGAAAGAAAAATGAATTCTTTGCCCCCAAAGTTATTGCCAAATGGCTCGAGCAAAATAAAGAAACACTTATCCAAGTTAGAGACGAAGCCCATCGCTTCGCTATAAATTACAATCGCGAATTACGAAAAATCTCTCGTAAACAAATCGTCAAGTAAGGGGTTACATCTTTTAATCAAATTCAACTTCCAATTTCGGTGCCAATTCTTCAATTGTTTCTCTCTTCTAATAGCAACCCAAACATCAGTAAAATGTTCGTAATAAACTAATTTATGACATTGGTTAACATACGCAAATCTGCTTTTATATGCATGTTTATGTTGCCAAAGTCTACCTAATAAATTGTTTGTCATGCCTATATACAATATTAGTTTTTTACTTGCTAAAATATAAACATAAAAATCATAATTTCGCATATTATTACGTCTCCCGAAACAAGTTCGGGATGACACACTTCCGAGATGAGTTCACTATTACAATAAACCGTTTTTGTCACCCTGAACTTGTTTCAGGGGACACTATATCATATAAATTCTGTAAAAAGACAATCTAGGTAACAAAAAACTGCCCTTATGGGCAGTTTTTAGATATTCTATTTACCTAACACATCCAAATCATAATAATCTTCCTTATCTGTCCCAGCAGTATGCTGCTCGTCTGGCAAAAGATCCGAATTGTTCAATTGGTCCTTTAGCTGATTAAAACTTTTGAGATTATTATTAACTACTGTTTTTACCACGGGAAGATTTGGAGGTATAACTTGGGACTGAGTTTTGGAAGCAACTACTTCTGACGTCGCAGCCGGCGCTGCCATTGGTGCAACTTGAGATGTTTCTGGTGGAGCAACGACTTCTGTCACAACCGCCTCTGCAACCTTTTCTTCAGGGACCTGAATAGTCGGTTCTTCAACACTAGGCAAAATTATGGCCGCTGAAGAAACCTGACTCGTTAGCGTCTCCTGATTCGCAATAGAATCATTGTTCTGATTTACGGGCTTTAATTTAATCTCTTCAGCAATATAGCCAGAATCAACTTGTGTTAAGTCTAAATGATTACTCTTAAAAGGTTCGTAGTTTTGTCGGTTACCGGTCAAATAATACTCTCCTCGACTGACCAAAAATCCATACTTACCATCGCTATCGGTAACCTGGGTATCCAACAACTTATTAAATCTTGTGTCAAAGACTCGGACCACAACTTTATGTAATTTTTTACCCGTAATTATATCTTTCACACTTCCCCAACTTAATGGTCTATGAATTTTTGCTAAACGTCTAAAGACAAAATACATCACTATTTGTAGTATAACCAATATACCAATCCACCCCTGCGGATCAATAATATAAGAAACGATGGCGATTATAGGTCCTAATAACGTAGCGATTGTCTGCAACCGCTTTAACAATAGTCGCTTCAAAACCTCCCTGTCTGATTCGAGTTTTTTATCTGGGTCAACGGGCACTGACCTATTTATAATTCCACTCTCCCCTGGTTTAATTTCAATAGTACCCCCATTGTAAAGATTTTGGTATTCCCCATCTATCACATTTTCATTTAACTGCACTTGTTCATTCTTTCCTAAATGTAACCCCAACAATTGATTTATCACATCACTTGGGAAACGATGTTCTTTTTTGCCTATTTCTAAATAATAACGCCCTGGCTTTGCCATAAACTGATACCGGCCCTTTCTATCTGTTACTCTAGTTGTTACAAGTCGATTGGTGTTAGCATCAAATAAACGCACAATGGCCAAATCAAGTGGCTTCTTGGTAATTGAATTATAAACTATACCCCAGTTTTGGCGACGTCTTCTAGTTAACAAAAGTATAGGTTGAGTAAATAAAAACTGTAAGTAAGTCAAAAAACCAACTCCAGCCGCCCCAGTTGCACCCACCGTTGCCACAGAGGCCACGCTAGCTGCTGTTGCCATGACAGTTACCGGTTCTTGGACCACATTGTTAACTTTTTCAACGGTAGGATTATTTATAGTAGCATTCCCGACAATCTTAGCAGTTTTAACCGTAGCTATTACTGTCTCTTTAACTTTCTTTTGGGCTTGTTCATAATCATTATTAGTCAAACCACTCAAGATACTAGAAACTGTATTTACAACTGCTGCTACATTTTTAGATTCTACTACTTTTTCAGCCTCTTTGGTAATTTTAATATCTTCAATAACTTTTACTTGTTCTTTGGCCTCTTCCTCGGACAGTACAACATCCGTTTCATCATCATCTACAAGATTAACACAACCAGGATCATCCATATCTATTTTATTATCGCCATCATTATCTAAATTATCACTACAAGCACGCTTAACTGAGCCACTTTCTTCTGAATCTTCCGTCGGTTCTTCTTGTGGTTGGTCTGTGGGCTCGTCGACTTCATCAGGCAAGTCTTGATCCGGACAAGCGCCACAATCAAGTGCGCAAGAGTTACAAGTTTCTGTCCCATTACAACTATTATCGCCACAGACAGCCTCTACCGGACACTTACCACAGTCACCAGCACAAGTTTTGCATGTTTCCGCCCCATTACATAAATTATCGCCACAAACCGGTAAAATTATGTTAGATTCGTCATTGTCTTTGGCAGATGTACAACCAATATCCGCGGGAAAATCTACGAAGCCATCATTATCATTATCAACTGAATCCTCACATTGAGCCTTAAGACAAGCTCCGCAATCACTTGGACAAGTATCACAAGTTTCATTGTTATTACAAATTTTATCGCCACAGACCAAAACAACTTCATCTTTCTTTTGTAGACCTATGGTACCTAATTGGTTTGATTCAATATCTTGAATCTGAATTTCTAAATCATTATAGCCATTACCATTAACATCAATAGCGACGACATTACCTTCTACTAAATTACTAGTAATAGGGTCACTCGAAACTACTAAAGTCCCAGTTTGCGCAACTGCATTAAGCGCTGTTAACTGTGCCGAATGTGTGCCACCCAAATAAGAGAAACGTAAAACACTATTTATCCCAACTGTAAAGTAATTCCAACCCGCGCCCAATACTACATCACAGGTTTGCCCCGAAGCACAGTCAATGGTAGCCGCGACGATATCATTAGTTGTACTATTACTATTTGCAGTTCCTCCTGTATACGTAGCGCTAGCGATATTAATAATTGTTGATCCACTCGATCCAGTTACACTGGCTGTAAATTCCAAAACGCCACTTGCACTCGGAGCTAAATCACCTAAGTTACACGTAATGAGCTTGTTCGTCAAAACACATTTATTTCCAGTACTGGTTAAAGTTCCAGCCACATAAGTTATCCCATCAGGAATGGAATCGCTAACAATAACATTACGCGCTGTCTGGCCGCCACTATTGGTGTAACTTACTTGATACGTTAATTCGTCTCCAGTCTCCACGTCAGCACCGCTCTGATTTTCAAAGGCCTGCACCTGGAAAGTATTATATGCAAGCAGCACAACAACCGCGGCCACAACCGCTTTGGTGGGCCAGCTAAAAGCAATACGATAAACTTTTTGACTATATTTAAATGTATATTTTTTTGCCACAAACAAGCTGGCTGGAAATAACAAAATCAAAGCCAAAAGAGAAAGGCTATAGACATTAATGTATTTATCGGACCAAGAGCTAAAATTAATTTGAAAAACATTATCAACACCAGCAAAAACATTTCTTCCCCATGTCAAGCTGGAGACCTCGTCCGACACATTAACACCGACCTTCTTGGTCAAAACTATATTAGCATTCACTGGACGGGTTACTACGATTTGTTTTGTCTCAGAAAAAGAAGTTAAAACACCATCACCATTGCGGGCCTGTACTTGAAAAAGATACAAAGCGTTCGGCGTTAATCCTGTCACAGGTATGCCGGCCGCGCCATTTAACCACTGTTCATTTGTTTGATAAACCGCTGTTGGCCCTAAGGTCCCATTAGCTTGAACCCACTTATTAACGCTTACTTCGTAAATAGAATAAGTGGTATTACTTGGATTCCCGCTGGTCGCAATTGACAAAGCGACTGCCCCCTCACCTGTTACGATAAGAGTATCAATGCTCGGTTTATTAGCTAAAGTATAGACTGTGCCGACACTGACCAAAGGACTCTCGGAACTACTATGATACGCCGAAACCTGTCTGGAATATTGTGTGTTTGGATTTAACCCTGTTTCAACAAAATTATTTAAATCAGGAACAGCTGAAGTCACCAACAAAACAGAATTAGCATCATATAATTTAAAACCTACCTCATTGGTGGCTCGATCCAAAAAGTTCCACTGGATAGAAGATGAAGACAACACGGTTGGCGGTTGCGCTGTTGGTACGGTTGGTGCCGCTACTGGTAATGGATCTGGTTCTGGGTCTGGATCAGCAGGTGGTGGGCCACTTCCGCCCTCACGCCGACACACATCACTACAGCCATCCCCATTAACCAAGTTACCATCATCACAAGATTCTTCTGTTTCTACTATTCCATTTCCACAGACAGGCCCCTCGTCTACACACAGAGCGCTACAACCATCGCCATCTTCATTGTTACCATCATCACATTCTTCTCCTGCGACCTCTTCTAACTCAGTATCGCCACAGGCATAATCATAAGTGACATCAACTTCCCGCGCTAGCAATATTCCGATGTCAGCATAAGAATTAATATAATTTCCGGTTAAATCGACCGTACAAGAATCAGCAAAATTGGAATTCGCAACTAATGGCCCAATATCTGTAATTTCATTATCTTGCAAGAAGGCTGTTGACAGTGCTGTTAGATATTCAAGTTGAGGCACATCATCCAAACTATTATTACGAACATCAAGATAGGTCAAATTTGTTAGACTAGAGAAACCAGACAAACTTGTCAATTCATTATCTGCCGCTGATATCATAATAATACCAGTCAAAGAAGTTATACCAGATAAACTCGAAAGACTATTATCATTGATAGTGAGATATTGCAACGATGTCATCCCTGACAAAGGCGCTGAATCAGTAATTTGATTATTAGTTAGAACTAAAGTCTGGACACTGTCGAGGTCAGCAAGCTCGGTAATATCTTGAATACTATCATTAACCAACTGCAATGAGGTTAAATTACTTAATCCCGTAATAAAATTCAAATCACCAATTATGTTATTGGTTAAATTTAAAAATGTTAAAGAGGTAAAATTGCTAATTACGCTAAAATCTTCTGTTAAATATGAGCCACCAAAACCAAACCAAGTTAAACTTGTTAAAGCCGACAAAGAACTGATATCTTCGATCTCCGTGTTAAGTAAATTTAAGGTTCTAAGCGACGTCAATCCGGAAATCGGAGCAACATCGACAACTGGATTCCCCTGAAGATCAAGGGTAACTAAATTCAAAAAGTACTCTAAACCATCTAAATCTACGATGTTATCATAAGAACAACCAAGCGAAGTTAAAGTTAAGGCATCGTCCGAAGTGATTGGTGTCGGTTCGCTAATGTCTAAGGCTGTGCGCACGCAAGTTTCTAAATCTGTATCAACAAAGTTGACTATGGTTGCACTCCCAACCGGATCATCTGAAACTAAAAATAAAAGTTTAGGATAGTTTCCAACATAGTATTCCCAAACAGAATCATAATCCCACCCTACATTCGTAAAAGTACTTTGTGTTTGCATCTGAGCTGTGGTTTGTCCGGTGCCCCCAGAGCTACTTACTTGGCCAGAAGATTCAATGTCCCAAAATGAATCCGCAACAGAAAAAGCATTCAGACCAACAAGACCGCCACCGCCAGCCGAAACTGCTCCAATTGAATATGAGTTAATAATCAAATTAGTATTATATCCCACTAAACCGCCAAAAGAACCTTCAGTCACCCCAGTTACAAATCCTTGAGCATAAGTGTTTTCTATCCTACCAGAATTCGCCCCGATTAAACCGCCCACACCAGCGACACCAGAAACAGTACAAGTGGAATATGCTAAGGCAACATTGCCTTCGGACAACCCAATCAATCCTCCCACAGACCCATTACCCACAACATTACCGCTAGAATAAACACTAAACACAGCGCCAGCACCGCCTATATAAGAACCAACCAATGCCCCCACATTATTATTTCCAGTAATACTTACGTTCTCAAGACCCAAACCAAGGATAACTGCATTTACATTCAAAGCCCCAAACAATCCCACAGTATCACTTCCTGCCCTATCAATGTATAAATCACTTATAGAATTCCCCATACCATACAAATACCCTGTAAAAGGTGTAGCCGTTGACCCAATTGGCTCAAACCCCTGCCCGCCATTCCAACTAATTGATTCAGAGCAATCAATATCAGTCACTAATTCATAGTAAGCATCTAAATCTGCATTCATGGTTTGCAATTCTGCACAATTGGTAATTTGGTAAGGATCTTCCTCCGTTCCAGTACCGCCAGCTTCAATTTGGCATATTGCACTGCAACCATCTCCATCTTCGTTATTACCATCATCACATTGTTCACCAGCAGCGGGTGCCAGCTCATCATCTCCGCAAGCGATGTCAAAGGTTACTGTGACACCCTCTGCCTCCAATGTTTGAATGTCCGAATATGAGTTGAGTGGATTACCAGACAAAACCAATATGTCGCCATCAGAAATCCCCGGATGGTTAATAAAGGGCGTCAAACTAACTACATTATTATAACTTAAATCAATATTATAAGGGTTTAACAAAGGCGCAATAAGCGACTCCACATCAGTAAAATCATTATCAGACAAATAAAGCCATCTAAGGTTAACGTTGTTTGTTAGATCTAATGAATTAAAATTATTTTCAATCTTC